>NZ_CP110009.1:710000-1065000 GCF_025947305.1 Flavobacterium sp. N3904
GCTGTTTTAAAAAGTGAACTTTCAAAAAACAGCAGCGCCTCAAAAAAAGAAAAACAAAAGATTGAGGAATTGCAATTTTGGAACAATGAAATCCTGAAAGAGCAACAAAAAGGAGCATTAGCTAATATATACAAAATAAATAAAGCCATTAAAAAGCAAAATGAAACGATGCTTTTGCTAAAAGAACTTCAAACTAAAAACAAAATTTTTGAAGAAAAACCCATTGATCTAAATACGTTATATTCCAAACTCGAATCAGATGATGCTTTGATGGTTTACTATTTTTCGGGCTATGACAAAATGTATTACTTTACTTTGGGTAGCACACAAAATCCAAAAATAATATTGAATTCATTTAGTAATAATGCGCATTACTCTGTTTATTTTTGGCAATTCATTGCCTATTTTAATGATGCCGATGCTATTACTAATAATATAAAAGGATACAATCATTTTGGGAAAATAGCCTACGATAAGTTACACTTACCTCAAAATACCTCCTTTAAAAACCTAATTATTATTCCGGATGGTGTTCTAGACTTTCTGCCTTTTGAAGCCTTGATTACCAAAGAAACCAACACCACCAATTTTGAAAAAATGCATTATTTGCTGCATGATTTCAATATTGCTTACAACAATTCGGCTAGTTTTTATTTGAATGCCAAACCCTTTTCTCCAAAAGAAAAAACGGTCTTAGGTATTTTTCCTGTTTTTGAAAAAACCAATTACACCTTGACCTACTCCAAAAGAGAATTACAATCCATCAAAACTAGTTTTAAAGGGCATTTTTTTGAAAATGATTCTGCCTCATTTCAAAATTTCAAAAATAATGCCTCGGCTTATTCCATTCTGCATTTATCGACCCACGCGACTGCTGGCGATATAGAAACTCCCGCCAGTATTAAATTCTATGATCGAGAAGTATTGTATTCTGAACTCTACCATCTAAACATCAACCCCAATCTGGTTGTATTAAGTGCTTGCGAAACGGGAATTGGCAAACTTTACAAATCCGAAGGGGCAATGAGCGTTGCTAGAGGTTTTCAATTTGCGGGAGCTCAAAATTTATTGTTTTCCTTATGGAAAGTAAATGACTATACCACAGCTGTTTTTATGGGTGATTTCTATAAATATATCAAACAAAATGACTCTTATTTTGAAGCCAATACCAAAGCCAAACTTGCTTTTTTGAAAAACAAAAACATCTCAAATGCCAAAAAATCCCCCTATTATTGGGCCGCATTCGTATATTATGGCAGTCTGGAAAACAAAGAAAAAAACAACTATTGGCTAATGGGATTTGTAATTATCACTTTATTAATTGTTGGTTTCTCATTATGCAAACTCATTGCTAAAAGAGTAAAAAAAGATAAATTTAAATACAAAGACAAATAGTGTCATAACTAACACTATTTTTACCTTGCAAAAAAGCCATTCCTAACATGAAAAACTTACACGAAAAACTAAAGAAGGTAGATTATAAAAAAGTGAAGTTTAAAATTACCAAAACACAACACCTTTTAATCAAAGCAACCATCAATGGTGTAAAGGGGAATTTTATACTGGACACGGGTGCCTCCAACAGTTGTGTGGGATTTGAAAGTATTGAACATTTTGCATTGGAAGCCAAGAAGTCCAAAACCAAAGCTTCGGGCGCGGGAGCTAACGGCATGTTGACCCAAATATCTTCTAACAACCAATTGCAATTGGGCAAATGGAAAAACAACAAGCTTGCCCTTGTTATCTTCGATTTATTCCATGTCAATGAGGCTTTGAGTCAACACAAAGTAAAACCCGTGCACGGCATCATTGGCGCCGATGTTTTAATGAAAGGCAAAGGGATAATTGATTACTTTAATCATTGTTTGTATTTGAAGTAGCATATTTTTTTAATGAAAAATAGGCAACAATACCACTAATCATCATCAAGAAACCACCCAGTATAAAAGGCATTCCTGCAAATTGCAGCGGTGCACCTTTATGTGTAAAATAATAAAAAAGACCTGACATCACTGGTGGTCCGACAATGGTTGCCGCACTCATTAAACTCGCAATTGTACCTTGAATTTCGCCTTGTTCGGTTGGCAAAACATGACTTGTAATAATAGCCCGCAATGATGGGCCAGCGATTCCTGCAAGACAATATGGAATTAGAAAGAGAAACATCATCCAGCTTTCTGAAGCAAAAGCAAACAAAAACATTCCTATAGTATATAATACCATTCCAATATAAATACTCTTTTCATTTCCTAGCTTTCGACTAGTCCAGCGTATCAGTCCTCCTTGAACCAGACTTACTAAAATTCCAACAACACCTAGTGAAATTCCGACCATTTTTTCGTCCCAACTGAATTTATACATTGTAAAATAACTCCAATTGCTTTCGACCGCATGTGATGCAACAAAAATTAGAAACAAAGCGATTAATAATCTATATAAAGAAGGGTATTTCTTTAAATTCAAAAAGGCACCAATCGGATTGGCTCTTTTTAAATTTACTGGTCTCCTGTTTTCTTTTGATAATGATTCAGGCAAAATAAAATAACCGTACAAGAAATTTAGCATGCACAAAACTGCTGCCGCATAAAACGGAATTCTAGATCCGTAATGTCCCAAAACACCTCCTACAACGGGTCCAATTATAAATCCTAAACCAAAAGCCACCCCAATCATACCGAAGTTTTTGGCTCTATTTTCTGGTGTACTCACATCGGCTATATACGCCGACGCTGTTGAAATACTTGCTCCTGTTAATCCTGCAATTATTCTTCCTACAAACAACCAAGTAATCGTTGGCGCAAATGCTAGTAAAATATAATCCAGTGAAAAAGCAAAAAGTGAAATTAGGATTATGGGTCTTCTCCCAAATTTATCACTCAAATTACCAATTAAAGGGGCAAACATAAATTGAGTTATCGCATACGCAAATGTCAGCCAGCCACCATATTTAGCTGCTTCACTAACATCTCCATGTATTAATTCCTTAATCAATTTTGGAATAACCGGAATAATAATTCCCCAACCCGTAATATCGATTAACATTGTGATGAAGATAAAGCCGATAGCTGCCTGTTTTTTATTTGATGCCATAAATAGTATTAGTTAGTGGGGCAAATAAACAAAAAATCCGTTTAGATAACTATGCTTGATTTTGTATTTTTATAAAGAACAAAAATCTTTGCTTAATTTTATAGTAAATATTACGCTTAAAAGGCCTGTTTTTAACTCCCATAAACAATCATAGTCAACATAAAAAACAAACATGCAAAACCAAAGTGGGGCGAATAAAAATTAAAATTTATAATCACCAAAACTAAGGATTTCGACCTCATCATTATTAATTTATAATATGCAACTGAAGCCTTAAATCATTATAAAATAAAAACCATTACCAACATTATTGCTCCGATATTATAATGGAAGACTAAAGAGCTATGATAATTTAATGTATGGTTGTATTTGATATAAATTCTTGCTAAAATTTAATATATTTGTTTATGAATAATGACTTTAACATATATCTATGAAGAAAATTTTACTTTCCTTGCTTCTCTTGACGTCTCTTACTTTTTACTCCCAAGTTGCCAACATGGTTCAATGTGCTGGAGACACAAATTTTAATTTAACTAATCAATATACAGCATTAATTAGTAATCTTAACCCTGCGGAGACAACATTAAGTTACTATATTACACTTGACGACGCTACTAATGGAACTAATGCAATTTCAAATCCAACTAATTTTGTGAGCGGCATAGCATCCCAAATCATCTACGCACGAATCGATCATCTTGGAACTATTACAACGAATTATTTTAATTTGATTGTGAATCCCAGTTTAATAACCGCACATTCTGATGAACAACCATATAATTGTTATAATAATGGATCTGCGAAAGTTGAAGTTTTATCTGGTGGCACACCTCCTTATTTTTATTCAATCGATAATGGCCCATTTACAACCAATAATATTTTTACGAGCTTATACCCAGGTGAATATGTTATAACTACTAAAGATGCCGTGGGCTGTTCAGTTGCTTTTACTCATGTTTTATATCCAGTAAATTCTATATCAGTAAACACAAATGTTGTAAATAATTATTGTTACGGTCAAAAGGAAGGATCAATCGAAATAATTGCTTCTGGCGGAGCTGGTTCCTATAAATATTCTTTAAAAAACAAAAAATCTGGCGTAATCCTTGCGAACAATCAATCTCAAAATACTTTCAGTAAATTGCCTGCAGGTTTATACATCGTAACAGTTTCAGACGTTATTGGCTGTACATCATCAGAACATCAAATTGAAATTTTTGAACCTGATCCTATTTTATTAAATACCACAACAACTACGGCTACCTGTGTTAATAATAAAGCAACTTTAACTGTTTCAGCAATTGGAGGTACAACCCCATATCAATATTCAATTGACAATGGCATTACTTTTACTAGTAATAATGTATTTTCTAGTTTAGTTCCTGGAACTTATGCAATAGTTGTGCGAGACGTTAATAATTGTATGTCTTCAGTTGCAGCTACTGTAACTCCAGTAAGTTATCCGACAATAGTAGCAGTTGTTTCTAATGTAACTTGTAATGGAGCCAATAATGGTTCAATAGAAGTCTCAACAATTGGAGGACAAACTCCCTATCAATATTCATTAAATGGTAGTACCTATCAAACTAGTAATAATTTCAACAACTTATATACTGGAGTACATACTATACAAGTAATCGATTTCAACGGTTGCACTTCAATCATATCAATAGTACTAAAAGAACCAGCACCACTATCAGCAACTGTAACTACCAATAACCAAACCATCATCATTACCGCAACTGGCGGATCAGGCACATATCAATATGCTATTTATCCTAATTTGAATCAATTTTTTGTTGAAAATACATTTGCAAATTTAACTCCTGGGAACTATATAATAATTGTTCAAGATCTAAACGGCTGTGATGTAATAACATCCCAAATCACAATCAATCCGCCAGCTCCGTTTATAAATGGCAGTACTACTGTCAATCAAAACTTTACGCAGGGACAAACCCTTGCAGACTTAGTGATTCCAGGCGAAAACATTAAATGGTACAGCACTCCAAAAGCACCAACAAATAAGTTGAAGAAAGCAACAGAAGCTTCATTACCATTATCAACTCTTTTGGTAGACAATACTACCTACTATGCGTCCCAAACCATAAACGGTATTGAAAGCACCGAAAGACTGGCGGTGACAGTAAAACTAGGAGCTTTGGGAACCAATGATTTTGCTATCAAAAATTTTAGATACTATCCTAATCCGGTAAAAAATCTTCTAGCGATTTCGAATACTTCCATTATTGATGAAGTCAATTTAATCTCTATAAAAGGAGAGACGCTGTTAACTAAGAAAATAAACAGCCTGCACTATGAAATTGATTTATCCAATTTCTCTAAAGGGGTTTATTTTCTAAAAGTAAAAGCCGAAGGAACAGAAAAAATAGTGAAGCTTATAAAAGAGTAACCATAATTTCTATTAACAAAAAATTCGTCTCGTTCAAAAACGAGACGAATTTTTTGCTATTTATGAATTTATTGAATTACAACTCAAATGCTTTTTTAGCATTATTGTCACACAACAATTCTAATGGGTTTTCCAAAGCTTCTTTTACAGCAACCAAGAAACCAACAGACTCACGACCATCGATTATTCTGTGGTCATAAGAAAGTGCCACATACATCATTGGGTGAATTTCCACTTTACCATTTACAGCAATCGGACGCTCGATGATGTTGTGCATACCAAGGATTCCTGATTGAGGAGGGTTGATAATTGGTGTAGATAACATAGAACCAAAAACACCACCGTTTGTAATTGTGAATGTTCCACCTGTCATATCATCAACTGTGATTTGTCCGTCACGTGCTTTGATAGCCAAACGTTTGATGTCTGCTTCAATTCCACGGAAAGTTAAGTTTTCGGCATTGCGCACTACAGGAACCATTAATCCTTTTGGACCAGAAACTGCAATCGAAATATCGCAAAAATCAAAAGCAATTTTATGATCACCATCCATCATTGAGTTTACGTCTGGATACAATTGTAATGCTCTAGTAACCGCTTTGGTAAAAAACGACATATACCCTAAACCAATTCCACCATGCTTTGCTTTGAATGCATCTTTGTATTCATTGCGCAAGTTGTTGATAGGCGTCATGTTTACTTCATTGAAAGTAGTCAACATCGCTGTTTCGTTTTTCGCAGCAACCAATCTTTCGGCTACTTTTCGACGCAACATAGATAATTTTGTTCTTTCGGTACCACGAGATCCACCAGTTGGAGTTCCCATAGACGGCACTGCATTTACAGCATCATCCTTAGTGATTCTACCTGCTTTTCCTGTTCCGGTAATTGTAGACGGCGCTATGTTTTTCTCTTCTAATATTTTTTTGGCTGCTGGAGATGGTGTTCCAGAAGCATAAGAAGCTGCTACAGGAGCTGCTTTTGGCGCTTCTACTTTTACTTCCGCTTTTGGTGCCTCAACCGCTTTTGGTGCTTCAGCAACTGGTACTGCACCTGCTGGTTTTGCTCCATCAGTATCAATTAGACAAACCACTGCTCCAACGGCAACAGTATCTCCTTCTTCCGCTTTTAGCGTAATAATTCCGCTTACTTCTGCCGGCAATTCAAGAGTTGCTTTGTCTGAATCAACCTCAGCAATCGCTTGGTCTTTTTCTACATAATCTCCGTCCTTTACTAACCAAGTTGCAATTTCTACTTCTTTGATTGATTCCCCTGGTGATGGGACTTTCATTTCTAAAATCATACAATTTTTGTTTAAAGTTTAAATTGTTTAAAGTTTCAAATTGTTATTAAACTTGGAACTTTAAACCTGAAACATTATTTTTTATCTGAATAAATTCTTGTCAAATACCATTTTGATTGCATCTGCCTGACGGCGTTTTGCTCTAGTATAACTTCCAGCCGCCGGAGCAGCATAGGCTTTTAATGAAGCCAATCTCCATTTTACCAAATCAAAATTCATCAACATATAACTGTAAGCTCCCATGTTTTTTGGTTCTTCCTGTGCCCAAACATAATCGTCTGCATTTGGATATTGTGCGATGATGGCTTTCAATTGTTCTACCGGTAAAGGAAACAACTGTTCGATACGAACAACTGCCACATCTTTACGACCGTTATTTTCTCTTTCGGCTGTAATATCATAATAGAATTTACCCGTACAGAAAACCAAACTTTTCACATCAGCTTTGTTTACAGTTACGTCATCAAAAGTCTCTTGAAAACTTCCTGAAGCAAAATCTTCTATTGGAGAAACTACTCTTGGATCACGCAACAAACTCTTAGGAGTAAATACTATAAGCGGTTTGCGGAAAGTCGTTTTCATTTGTCTTCTCAACAAATGGTAGAAATTCGCTGGTGTTGTACAATCGGCAACATACATATTTTGTCTGGCACAAAGTTGCAAATAACGCTCCATTCTTGCTGATGAGTGCTCTGCCCCTTGCCCTTCGTAACCATGAGGCAACAATAAGACGATTCCGTTTTGATTATTCCATTTATCTTCTCCACAAGAAATGTATTGGTCAATCATAATTTGGGCTCCGTTACTGAAATCCCCAAATTGTGCTTCCCAAATTGTTAACGTATTTGGACTTGCTAATGCATATCCATAATCAAATCCTAAAACGCCATATTCTGATAATAATGAATTGAAAATATGAAACTTACCTGTTTCACCTTCCAGATTGCTTAACAATGTTACTTCCTCTTCGGAATCCTCAACCTTTACCACTGCATGGCGGTGTGAAAAAGTACCACGTTCTACGTCTTGTCCAGAGATACGAACATCATATCCTTCTTTCAACAACGAGCCATAAGCCAAATGCTCGGCCATAGCCCAATCCAACTTATTGGTTTCGAAAAACATTGTTTTTCTGTCATTGATTAATTTTTGAATTTTACTGATGAATTTTTTATCTGTCGGCAAGTTGCAAATTACATCTGCAATTTTAGTTAGTTCTTCTTTCGGATAAGAAGTATCTACTTTTTCAAGCATTTTCTTATCGGTCACTTGCTTAAATCCTTTCCATTCATTTTTCATAAATGGAGTGATAATCGTCAAATCTTTTTTACGGGAAGCTTCAAGATTTTCTTCAAGATCTGTTTTATATTCTTTTTCTAAAGCATTTACATACGAAGCGTCAATAACGCGTTCTGCCAATAATTTTTCAGCGTAAATATCTCTAGGATTTTGATGTTTTGCAATAATTTTATACAACACAGGCTGCGTAAAACGAGGTTCATCGCCTTCGTTATGACCGTATTTTCTATAGCCTAGTAAATCAATAAATACATCACGTCCAAACTCCATTCTAAAATCCAGTGCAAATGACATGGCATGAACCACAGCTTCGGCATTATCTGAATTTACGTGCAGTACAGGTGACAATGTAACTTTGGCGACATCGGTACAATAAGTAGATGAACGGGCATCGTGATAATTGGTTGTAAAACCAACTTGATTATTTATTACAATATGAATAGTTCCTCCTGTTTTGTATCCATCCAATTGTGCCATCTGTATAATTTCATACAAAATTCCCTGACCGGCGATTGCTGCATCCCCGTGAACGGCGATTGGCAATACTTTAGAGAAATCGTCTGGATAATATTTATCCTGTTTGGCTCTGGTGATTCCTTCAATAACGGCACCAACAGTTTCCAGATGCGAAGGGTTTGGAGCCAAATTGATATTTATCTTTTTGCCAGATCGTGTTACTTTATCGGCAGTAAGACCCAAATGGTATTTTACGTCACCATCAAAATATTCCTGATCGTAATCTTTACCGTCAAATTCGCCAAAAATGTCTTGGGTAGATTTTCCAAAAATATTGGCCAATACATTCAAACGACCACGGTGAGCCATTCCCATTACAAATTGTTCCACCCCTTTGTCTGCTGCTTTTTCGATTAAAGCATCAAGTGCAGGAATTATTGATTCTCCCCCTTCTAATGAAAAACGTTTTTGACCTACATATTTAGTATGCAGAAAATTCTCAAAAGAAACAGCCTGATTTAATTTATAAAGGATTGCTTTCTTTTCTTCGGCATTAAAATTGGGTTGATTGTCATTGACTCTCAATTTCTTTTGAATCCACTCCACCACTTCTGGCTTACGGATATAAATATATTCAATTCCAATATGTTGGCAGTAAATGGTATCCAAGTGCCCAATAATTTCCTTAAGCGTACATGGTTGCACACCTATTACTTTGGCTGCATCAAAAACAGTATTCAAATCGGAAGCCGAAAGACCAAAATTTTCCAATTCAAGTGAAGGTAAATACACTCTTCTCTCTCTTACAGGGTTAGTCTTCGTGAATAAATGGCCACGACTACGATATCCTTCAATCAATTTTATTACTTTAAACTCTTTTTGAAGTTTATCCGAAATTGGCGCGCACTCCAAAGCAGTAACAGTTTCATTTGCTATGACCTGAACTGGATTTTCATCGTTGTAAGTTGTCATTCCAAAGTCAAAACCCTGAAAAAAACTTCTCCAACTAGGTTCTACACTATCTGGATTCTCTAAATATTGATCGTATAATTGAGCAAAAAATTCGGTATGTGCTGCGTTTAAAAATGAAAACCTATCCATAATGTTATTGAATATACTTTTGTTAAATAGTTCGGCAAAAATACAATAAAGCAATTTATTTAAATCGATTTTTTACGTACTTTTACGTAAAAATATGTTAAAAAAACACCTCTAGTATGAAAAAATATTCCTTTTTGCTCCTATCAAAGTCTGTTTTAATAGTCATTATCCTGTTCTTTTCCGAAAACGTAATAGCTCAATACCAACAAACTCCTCAGTCTAGAAGTCCCTTTTGGCAAAATGTACAATTTGGCGGTGGATTGGGTCTAAGTTTTGGCAGTGGATATACTGATATTTCCATCGCCCCGAGTGCCATTTACAATGTAAACCCCTATTTGGCAACTGGAATAGGTCTTCAGGCTACTTATGTTTCATCCAAAGGATATTACGATTCCGGTATTTATGGTATAAGCTACCTTGTTTTTGTCAATCCAATACCCCAAATTCAGCTTTCGGTGAATTTAAATGAATCCTATGTCAATAACCATTATGAATATTATAATGGCAGGGCTAGTTATTCAGATCAATTCTGGAATACTGCTTTGTTTTTGGGTGCCGGTTACCGAACAGGAAATGTCACCATCGGACTCGCTTATAATGTTCTATATGATGTAAATGACAATGTATATGGCGATGCAGTAACACCTTTTGTGAGAGCTTATTTTTGATTTGAAAGTTGCTAAGAATCTGAGATACTAAGTTTCTAAGATAAAATTATTTAACTTAAATAATTCTTACGAAAATTACACTTTCTCGCTTGAGAGAAAATATTCATTTACAAATATTAAAGAGTTATAAATCCAACTCAGAAACTTAAAAACTATTTATACTTATTTCTAAACCAAACCTTCTGCCATTCTCTTTTTAGGATTAAAAAAGCGACTTGTTCGGCAAGAATCACTAAATCGGAGCCATCCAATTTTTTTATTTCCTCCTCGGAAACATCAATAATATAAAGTAAATTGAGATACTCGGCAAATTTATACTGAATAAGTCTGTATATTTTTTCGTGCAATTGAATTTTTAATTCATTTGGAGAAAGGCTCAACGGAAAATCAACGGCTTCGTTTGCCAAATTAAAATCCTTATTCAATTGCGTAATCAAATTGACATAAAGCGTTTCTTTCTCGGCTTCTTGAAGTAATAAATCGGTATTTTTTGGCGCTATAAACATATATTCAATTTCAAAAATTCAATGGCAATTGTTATACTTTTCTTCCCATCAGGTTTTCCCCAAATGCTCTTAACATGGATTTTTTGTCGTTGCTAATATCCATTTTTTCCAAGGTTTCAAATGCCTTAAACGTGTACTCTTTGATCGCTAACTGGGTAGCATCTGAAGCTCCTGAAGTATTGAAAATCGATTTAACCTCATTTATTTTCTTTTCATTATCATCTGAATGAACCGCAAAAAGAGTATTCAGGAATTGCACTTGTTCTTGATTCGAAAACTCAATTGCTTTTAGGTATAAATAGGTTTTTTTATTTTCGATAATATCCCCGCCTACTTGTTTCCCAAAAGTTTCAGGATCACCGAAGGCATCAAGATAATCATCCTGCAACTGGAAAGCGAGCCCCAAATTGAGTCCAAAATCATAAATTAAATCAGCGTTTTCCTGAGAAGTTTCGGCAATAATAGCTCCCATTTTCATCGCTGCTGCTACCAAAACAGCCGTTTTGTACTCTATCATTTTAAGGTATTCGGGAATGGTCACATCCTTTCGGGTTTCAAAATCGACATCCCATTGCTGGCCTTCACAAACTTCGAGTGCTGTTTTACTAAATAATTTGGCCAAATCCTTAAAAACATTTGGTTCGTATTGCTCAAAATATTGGTAGGCTAAAATAAGCATCGCATCTCCAGAAAGGATTCCGGTGTTGATATTCCATTTTTCATGAACAGTCGGCGAACCTCTTCGCAAAGGCGCATCATCCATAATATCGTCATGCACTAATGAAAAATTATGAAAAACCTCAACCGCCATCGCAGCCGGAAGCGCTTTTACGTAATCAGCATCAAAAACCTCCGCCGTCATTAAAGTTAAAACCGGTCGCATCCGTTTTCCTCCCAAACTCAATATATAATCAATGGGTTCGTAGAGATTTTTTGGCTCTTTACTAATCGATTGATTTTCTAAATAAGTGATAAAAAAATCTTGATACTGATGAATGGCGTGCATAAAATAAGGTTCTGGTTTACGGTGTCCGACCGCCTTTTTGGCTCGGTTTTTAAAAGTTCAAATATACAATTCAAATATGGATTATGAGGTTTTGAAAGGAGTCAAATTTTGAGCTATAGTTTTTGACTATAAAATAATTTAAAAAAAACAATGGAAACTTTGTTGGTTTTTAAAGTTTCCTTATTACATTTGCAAAACAAAAGAAACTTTAATAGTGTCCAAAGTTTCCAAAATACATTTTAAAAAAACAAAAAAATAGGAAATACTATTACTAAAACTAATCATCATGGAAAATGAATGGGAAATTGATTCCAACCAATCAGACGTTTTAATAAAATCCAGACACGCACTAATAGACTACATGTCGGGAAGTCAAAACAATTTCAAAGGGCATGTAGCCATACAAAACGATGAAGTAGAAGATGCTTCAATCGAATTTTCTTTGAACGTGAATGATAAAGAGACAAAATCAGTTCAAAAAAACAATGATTTAAAATTGATTGATTTTTTTGACCAAAATGAATCTCCTGTGATACAGTTTAAATCGACCTCTTTTCAAAAAATAAACAAAAACATCAATTTCCTGAAAGGCTTTCTAACGATCAAGAACATAACCAAAATTGTGGAGTTGGATACTGAATTCATCGGATTCAACAACTACAACGGTGTACAAAAAGCCTCATTTGAAATTACAGGAAACATCAACCGCAAAGATTTTGGACTAAACTACAATATGCTTTCCCAACATGGAGGTTTTGCAGTGGGGAAAGACATTAAGCTCATTGCCAATCTAGAATTTACACATTGAGAATAACCAGTTCTCATCAAGCATTCAACCAACTAAAACTCATTTAATAACTAACTTTTACTGTATTATTTAATTCAATTATTAATTACAATAAGTTACCCATAAAATGAAAGATAAAATTATTTCAAAAGCAACGGAACTCTTCTTAAAACTTGGTTTTAAGAGTGTGACCATGGATGATATTGCAAACGAAATGTGCATTTCAAAAAAAACGATTTACAAGTTTTTTTGCAACAAAGAAATCCTTATCACCGAGAGTACAGAAATGGTTCATAAAGCAATTCACGAAAGCATTAATACTATAGCTACAAAAGGTTACAATGCAATCGAAGAAAATTTTGAAATCAAAAAAATGTTCAAAGAAATGTTTAAATCTGGAGAAAATTCGCCAGCCTATCAATTGAAAAAACATTATCCTGAAATCTACAACAGGGTTATGTCTAGAGAAGTAAACGAATGCAACACCGTCTTTAAACAAAATATTGAAAAAGGAATTCAACAAGGTTTGTACCGAGAAAATTTGGAAGTTGACATCTATGTTGGATTTTATTACACGCTTATTTTCAGCATTCACGATATATCCAGTTCTGAAAAAGAAGCACAAAAACTAGAATTAGAAGCATTAGAATACCACACCAGAGCCATGGCAACGCCAATTGGAATAGTAGAACTAGAAAAACAATTACAAAACCCTAATATATTATGAAGAAAATAATTTTATTAACCTTCTTAACTTTTGCAATCACTGCAAATGCACAGGAAGTAAAGACACTTACGCTAAAAGAGGCGATAACATATGCATTACAAAACAAATCGGATGCCAAAAAAGCGAAACTAAGTGTTGAGAACAGCGAATATCAAATTCAAGAAGTACGTTCCAGAGCATTGCCGCAAATATCGGTTAATGGGAACATGACATACAATCCTATTTTACAACAAAGCGTTTTGGACGGAGGAACATTCGGAGGTGACCCAAACAAGTCAGTAGCAGTAACATTTGGACAAGAATGGAGTTCAGGCGCTGGTGTATCGCTGAGCCAAACCATATTTGACCAATCAGTTTTTACAGGTTTGAAAGCGGCAAAAACCACACGTGAGTTTTATATAATCAACGATCAACTGACTGAAGAGCAAGTAATAGAAAGAGTGGCAAATAATTATTACCAAGTTTATGTGCAACGCCAAAAACTGGCAGTACTTGACAGTAATTATGTCAATACTGTGAAAGTAAAAAACATTATAAAAGGACAATTTGACAACGGTTTGGCCAAAAAAATTGATTTGGACCGTGTGAGCGTAAAAGCATCAAACATCAGTACTCAGCGCCAACAAGTTTTGAATGCGGTTCAACTACAAGAGAATGCCTTAAAATTTTATATGGGAATGCCAATCGAGACCAAAATTGAGATTCCAAAAACAGCATTTGAAGTTAGCCCACAAGTGTTATCAGAAGCACCAAATACGGCAAACAGAACCGAATATTTACTTTTGAAAAAGAACGAAGAATTATTGGAATTTCAAAAGAAAGCTGAAATGGCCGGATACTATCCAACGCTTTCTTTAACTGCAGGCTACAATTATATCGGTCAAGGCCCAGAGATGCCTTTGTTTGCAGATTCTGGCAAAAAAGTATATTGGTCTGATTATTCTGCTATTGGACTTAATTTAAAAATTCCTGTTTTTACAGGTTTTAGTACCCGCTCAAAAGTGCGTCAGGCTGATGTAAACTTACGCAGTATAAAAGAGGATCTGGTAGACACCAAATTATCACTTGATCTGGCCTATGAAAATGCCAAAGCCCAAATAGACAATAGTCTTATTACCATTCGAAACCAAAAGGACAATTCGGAGTTGTCACAAGAAGTGTTGAGCAATACCAAAAATAATTATGTTCAAGGTTTGGCTTCATTAACCGATTTATTGGATGCTGAAAATGCATACATTGAAGCAGAAAACAATTATAACAACGCCATATTAGATTACAAATTAGCAGAAATACAATTAATCAAATCCAAAGGAGAACTTAAAACCCTATTAAACTAAAAAACATGAAAAAGAATATAACAATCGTACTTATAATCATAGTTGCATTAGCATCAATTGGTTTTGTTTTGTCAAAAAACAAAGCTGAAAACAAAGCTAAAACAGACATCGTTGCCGAAAAAAATGCAGCTGTATCCGTAAAAACAGCACAGGTAAAAACAGAAGAAGTTACTTTGGATTTCTTGGCCAACGGAAATTTTGAACCGATACAAGAATTGACTTTCTCTGCTGAAAAATCAGGTAAAGTAATTAGTGTTTTGGTAAAAGAAGGTGATTATGTAAACGTTGGACAAACATTATTAATCGTTAGAAGCGACGTTATAAATGTAAATGCCCAAACAGCAAAAGCGGCTTACGACAATGCAAAATCGGATTATGACCGATATGAAAACGCATTCAAAACAGGTGGTGTTACCAAACAACAATTGGATCAGGCCAAACTGGCCTTGACCAATGCAGCATCAAACTTGAAGCAAGCAAACATCAACGTTGGCGATACAAAAGTAAAAGCCCCAATAAAAGGATTTATCAATAAAAAATACATTGAGCCGGGATCAATTTTGACCGGAATGCCGGCCACTGCCCTATTTGACATTGTAAATGTTTCTAAATTGAAACTAACAGTATCAGTAAACGAAAGCCAAGTGGCCAGCTTAAAATTAGGAAACACCATAAATGTTACTTCTAGCGTATTTCCAGATAAAACATTTGCAGGAAAAATTACTTTTATCGCTGCAAAAGCAGACGAGAGCTTGAATTTTCCAGTTGAAATTGAAATTGAAAACAACGCAGACAAAAGCTTAAAAGCAGGTATGTATGGAACTGCCAATTTTGGTTCTAAACAAAAACAACAGCTTAAAGTAGTTCCTAGAAGTGCTTTCATAGGAAGTGTGAACAGTAATGATGTTTTTGTGGTTGAAAATGGTGTTGCCAAATTGAAAAAAGTAACTTCAGGCAGAATCTTGGGTGACCAAGTAGAAATAGTTGACGGATTATCTGATGGTGATACTGTAATTGTTACAGGACAAATTAACCTGCAAGACGGTAATGCAGTAGAAATTATTAAGTAAAAAGTAATTAGTGACCTGTACTTAGTGATTAGTTATGACCTGTACTCAAGGCTAATCACTAGTCACTAATTACTCTTTACTATCCTCATCACTATTTAAAAAAAACATATGAAATTAGCAGAAATATCCATAAAACGTCCGTCGTTAATAATTGTATTGTTTACGATTCTAATCCTTGGCGGACTGTTCAGTTATAGTCAATTGGGCTATGAATTGATTCCTAAATTTGAACAAAACGTAATCACAATTGCTACCGTTTATCCTGGAGCTTCTCCAAGTGAGGTTGAGAATACGGTTACCAAAAAAATTGAGGACGGAATCGCCTCTTTGGAAAACATCAAAAAAATTGATTCCAAATCATACGAAAGTTTGTCTGTCGTTACGGTTACATTGACAACACAAGCAAAAGTTGACATTTCGATGAATGACGCACAGCGAAAAATCAATGCTTTGATAAGTGATTTACCTGATGATGCCAAAACCCCGTCGTTATCTAAATTCTCTTTGAGTGATTTACCAATTATGACTATTGGTGCCAACGGAAAAATGGACGAAGCGGCTTTTTATGATTTAATTGATAAAAAAATAGCTCCCGTATTATCCCGTGTTACTGGTGTGGCGCAGGTTAACATTATTGGTGGTCAAGAAAGAGAGATTCAAGTAAATCTTGACGCCCTAAAAATGCAGGGCTACGGACTTTCGGTTCCTCAAGTACAGCAAGTTATTTTGTCATCCAACCTGGATTTCCCTACCGGAAACATCCAAACTCGTGATCAAAAAATATTAATTCGTTTGGCGGGTAAATATAAGAGTGTAGACGAATTAAGAAACTTAGTTGTTTCGTCCAAAAACGGAATTGAAATACGCTTGAATGACATTGCAGATGTTCAAGATGCACAAAAAATTGCCGAGAAAATTTCTCGTGTCGATCAAAAAAGCGCAATTATTCTTCAGGTAATCAAACAATCCGATGCTAATGCCGTGGCGGTAAGTGAACTATTGCATAAAAGCATCAGTAAATTAGAAAGCGATTATAAAGGCAGCGAATTAAAACTGGAAATTGCCAAAGACAGTACCGAATATACATTAGAAGCGGCAGATTCTGTACTACACGATTTATTGATTGCAGTTGTTTTAGTTGCTTTTGTAATGTTGTTCTTCTTGCACAGTATCCGAAATTCATTGATCGTAATGGTTTCGATTCCTGCTTCGTTAATAGCCACTTTTATCGGAATTTATCTTTTGGGATATACATTAAACTTAATGAGTTTATTGGGACTTTCCCTTGTGGTTGGTATCCTGGTCGATGATGCGATTGTGGTATTGGAGAATATTTACAGGCATATGGAAATGGGCAAAAGCCGTATTCGTGCTGCTTATGATGGAACAGCAGAAATTGGTGGAACGGTTGTATCGATTACGCTGGTAATTGTGGTGGTATTTTTACCAATCGCACTAAGTTCCGGATTGGTATCGAATATTATCACGCAGTTTTGTGTAACGGTAATTATTTCAACATTATTCTCATTGTTGGCTTCGTTTACAATTATTCCATGGTTGTCTTCCCGTTTTGGAAAACTGGAACACATAGAAGGTAAAAACTTATTTGGGAAAACGATTCTTGGATTCGAAAGTTATTTGACTCGATTTACAAACTGGGTTTCAAACTTATTGAACTGGTGTTTGGATCATTATATTAAAACGATCATTGTAGTTTTGGTGTTGTTTTTCGGAACAATATTCAGTTTGTTTGGTGGTGGATTCATCGGAGGAGAGTTTTTTGCCTCTTCAGATAGTGGGGAGTTCTTAGTTCAAATCGAAATGCCGAAAGACGCTTCATTGGAACAAACCAACTTTATGACCCAAAAGGCAGAAGCGTTTTTGAAAAGCCAAGAATATGTTCATAGCCAGATTACAACTGTAGGACAAACCAGTGAAGGTATGGGTGCTGCGCAAGCGACCGCATACAAGGCAGAGATTGACGTAAAAATGATTGACCAAGCAGAACGTACCGATGATGCTTCGGTATATGCTGCAAAAATCAAACGTAAATTGGAAAAAGTATTGGTTGGTGCCAAAGTAAAAACAGTTCCGGTTGGTATTTTAGGAACGGCTCAAAATGCTACTTTAGGATTAATTGTAACTGGTCCTAGTGTGGAAAGTGCTATGAAATTTGCCAAATTAGCCGAAGCTGAATTGCGAACTATACCTGGAACAACCGAAATTAAATTAACTGTTGAAGATGGAAATCCAGAAATCGACGTACATGTCGATCGTGATAAAATGGCCGCTTTGGGACTAACATTACAAACAGTGGGGCTGACCATGCAAACGGCCTATAGCGGTAACACAGATGGAAAGTTTAGAGCCGGTGAATACGAGTATGACATCAACATCAAATACAATGCTTTTGATCGAAAAAACATTACTGATGTAAGTAACCTAATTTTCATCAACAATGCCGGTCAACAAATCAAATTGTCACAGTTTGCTGCTATTACTGAAGGTTCAGGGCCTAGCCAATTGGAACGTCGTGACAAATCGGCTTCGGTAACCGTTCAAGGACAAAACGTAGGTGTTGCCTCTGGAACAATTGTTAACCAATGGAAAGTAAAACTGGAGAAATTGAAAAAACCGGTTGGTGTAGATTACATTTGGGGTGGTGACCAAGAAAATCAAAGCGAAGGTTTTGGTACTTTGGGAATAGCTTTATTGGCCGCTATTATCTTGGTTTACCTTGTAATGGTTGGTTTGTATGACAGTTTTATGCACCCGTTTGTGGTATTGTTTGCTATTCCGCTTTCGTTTATCGGAGCGTTGCTAGCCTTGGCTTTAACCAATAATACTTTGAATATATTTACCATTTTGGGTATCATTATGTTAATTGGTCTGGTGTGTAAAAATGCGATTATGCTTGTGGATTACACCAACCAGCGAAGAGCCGCTGGCGAAAGCATTCGTAATGCATTGATTCAGGCGAATCACGCACGTTTGCGTCCGATCTTGATGACGACAATTGCGATGGTTTTCGGTATGTTCCCAATTGCATTGGCTTCTGGAGCTGGTGCCGAATGGAAAAACGGTTTGGCTTGGGTAATTATTGGTGGATTGATTTCATCATTATTCTTGACTCTGGTTGTGGTTCCGGTAATTTATCAAATCATGGAGAAAATCAAAGCCAAATTATCTAAAGGTGAAGTAATCGATTATGAAGCCGAAATGGTTGCCGATTATGACCACAAAGAATTAAGCGAAGACGGTTTCAATCCGAAACATACAGTTTAAAATAGGTTGCTTACTAATTCAAAAAAGGGCTTTCAAGATATTTGAAAGCCCTTTTTTTATTGGGTGTTTGTATTATCTCAAATAAGAGAGTTATTGTTCCTTCTATTGAAAATCTTTGTGTTCACGAGTTGGACGCTAGCGGATGACTGTAACTTAAAGCGAGTTGTTATTGCTTATATTGGCTATAATTTAATTATCCTATTTGTATTATTAGAATCAATAACAACTTTCCAGTCGTTCTTTTCCATGTAGTCTTTTGATACATATATTATTTTTTTTATATCATAGTTATCCTTTGGTTTTTCGATACGCTTTTTGAGAATAGCTTCCTTATCATAAACTAAAAACATTAAAGTGTCATTTTCAAAGCTGAGTTCCCAATTTCCATTTGTAATAAATCTTTTAAAATTATTAGCGGGGATTTGGTTTTGATGGAAATAAGAATCATCAACATCTTTTTTATTTTCCATATAAATTGATATATCAGAGGTCCAGTAATAATTACAAACAATTAAAGTTTTATTTGTTTTATTTACAACCGTCAATCTGTCATCCCAGACGTCACAGCTGAAAAAGAGAAAAGAGAATAGTATAATTATATATTTTTTCATTGAGATTCCTTAATTAACTTTAATGAATTTTCCACTACCAATAGCGACGTCCATGTAATTAGTTGGTGTTGCGATTTTACTGTGAATATAAAATTTTATTGTGTCTTTTTTTACTTCTTCGTTGCGTATTGAGAAAAAGACATCGGAATTAATCTTTAGATAAACAGTATTCGGAGTATATTCAATTTTGTCAGTATAAGGGAGTAGATTAAAATGTTTTAGAGTAAATTTATTATCCTTAAAATCAATATACCCATCTTTATACATTCCCGTTTCAAAGTCAACATAATATCTTCCGCTTAATGTTAAACTTTGAGTATTCAAAACCGACAGAAAAAAAAGAAAAGGTGTTAAATATAGATATTTCATATGCATCTTTTTACTAAATATTCCCAAACACAAAACTATTTTCCTATTAAGCCAATTGCCTAAATCCATAGTCGTAACTGTTATAATCAGTTTTATTAATTTCCAAAGCTTCTATTCCCAAAACTTCCACCAACTTTTTTGCTTTTTGTAGTTTTTTAAGTTAATTGTTACACTTCCAGTTTCATCAATTTCCCAAATAGATGTTGAGTCTATATTAATTGAATTTAAATTTAAGAATGTATCTATCTCTTCTGATATATTTTTATCTACTTCACCATTTAATTTTCCGAATCTTGGTAACGCAATAATTGATTTATCTTTATTTTCAATTCTTTTAATTCTGTTTATCAAAAGAATTAAAATACTTTCAGGATAATTTGAAGTTACATCTCTAGCAATTTCAAGATTTTCATCAAATAGAAAATAGTCACTTACTAGAATCGAGAAAAATTCATAATCTCTCTTGTCAAAATAAAAAATCTCAGAAATTTTTTCGGCTGGTTGGGTAAACCCAATTTCAAGCCAATTCTCTATAATCTCTCGTTTAGTTTGTTCGCTCATAAATTGGTTATAACTTTTATATAGACAAAACAAAACTTCGTATAGTCATTTGCAGTCGCCAAGGTTTTATTTCGTTTTATGTTTTCCCAAATATAGAAAATAATAGTCACAAACTTACAAAGCATAAATTTTATTCAAATGAAATCCTTTCTGTATCCAACTAATTTCACGCTTGAACTGCCCTTCTAACAGATACATTACAGTAATTTTATCTACTATTATTTGTGCGTTCAAAAAAAAAATAAAAAAAACTGCATTTCTGTAAAATATTTATCGCTTTCATTTGTCTACATAAATAGGAGGCCCCTAAAAATGAATTTAAAAAACAAATAAAAATTATAACATGAAAAGAAAAGGTTTTAAAATAGCAGGAATGATAATACTTGGCATTGCAGCAGGTGCAGGATTTACTTTGGCAGTAATGCTATTGTGGAATTCACTAATACCAAGTATATTCGGATTGGGAATTATCAGTTTTTGGCAAGCACTGGGATTGCTTGTACTTTCCCGTCTTTTGTTTGGTGGTTTCGGACATGATGGTGGTCGCAGATTTGGCGGTATGCGCCATAACAATGGAATCCGTGAAAAATGGATGAGCATGACGCCCGAACAGCAAAAAGAATTTGTAGACAAACGCAAAGAACACATGTGTGGCGGAAGATTTGGCCGCAGACGTTTCTTTGGTGGCAGGGATTTTGATTTTGAAACAACCGATTCGGACAAAAAAGATAATGAGTAATAAAAAACAGCAGGATGTCGGATCTCTGGTAACAGCTTATAAGCCTCGATTGAAAGCGTTTATCAATAAACGCGTTTCAAACAAGGAAGATGCGGAAGACATTTTGCAGGACGTTTTTTACCAACTGGCCAAAGTTGATACTGCGATGAACCCGATTGAACAAGTGGCTGCTTGGCTCTATCGGGTAACCCGTAACATGATAATCAATAAACAAATTAAGAAACATGAAGAAGAATTACCATCTTACCAAAACGACGACGATGTACTGAAAGATATTTCCGAAATGCTATTCAGCGAACACACAGCACCATCTCCCGAAACGGAGTATCTGCGGTCTTTAATGTGGGTTGAACTGGAAAATGCATTATCAGAATTACCCCAGGAACAAAGGGAAGTATTTGAAAAGAATGAATTGGATGGTATGTCATTCAAAGAAATATCCAAAGAAACTGGTGTCTCAGTCAATACATTGCTTTCGCGAAAGCATTATGCTATTTTGCATTTACGGAAACGATTATCTGAGTTGTATGAAGAAATTATTTATACCTGATTTTTTCAGCTACTTCCAATAGCATTTGCGTAAAACTGTCTCGATCCGCCACAATCATGGGACATTTATTAAAACCTGCAGATTGACAATTCGAGATGGATTTAATGCAGCAATCTATTGTTCTTAAATCTTGCGAGGTTTTTTGCAGATATAATCAATACTCAAAAGATTTCTAAAAAAGTTTGCACAATTATTACACAAAATAAATCAGCCTATATTTTATTCATCAGAACTCAAACCAAAAAACTAATAACCAATTTTTTAGCACAGTAAATAAAACATGCGGAAACTTATTCTGTTTTTAAAGTTTCCTGTTATATTTGCACTACAAATTTTTTATTAAAAATTGAATTATTAGAATATAGGCATCATCAAAAGCAACAAAAAAACGATTTTGAAATTACACGTTTCCTCATTATATTTACATCAATATATTAATTAACAATAAGTTACAGTTATAAATGAAAGACAAAATTATATCCAAGGCTAGCGATTTATTTTTAAAACTAGGTTTTAAAAGCGTTACTATGGATGATATTGCCGGCGAAATGTGTATTTCAAAAAAGACGATTTACAAATATTTTTGCAATAAAGAAGTGCTCATCGAAGAAAGCACAGAAATGGTTCATAAAGAAGTACACGGAATAATTGACACAATCGTTGCCAAAAATTATAACGCCATTGAAGAGAATTTTGAGATTCGAAAAATGTTTAAGGAAATGTTTCAAGCAACAGACACTTCCCCGTTATACCAGTTAAAAAAACATTATCCAGAAATCTATCAAAAGGTAATGTCAAGAGAAATTGACGAATGTAATTTATGTTTCAAACAAAATATAGAGAAAGGTATCGCACAGGAATTGTATCGAAAAGATCTTTCAGTAGATGTCTATGTAAAGTTTTATTACAGTTTAATTTTCGGTATCAAAGAAAATACAATTTCTGAAAAAGAATCAACAAAACTAGAATTAGAAGCACTAGAATACCACACAAGAGCTATGGCTACACCAAAAGGAATAGTCGAACTTGAAAAACAAATACTAAACGCTACACTATAATGAAGAAAATATTCAGTATGCCCTTTTTGCTTTTTGCTTTGATTGTCAATGCTCAAGCGCCAAAACAGAATTATTCGTTTACACTTCAGCAAGCCATTGCATTTGCATTGGAAAATAATTATTCATCGATTAATTCTACTCGAGATATTGAAGCTGCCAAACAAAAAAAATGGGAAACAACCGCAGCAGGTTTGCCACAAATCAATGCAGGTGTTGACTATAATAATTATTTAAAACAACCAGTAACTCTTGCCGATTTTGACAATAATGGGGTAAATGAGGAATTTATTTTTGGAACAAAACAAAACATATTAGCATCGGCAACCTTGAGTCAATTGATTTTTGATGGTTCCTATATTGTGGCTTTGCATGCTACAAAAACCTATATGAACTATTACGAAAACAACAAACAAAAAACCGATAATGATGTAAAAGAAATGGTCATCAATTCGTACGGAAATGTTTTGCTTGCCGAAGAAAGTATTGAGATACTCTTAAAAAATAAATCGGCACTCGAAAAAACATTGTTTGACACCAAAGAAACATTCAAAAACGGATTGATAGAAGAGGAAAATGTAGAACAACTTGAAATCACTCTTGCAACCATAAACAGTAGTTTGAGTTACAATACTAGGCTAAAGGACATTGCCTACAAAATGCTTAAAATAAATTTGGGGATCGAAATCAATGACAATCTTAGTCTTACTGACAAATTAGACAATCTTACAAAAGAAAATTTAGATTATTCTTTATCCCAAAACGAATTTAACATCCAAAACAACATCGATTACAAAATTGGGTTAGACTTTCAGGAACAAAGAAGACTTGAAGTGCAATTAGAAAAAAGTAAAGCATTACCCACTCTGGGGGCATTTGTAAACTACGGATTATCTGCAAACAATAATACGTTCAGTTTTTTCAATTCAGGTCAAAAATGGTATGATTCGTCACTTTTGGGTGTCAGTTTGAATGTTCCAATCTTCAGTAGTTTGGCCCGAAGTTCCAGAACACAGCAAGCCAACATTGCTTATGACAAAGCCAAAACAGACCTGATTGCTGCCGAACAAAAAATAAAATTGGCGTACGAAAGTGCAAAAAATCAATACGAATACAGTGTTGAACAATACACAACGTCAAAAAACAACTTAAAACTGGCCGAAAGAATCGAACAAAAGCAACAAGTGAAATTTACCGAAGGGCTTTCAACCAGTTTTGACTTCAATGATGCCCAAAGACAATTGTATACCGCACAACAGAATTATTTACAATCGATGGTCAATGTCATTTCGACTAAGGCAGCTCTGGAAAAAATCATAAATAACAAATAAAAAAACCAATATATAAAACCAATAAAATGAAAAAAATACTCCTACTTTCCACTTTTATACTTGTCTTTTTTTCTTGTGCCGATAAAGAGAAAAACATGAATATAGACGAACTGATCAGTTCAAAGAATGTTCAGAAAATAAATGCAAGAAAAGCACTTCTTCAAGCAGATTTGTCAAAACTTGATGAAGCTTTGGCAACATTGGATGTAAAAAAAGCCGAAGCTTTGGTTTCTGTTCTAACAGTAAATGACACTGTTTTTAATCATTATCTTGAAGTACAGGGAAGCGTCGATACTAAAGAAAACATCTTGGTTCAACCAGAAATGCCCGGAATATTAATAGCCCTAAATGTAAAAGCAGGTCAACATGTTTCGAAAGGGCAGATCCTTGGCAAAACAGATGATGGTGGATTGAGCCAACAAGTAGCCAGTCTAGAAAATCAAGCTGCTTTGGCCAAAACGACTTATGAGCGTCAAAAAAATCTTTGGAATCAAAAAATTGGTTCCGAAATTCAATATCTACAAGCACAAACCCAAATGATTTCTGCTCAGAGAGCCGTTGCTCAAATCAAAGCACAATTGGCAAAAACAGTAATTAGAGCTCCATTTACAGGAGTTATTGACGAAGTTTTTGTAGAAAAAGGCGAAGTTGTTTCTCCAAGTGCACAAGGATTGATGCGTATTGTAAACTTAAACAATATGTATGTATCTACAACTGTTCCCGAAACGTATATTGGAAAACTAAAAGTTGGCACCGAAGTAGATGTTTACTTGACTTCTTTAGGCAAAACCTACAAAGGGAAAGTACGTCAGATCGGAAACTTCATAAACCCAAACAACAGAAGTTTCGGAATTGAAGTTAGCGTTCCAAATCCAGATAATTTATTGCGCCCAAATCAAGTTGCCAAATTAAAAGTAATCGATTATGTAAACAAAGATGCTATTGTTGTTCCTACCAATGTTATTCAACAAGATGGTGAGAAAAACACTTTTTTATATACCGTAACAAATGCTAACGGAAAAACAGGAATTGCCAAAAAAGTAATTGTAAAAACAGGACAATCCTCAGATAATGTTACCGAAATTTTGAGCGGAGTCAATTCAAAAGATATAATCGTAACAGAAGGTATGAATACAATCTCAGACGGAATGAAATTGAATTTTTAAAAAGTTTAAAATTGTTTAAAAGTTTAAAATTGTTTTAATAAAACAATCCAAGTTAAACCCATTAAACAGCATTAAACAACATTAAACCAAAAATATATGTCACACCAAAATAAAGAATTCGGAATATCAAGCTGGGCCATCGAAAATCGAGTTACGGTCTACATCTTAACATTGCTGATTGTCATCACAGGTGTTGTTGCCTATGTAACAATGCCTCGAGAAGATTTTCCCGAAATTATAGAAAACAAAGTTTATATTTCCTCTGTTTTCCCAGGAAATTCAGCTCAGGATGTAGAGAAATTGATTATCAAACCGCTCGAGAAAGAAATAAAAAACATCAGTGGTGTAGCTAAAATTACTTCCAGCTCCTTCCAGGATTACGGAATGATTATCGTTGAGTTTGACGATAACGTTACCATTTTGGATGCCAAAACAAAAATCAAAGACAAAGTCGATATTGTAAAAGCAGATACCGATTGGCCTAATCTTGACAATGGAAGCAAAGTAGAACCTAGTGTATTTGAATTGAACATCTCAGAAGAAGTGCCCATTCTGAACATCAATTTACAAGGAAATTATACCACCCAGCAACTTAAAAAATATGGGGAACTTCTTCAAGACGATATTGAAGAAATCCCAGAAGTAAAAAAAGTAGACATTCTTGGTGTAGACGACAAGGAAGTAGAAATTGCGGTTGACATTTTCAAAATGTCGGCAGCACAAGTATCCTTTGACGATATTCAAAATGCCGTAAAGTACGAGAATATGACCCTTTCTGGAGGAAATTTAATTTCGCAAGGCTCGCGAAACAACATTAGGATTGTGGGTGAAATCAAAGACCCGAAAGAACTGGAAAACATCATCGTAAAGCACAATGGAGGTACTGTTTACCTGAAAGATATTGCAGTGGTGAGTTTCAAAGAAAAAGAAAAAACCACTTATGCCCGTGAGAAAGGGTCCGAAGTAGTGATGCTGAACGTAAAGAAACGCTCCAATCAAAACATGATTTCGGCTATTGAACAGGTAAAAGAAAAAATTAAAGAAGCCAAAGAATCCTATTTGCCTTCCAATTTGAAAATTGAGTTGACAAACGACCAGTCTTCAAGAGTAGAACACCAAGTAAACGAACTATCGAATCATATCATTTTTGGGATTGTGTTAGTAATGATTGTTTTGATGTTTACGATGGGTTTACGTAACTCTTTGTTTGTGGGAGCTGCTATTCCTTTATCTATGCTAATGGCATTTAGTATACTCTCCGCATTTGGATTGACCTTGAATACTATGGTTCTTTTCGGATTGGTAATGGGACTGGGAATGCTGGTTGACGACGGAATTGTGGTAGTCGACAACGTATTTGCCAATATGAAAAAAGGCATGAATCGCGTTCAGGCATCAAAAATTGGTATTGGCGAAATCGCTTGGCCCGTAATAGCCTCAACCGCAACAACGCTAATGGCATTTTTGCCTTTTGCGTTATGGCCCGGAACTATGGGTAAATTCATGAAATATTTCCCAATTACATTAACTGTTACTTTATCGGCATCATTGTTTGTCGCTATGGTCGTAAACGCTGCGATGACTGCCGGTTCTATGGAAATTGAAGACAAAAATGTGTCGAAAAAATCAGCAAAAATGTATACTATCATTTTTACGATTATAGCGGTTATTTTTGTGCTGCTTGGAAATATTTACGATTCAAAAGTGGCAAAAGCAATCGGACATATTTCTATAATTTCGTTAGGATTAATGTGGTTGTATAAATTAAAACTGTACCAATGGACTCAAGACTTCCAACACAGTTTTTTTCCTAGAATGGAAGATAAATACAAAGTGTTTCTAGCCAAAATCCTGACCCAAAAAAGAGCTTGGTATGCCCTAGTTGGGATTATCGGTCTGTTGTTTTTCTCCTTTATCCTATTGGGTATTTTTCCTAGAAAAGTATTGTTCTTTCCAGATAATATTCCGAATCAGGTAATCGCTTATATCGAATATCCTCAAGGAACCGATATTGACAAAACCAACAAAGCAACATTATTTGTAGAAAAACAAGTCATTGAAGTTCTAAAAAAATATGTTGACCCAAAAACGGATAAAAACTACCTTGCGGAATCTATTGTTTCACAAGTGGGTGTAGGTGCCGGAAATCCAAATGTAGATGCGGGTTCTGCTTCTGAAACCCCCTACAAAGGGAAAGTAACTGTAAATTTTTCTGAATATAAATTTAGAAAAGGAATCAACACTTCGGATATTCTTGAAGAAATTCGAGGAAAAGTAAAAGGAATTGCAGGAGCCACCGTAACCGTCGAAAAAGATGCAAACGGACCACCAGCCGGTTACCCAATCAGTATTCAATTGACTGGAATTGATTATGACGAAATGCTAAAAGAAGCAGACAAAATGATTGCTTTTATCAATTCGAAAAATATTCCCGGAATTGAGCGTTTGAGTATCGATGTCAACAAAGAAAGTCCAGAACTAGAAGTAAAAGTAGACCGCGTAAGTGCCGGAAGTCTTGGTGTTTCTACAGGACAATTGGGATTCAATTTGCGTCGTTCCGTATATGGTCAAGAAATTTCCACTTACAAAGAAGGCGATGATGATTACAACATCACGATGCGTATGCAGGATGATCAACGTAAGAATGAAAATGTATTGTTCAATCAAGCATTGACTTTCCGAAATCCAGCCAACGGGCAAATGATGCAAGTACCTATTTCGGCAGTTTCCGAAACAGAGAAAACAACAACCTACAATCAAATTAAAAGAAAAGACCAAAAACGGATCATGACGGTGTATTCCAACGTCTTAACAGGGTACAATGCCGATGAAA
This sequence comes from Flavobacterium sp. N3904, assembly GCF_025947305.1. Taxonomy (NCBI): domain Bacteria; kingdom Pseudomonadati; phylum Bacteroidota; class Flavobacteriia; order Flavobacteriales; family Flavobacteriaceae; genus Flavobacterium; species Flavobacterium sp. N3904. The sequence continues at coordinate 738,267 of NZ_CP110009.1, forward strand.
TTACCAAACAAATTGCAGCCGATTTAAAAAATTATAAATTACCAAAAACAGTATCCTATTCTTTCTCAGGAGTTCAGGAAGAGCAAGGCAAAAATCAAAGTTTCCTGATGTATGCCTTATTCTTGGCCTTGTCGGGAATCACCATCATTATTGTTTTGCAGTTTAATTCGGTTTCAAAATCACTAGTAATTTTATTTACTGTGCTTCTGAGTTTTAGTGGAGTATTTTACGGATACGTCATTGCCAATATGGATTTCGTAATCCTGATGACCATGATGGGAATCATCTCGCTCGCGGGGATTGTGGTGAAGAACGGAATTGTATTAATGGATTTCTTTGTTTTATTATTGGACAAAAAAGTAGCTGACAAACAAGTAGAAAGCCATGATGACTTAACCATCGAAGAAATCAAAGAAGTCATTATCGAGTCTGGAAAATCAAGATTGCGTCCGGTATTATTGACAGCATTAACAGCCGTTTTGGGATTGATTCCATTGGCTATTGGTTTGAATTTTGACTTCTTCTCTTTAGTAACCGACTTGAATCCGCACATTTTCATGGGAGGAGACAACGTAGTTTTCTGGGGACCATTGGCCTGGACCATCATCTTCGGATTGACCTACGCCACGGTATTAACCCTGGTTATGGTACCAGTTATGTTCTACCTTGTTAAGAGAACCAAATATTGGTTAAGGGACCGTAGAAACAGCCGATTGGCAACGGAAGAATAAGTTCGAGTTCGACTCAAAACACAAAACCACTCCATTCAAATTCTGAGAATGGAGTGGTTTTTTGGTTATAAGAAATTCCAATTATTAAATCCTTTGGGCGTAACCCCATTAGGAAAAGAGGCCTACTGTACTTTGCGCCTATGCGGCCTCTTTTCCTACTGCGGTCAGGCTATCCAGGCTACTTCGGTAGCTTCTTCCTATCCTTTACGCTTGTGCTAACAACAAAAAACATAATCATTTCAGAATTGAATCCAAAAAAACCATAATAATTATATTAAAATTAATCACCCCAGCAAATTTTAAGAACTCCTACAAAATAATATCAAGTCCCTAAAAACCGTCATTTATGACGTTGTTTGCGTCATGCATGACGTTATTGACGTCAAATTTGACGTTTATGATGTCAAATTTGACCCTAGACCACGTCAAATTTGAGGCTCGTGACGTCAAATTTGACGTAATGTACGTCAAATTTGACCCATGCTAACGTCATGCATGACGTCGAGGACGTCAAATTTGACATTTTGGGACTATTTCAACTGATTTTGGAATTAAACATACACCTGAAAATCAATATTTTTTTAGATTTAATACTACCCCTAATTCCAAAAATTGACTTTGTCCCCTTTTTAGCCCTGATGGAAGCGGCATCCCATATCGTCTCGTTCCTAAAGACGAGACGATATGGAATATAGCGGACAGCAGGAACGATGTTTACTGACAAAGCCAATTCTTTCGCTTCTTATAATTATTTTTGAAAACTGAAAAAGAATTGATATTCAAAAAATAAAAGAATTCACTTTTTGTACTTTACCTTTGCAGCACTTTTAAAACCACATTAAAGCCCGAAATTCAATATGAAAAGAGAACATTATATCCCATTTGATAAGGAATTCCTGCTCGAAGAACAACTCTCGGAATATGCTGGTGATCAAAAGCAAATTGAAGATTTTAAAAAGCTGTTTGACATTATTGAACATTATTTTCATTACGAAGCATTTAATCTGATTCGGAATATCAAGCAGAATTATGCTTTTTTTGACCCTGATTTGCATCCAAAAGAACGTGAAGCTTTTAAAGAGAAAAGCGATTTTTTGCTTTTCAAGGAAACCCTTCTTAAAGTAATTGATCTAAGCAATTACAGCCGCGTTAGTCAAGAAACGTTGGACAAGGCATTCAAAGATTCCGATTTGATAGGTTTAAAATTGGCCATTGATTTAGATACTTACGCCGATTATGAAATATATGTAAGAGGTCAGCATACTGCCAAAGAAAAGGTTAGCAAATACTTTTTTTGGAAGAAAAAAATCGAGGTCGAATACTATGATCGAGTGATGATTTACCTTAAATATCACGATGCGAATTACTATAAAAAAAAGAAAACTCCAAAAGATAAAAAGCCAATTGATCCTGGATCTATTGTATTGAAAATCTTCAAACGTGTTCCCAAAAACGACTTGGAAACCATATTCCCCAATGCCGTCCCCATGATGTCGTTGACCGACAAATTATTATTGTGGGTTCCCGGTCTTGTCGGGGGAATTTCGTTATTGAGTACCAAAGTCATCCCGGCGCTCATTGCAATGCAGGCTGCCTACCAAACTGGCGAAACTATAGATTTATTAAACAGTAAAACGTCACTAAATCAAGGCTTAATTGCCCTTGGAATCTTGGGTGCCTATTTGTTCCGTCAATACAATAATTTTGTAAACAAGAAAATAAAATATGCAAAAATGCTATCGGATAGCCTTTATTTTAAAAATATGGGAAATAATAGCGGCGCCTTTTATTCTTTGTTAAACTCCTCCGAAGAAGAAGTACTCAAGGAAACCATCCTAGCATACTCTTTCTTAAACAGAAGTCCAACTCCTTTAACAGAAGCCGAACTCGACCATCAAATTGAATCCTGGTTTAAAACCAAACACAATACCGAGCTCGACTTTGATGTAAAAGCGGCATTGGTAAAATTAAAAAACACAGGCCTTGGAATAGAAACCAATGGTAAATGGAAAGTTCTTCCTTTGGATAAAGCGCTCATCAGAATTGATGAGCTATGGGATGGGTTTTTTGAGTATAATCAATTAAATATAAATTAGGATGCAATTTGAAAATGCAAAATCCTAATTTAGTGAAAATTCGATTCTAACAGATATCAAAGACTTGTAGATGGGTAGCATCCGCTTTCTGGGTTGCTGTATCTTTCTTGGCTTTTATTTCATAATTGCGGGTTTCTTTAAAATACAATAAAGAATCAAAACCAATGGGATTTTTTCATAATAAATAAGAGAAATAGTAAAAATTAGCTTTTAAAACACAAATATAACTTATTAAATTAGCTAAATCAATTAAGGTATTTAGAGTCGGTTTTCAATAATTTTTTAGTTCATTAGCACATTAAATACATACATATCAATCGATTAACAAAATTATAAGAAAATAATTATTTTTAAAAATTTTATTGATGTTTGCCGTATTTTTGTAAAAAACCAAACCAAATGACTACTTGAACTGGAAAACGCAAAATAGACAAAGAAAAACTGGAGCGGGCAATATTTATAAAACGGATTCTGGAACTTCCTTTTCGGCACCTATGGTTTGCGGGACAGCTGCATTAATCTGGTTGTATTACCCAAAACTTACCGTAGCTCAAGTAAAACAAATCATCTTAGACTCAGGGACTGCTTATGACATTGAAGTCATCCTTCCTGGCACAACAGACAAAAAAATTCCTTTCTCGGAATTATCCAAATCCGGAAAAGCATTAAATGTATATAATGCTATGCAAATGGCTAAAAAAGTGAGTAAACTATAAAACATTGTAACAATCATTTAAGCATAAACAAATTGAAAAAAACCATACTATTCTTAGCTGTTAGTTTTTCCAAAATCGTACTAGCTCAATCACCAGTTTTAGCTCCGTCAGTTCCAACGATAGATGTATATCATGGCATAGAAATTACCGACGATTACCGAAATTTAGAAAATTTAGAGGATCCTGCTGTCCTCGATTGGATGAAAATTCAGACTGCATATTCTGAAACGACCTTGAAAAACATCTCCAACAGAAAAGAATTCTTAGACAGAATGCTTAACCTGGACAAAAAAACTGAATTTATTTATGGCAGTAGTATAAAAATAACTTCTGATGGTACGTATTTCTATACTAAAATGCGAAATGAAGATTCATTTCGAAAATTATATTGCAGAAAAGGGCTTACTGGCAAAGAACAATTAATTTTTGACCCGAAGGATTTTAAACCAGAAAGTGATAAAAAATATTTGATTAGCTATTACGCTCCTGCTAAAGATGGCTCCAAAGTTGCTATTGCTGTAACCGAAGGCGGAAAAGAAATTGCAGAAATAATAATTTATGACATAACAAAAAATAAAATATTACCAGAAATCATTACAAATACTTGGCCAAGTGATTTAGGGGGTATAAACTGGTTGCCGGACAATTCTGGATTTATTTATGTTCATATTCCAAACATTGACAATAAATCTAATGATTTTATTAAAAACACACAATCAGTTGTATATAAAATTGGAAGTAATCCCAATGCAACAAAAGATATTTTTTCTATATCAAATAATCCAGAATTAAAATTAAATACAGAAGATTTTCCTATTGTAACAATTCCTCAAAAATTCAACAATTATATTTTTGGCAGCGTTGAAGGCGCTACTGTTTACAGTGATAATTACTATGCAAAAGTTACTGATGTTTATAATGACAAAGTGGTTTGGAAACCATTCTTTAAGAAACAAGAAAAAATTAAAAGCTTTATTATTGACGGTAATGATGTGATTTTTATTTCGGAGAAAAACAACAAAAACTTGTTGTGCAAAACATCCCTTAATAATCCAGATTTTTCGACTCCTAAAATTATAGTACAACAAATAAACAATGAAATACTGCAAGAAGTTATAAAAACAAAAGACGGACTCTTTTTTTCTACTATAAAAAACGGAGTAGTTGCTAACTTATATTTTTATAACGGACATAATTATAAGAAAATAAATTTACCGGCCCCTGCAGGAGCAATTTCTATACAAACAATAAGTGCAGACGTATCAGATATTTGGATTTATTGCTCTGGATGGAGTCAAAAACGCAAAAGATACAAGTACAATATTAAAGAGGATACCTTTAATGCCGAAGATATTCGTGAAGAATCAAATTATTCCGAATACAATGACATTGTTGTCGAAGAAATAGAAATTAAAACACATGACGGATTAAATTTGCCATTGACAATTATTCACAAAAAAGAATTAAAAAAAGACGGTAAAAATAGAGTAATAATGGATGGATATGGTTCTTATGGTGTTTCAAACAGTCCTTATTTTTCACCACATAGTTTGTTATGGGTTTTAGATGGAGGTGTTTTAGTACACACCCATGTTAGAGGTGGAGGAGAAAAAGGAGATGCTTGGCATAAAGGTGGCGTTAAAGAAACAAAACCAAATTCTTGGAAGGACTTTATTACAAGTGCCGAATATTTAATTAAGGAAAAATATACCTCTCCAGAATTTTTAGGTGCAGAGGGAGGAAGTGCTGGGGGTATTTTGATAGGTAGAGCCATAACCGAAAGACCTGACTTGTTTAAAGCTGCAATTATTGATGTTGGTATTTTAAATGCTGTACGTTTTGAAAAAACGCCTAACGGACCGAATAATGTAAAAGAATTTGGAACTGTTGAAAACAAAGAAGAATTTAAGGCTTTGTTTGAAATGGATGCCTTTTACCATATAAAGAAAGGAGTGAAATACCCCGCAACGTTAATAACGGCTGGGATGAACGACCCACGAGTAACAGCTTGGATTCCTGCTAAATTTGCAGCCAAACTACAAGCTAACAATTCAAACAATAATCCTATACTTTTAAATGTTGATATAGAAAGTGGTCATGGCGGAGATGTCACTTTTGATAAACTCTATGACAAATTTGCTGACTCTTATTCCTTTTTTTATTGGCAACTTGGCCATCAAGACTATAAATTAAAGACGGAATAATGAACAATTATAAAGTTCTACCCTTTAGCACTATATTTTAAGAACTCCTTTATTTCCATTAACTTATAGGTTTTGATTTTACATATCATAAAAAAAAGGAGAAAATCAATAGTGATTTTCTCCTTTTCCTAAATTAATTAATTGAATATAAATGGCTACTCGTTTGAAGTAGCAAATGCGTCTTGTCTCCAGTTTTTAACTTTTGCAACTTTATTACTTGAAAAATCTACTTCGCAAAGACTCTTTTTATCTGTATCTTGAGACCAGAAAAACCATTTACCCGTTTTTACTCCGTTTACATATTCTCCAGAAGCTGTTTTATCTCCTGCTTCATTATAAGATACCCAGATTCCTTCCAATTTTCCGTTTTCAAAATAACCTTCTTGTTGTACTTGGCCATTTTCATAAAAATAGGTAGCTTTTATTTTTTTTCCAAATGGTTCTAAAACAGGTTTTGCATCTTGTGCAAAAATAACTCCTGAGAACAATACAGCTGCTAATATTACAAGCTTTTTCATATCGTTAGTTTTTAATTGTTTACATCTTATACATCAAATGTAAAAACAATATTTACATTAAAAAAACATTTGCTTAACAATTTCGTAACACAGACAAAAGCTTAACATTGGAAATTAAAAAAACAAAAAAAGCCAACACTTTCGCATTGGCTTTTTAATGTATAAAAAGACTTTTTAATTCAATAAAGAATCCAGTTCTTTTACTAAATCTGGTGAAGAAGGCCTTGTAGCATCCGCTTTTACAATGATACCTTTTGGGTCGATCAAAATAAATCTCGGAATACCGGTAATCTTGTAATCCTTAACAAATTTAGAATTCCAGTCATTATCCGCAAAAAGCTGTACGCCTCCTAATGATTTGTCTTTTATCATTGTTTTCCATTTTTCCTGATCTTTCAATTTATCGATAGAAATGCTCACAAAAGTGATATTCTTGTCGTGATATTTTTTTTCAATCTCCTGCAAAAATGGAATTTCCTGACGACAAGGCCCACACCAAGTAGCCCAAACATCAATAAAAACATATTTACCTTTAAGATCTTCCAATTTTGTTTGCCCTCCCGCATAATTCAAATAATCGAAAGTTGGCGACGGCAAATTATTCATCTTTTTATTTTCCTGCCCTTGCTCATAATATTTAGTCAAGCCTACAAGTGACTGTTCAATGTCCTTTTTTTCGACAATTACAAAATTGGGATCAAATTTACCGTTATTTAATTGTGCCAATTCTGATGCAATTTTTTGTTCTGATAGTTTTTTAAAATCTGCTGGACTTGCAGCTAATAGCGCATCATAGTCGTATTTTGAATCCAAAATAGTCCTTTGTGCCAAATAATTATTTTCAAGAGAACCTTTTCCTGTATAAACAATCGATGCATCAAAATCTTTTGCGTCCATTTTCAATTTCAAATCATATCCGTTTTTAAGATATAAACTGGTATATTCTACACCATCAAAAAACACATAAGGCCCTTCAACTACATTTAAAGTATCTTTGAAAACGCCATTTTTATTGACAGTAATCTTCTTGATTATTTTTTTATTGTTACGAATAAAGATAGAATCCGTGTTTCTATTGGCTATTTCAGCCTGAAAAGTAACATATTTTTTATCCTGTGCATTACTTAAAAAAGAAAACATTAGGACAAGTAAAGAACAAATTATTTTTTTCATAAAATGATAATTAAAATTTTGGTTTTCCAAATCTAAACCTAAATAGTAACACGTTAAAAAAATTAACAAAAAATTAATTTCATTGAAGTGAAGTGCTTTTCGAGATTATTTTAATTTTTGTGTTTACTTTTGTACTCAAAAATAAAAAACATGTACAGAAGTCATAATTGTGGTGAATTGAACGCCTCTCATATCAATACAGAAGTTACACTTGCCGGTTGGGTTCAAAAATCAAGAGATAAAGGATTTATGAATTGGGTCGATTTACGAGATCGTTACGGAATTACACAATTGATTTTTGATGAAAGTCGTTCTATAAAAGAGGTTTTTGAAGCTGCCAAAACTCTTGGTCGTGAATATGTGATTCAGGTAAAAGGAACTGTTATTGAGCGTGAAGCCAAAAACAAAAACATTCCTACTGGTGAAATCGAAATTTTAGTTACCGAACTTAATATATTGAATGCTTCGCTTACTCCTCCGTTTACTATTGAAGACGAGACTGATGGTGGTGAAGACATTCGAATGAAATACCGTTACTTGGACATTCGAAGAAATCCGGTGAAAAACAGTTTGCTTTTCCGCCACAAAGTAGCGATGGAAGTTCGTAAATATCTTTCTGATCTTGATTTTTGCGAAGTAGAAACTCCTTACTTAATCAAATCAACTCCCGAAGGAGCAAGAGATTTTGTGGTTCCTTCCCGAATGAATCCAGGACAATTTTATGCTTTACCGCAATCTCCTCAAACGTTCAAACAATTATTGATGGTGGGCGGAATGGATAAATATTTCCAAATTGTGAAATGTTTCCGTGACGAAGATTTGCGTGCCGACAGACAACCGGAGTTTACACAAATCGATTGCGAAATGGCTTTTGTGGAGCAGGAAGATATTTTGAATGTATTTGAAGGTTTGACCCGTCATTTGCTAAAAGAAATTAAAGGCATTGAAGTAGAGAAATTCCCAAGAATGACTTACGAACATGCTATGAAAACATACGGAAATGACAAACCGGACATCCGTTTCGGAATGGAATTTGGCGAATTGAACGAATTTGCGCAACACAAAGATTTTCCAGTTTTTAATGCTGCGGAATTAGTAGTTGGAATCGCTGTACCAGGAGCTGGAAATTACACGCGTAAAGAAATCGACGCCTTAATTGATTGGGTAAAACGTCCTCAAGTAGGTGCCAGCGGAATGGTGTATGCAAAATGCAACGAGGATGGGACTTTTAAATCATCGGTTGATAAATTCTACGACCAAGAAGACCTGACCAATTGGGCAAAAACCACAGGAGCAAAACCTGGCGACATGATTTTTGTACTTTCGGGACCAGCAGATAAAACAAGAACACAATTAAGTGCATTACGTATGGAAATTGCCACACGTTTGGGATTGAGAAATCCAGCCGAATTTGCACCTCTTTGGGTTGTTGATTTCCCTTTATTGGAATTTGACGAAGAAAGCGGTCGTTATCATGCAATGCACCATCCTTTTACCTCTCCAAAACCAGAAGACATGCATTTATTGGAAACCAACCCAGGAAAAGTACGTGCTAATGCTTACGATATGGTTTTGAATGGTAATGAAATAGGCGGAGGTTCAATTCGTATTCACGATAAAGCGACACAGCAATTAATGTTTAAATATTTAGGCTTTACAGAAGAAGAGGCTAAAGCACAATTCGGCTTCCTGATGGATGCTTTCCAATTTGGAGCCCCGCCACATGGAGGTTTGGCTTTTGGGTTGGATCGTTTAGTAGCGATTTTGGGCGGACAGGAAACCATTCGTGATTTTATCGCTTTTCCTAAAAACAATTCAGGAAGAGATGTAATGATTGATGCACCCTCGATTATTGACGAATTACAATTAAAGGAATTACATATTAAATTAAATGCAACAAATTAATTGAAAACGTTGAATATCAATATTTTTAGAAAAAAATTATTGTAAGAATGGTTTTCGTATTATATTAAAGATTACATTTGCGACATTATAAATTATTATTACTATTACAATGCGTACAGGTACAGTTAAATTTTTCAATGAATCTAAAGGTTACGGATTCATTACAGACGAAGAAACAGGAAAAGACATTTTTGTTCATGCATCAGGAATCAACGCGGAAGAATTGCGCGAAGGTGACAGAGTAAGCTATGAAGAAGAAGAAGGAAGAAAAGGAAAAGTTGCTGCTAAAGTAGCAGTTCTTTAAGCACAAAAATAGCTCGCTATTTTTTGTAGAATGTCTAAAAAACGTTTCGATTTATTTCGAAACGTTTTTTTTTACACTATTTTCATATCAAAATAAAAGACAAAATTATCGTTATTTGTATTGAATAAAAATAATAAGCATTTCTAGAGTATTGTTACACTAATTTTGATTTTGCCCTTGTGATTTACACTCACTAAACCTATCTTTGCAGCTTATTTTAAGCAAAAACAAGTATAATTATGCAATCAGATCAATTAAATTATATTCCAATCGCAATACAGTTTATTATTGCTGTAGGATTTGTTGTAAGCATGATCATTATCTCTGGTAAACTTGGTCCAAAAAGATCATCTGAAAACAAAGATAAAAACTTTGAATGTGGTATAGAATCAGTAGGAAATGCAAGAATTCCATTTTCAGTAAAATATTTTTTGGTAGCTATACTATTTGTATTATTCGATGTTGAAGTGATATTTTTATATCCTTGGGCTGTGAACTTCAAGGAGTTAGGAATTGAGGGAATGATAAAAATGATTATCTTTATGATGCTGCTTTTGGTTGGTTTTTTCTATATCATCAAAAAGAAAGCTTTAGAGTGGGAATAATATTATTTTAAATTATAAATGTTGAATTACAAATTAATTAAAACATTCAAAATTTAAAATTCAACATTCAAAATAAAAAAACAAAATGAGCGATTCAAAAATAAATATGGTTGCCCCTCCAGAAGGTGTTGTTGGTGAAGGTTTCTTTGCAACAAAACTGAATGACGTAGTTGGATTGGCGCGTGCCAATTCGCTTTGGCCTTTACCTTTTGCCACTTCTTGTTGCGGAATTGAATTTATGGCAACAATGGCTTCACATTATGATTTGGCACGTTTTGGCTCCGAAAGGGTAAGTTTCTCTCCTCGTCAAGCCGATATGTTATTAGTAATGGGGACAATTTCAAAAAAAATGGCTCCAATTTTACGCCAAGTATATGAACAAATGGCAGAACCTAGATGGGTAATTGCTGTTGGTGCTTGTGCTTGTTCGGGAGGAATTTTCGACACTTATTCTGTATTACAAGGAATTGACAAAGTACTCCCTGTTGATGTATATGTTCCTGGTTGTCCACCACGCCCAGAACAAATTGTAGATGGCGTGATGAAACTACAAGAATTAGTACGCAGCGAATCTGTAAGAAGAAGGAGTTCACCTGAGTACCAAGAATTATTGACATCTTATAACATTCAATAAGAAAAATGGCTTTAGAGACAACAGAAATTCAAGAGAAGTTAACAGAAACTTTTGGTTCAAAGGTTTTAGGATTCAATCAGGATAGAGACATTTTTGCATTTGAAGCGGATTCAGACATCATTACAGCTGTTATCCTTTTTTTAAAAAATGACCCTACTTTGCGTTTTCATTTTTTAACTGATTTATGTGCTGTACATTATCCGGATAATGAAGAAGATAGACAATATGCTGTTGTGTATCATTTACACAATTGGTACGAAAACAAACGCATCCGAATCAAATCTTTCATCAACGGAGCAAAACCGGAAATCAAAACTATTTCAAATATCTTCTTGTGTTCAAATTGGATGGAACGAGAAACCTATGATTTCTTCGGAATCAATTTCATCGGACATCCGCAGTTGAAACGTATTTTGAATATGGACGAGATGATTTCTTTCCCCATGCGTAAAGAATTTCCAATGGAAGACAGCGGAAGAACGGATAAAGATGACAGGTATTTCGGAAGAACAACAATCAACCAATAGTTAAAAATCAATATAATTTTTCACATTAGATAAATGTCAGAACTATTATTACCACCAGAGCATCGCTATGCTAAAATTATAAAGGAAAAACTAAACGAAGACGGAAGCGAGCTTTCAATTCTGAATTTAGGTCCTACACATCCTGCTACGCACGGTATTTTTCAAAATATTTTGTTGATGGATGGTGAAAAAATTCTGGAAGCGGAACCAACTATTGGATACATCCACAGAGCTTTCGAAAAAATTGCCGAAAATCGTCCTTTTTACCAAATCACCCCACTTACCGATAGAATGAACTATTGTTCTTCTCCTATCAACAATATGGGATGGTGGATGACTCTTGAAAAACTTTTGGACATCAAAGTTCCAAAAAGAGTTGACTATTTAAGGGTTATTGTAATGGAACTGGCACGTATTACCGATCACTTGATTTGTAATTCAATTTTGGGAGTGGACACGGGAGCGTACACAGGATTCCTTTATGTATTCCAATTCAGAGAAAAAGTATACGAAATCTACGAAGAAATTTGCGGAGCTCGTTTGACTACCAACATGGGAAGGATAGGCGGTTTTGAAAGAGACTGGTCACCAGAAGCTTTTAGAAAATTAGACATCTTTTTAAAAGATTTTCCAGTTGCTTGGAAAGAATTCGAAAACTTATTCGAAAGAAATAGAATTTTTATTGACCGTACCGTAAATGTAGGAGCAATATCTGCAGAAAAAGCAATGGCTTACGGATTTACTGGTCCAAATTTGCGTGCAGCAGGTGTTGATTATGATGTTCGTGTAGCGCAACCGTACAGTTCTTATGAAGATTTCGACTTCATAGTCCCTGTTGGAAAATCAGGAGACACTTACGACCGTTTTTGCGTTAGAAATGCTGAAGTTTGGGAAAGTTTAAGCATTATTCGTCAAGCATTGGACAAAATGCCAGAAGGAAATGAATACCATGCTGAAGTTCCTGAATATTACCTTCCTCCAAAAGAAGACGTTTATCACAACATGGAATCTTTGATATACCATTTCAAAATTGTAATGGGTGAAGTTCCTGTTCCTGTTGCCGAAATCTACCACGCAGTAGAAGGTGGTAATGGAGAATTAGGATTTTATTTAGTAACGGACGGAAGCAGAACTCCATATAGATTGCATTTCAGAAGACCTTGTTTTATATATTATCAAGCTTATCCGGATATGATTAAAGGGTCTATGCTATCTGATGCTATTGTTATTTTATCAAGTTTAAATGTTATTGCTGGAGAATTAGACGCTTAAAAAATTAAGATTGCAGAATGTAGATTTCAGAATGCAGATTGAAAAATCTAAATCTAAAATCCAAAATCTAAAATAAAGGATGGAAAGAACACATTACAAACAAGAAATAAACATGACTGAAGCATTGATGTCCCGCATCAATGAGTTAATCAGTCATTACCCTGAAGACAAAAGAAAATCAGCTTTACTTCCCGTCTTACACGAAGTTCAAGACGCTCATGACAATTGGTTGAGTATTGAATTGCAAGACAAAGTTGCCGAAATTTTACATATTAAACCTATCGAAGTGTATGAAGTTGTTACTTTTTACACCATGTACAATCAAAGACCGATTGGCAAATACATGTTTGAATTTTGCCAAACATCACCTTGTTGTTTGAACGGTGTAGAGGATTTAATGGATTACACCTGTGAAAAATTAGGTGTTCCTGTTGGAGAACCTACAGCTGACGGTCTTTTTGAAGTAAGAGGGGTTGAATGTTTGGGTGCTTGTGGTTATGCCCCGATGATGCAATTGGGAGATTTTTATAAAGAGCATTTAAATAAAGAAAAAATCGACCAGTTAATAGCCGATTGCAAAGACGATAAAATAATATTACACGATAAATAAGATGTCACAAAAAATATTATTAGACAAAGTCAATATTCCTGGAATCAAAACCTACGAAGTATATCGCCAAAACGGTGGTTATGCTTCTGTAGAAAAAGCGTTGAAAACCTTAACTCCTGATGAAGTAGTCGAAGAAGTAAAAACTTCTGGATTGCGTGGTCGTGGTGGTGCCGGTTTCCCTGCTGGAATGAAATGGAGTTTTATTGATAAAAAATCAGGAAAACCAAGACATTTGGTTTGCAATGCCGATGAGTCTGAACCAGGAACATTTAAAGACCGTTATTTGATGGAATTTATTCCTCATTTATTGATTGAAGGAATGATTACTTCCAGTTATGCTTTAGGTGCCAACCTTTCGTATATCTACATTCGTGGAGAATACATGTGGGTTTTCAAAATATTGGAAAGAGCTATTGCCGAAGCAAAAGCAGCAGGTTTTTTAGGAAAAAACATATTAGGTTCTGGATATGATTTAGAATTACATGTTCATTGTGGTGCTGGAGCTTACATCTGTGGTGAAGAAACTGCTTTGATTGAATCATTGGAAGGAAAAAGAGGTAACCCTCGTATTAAACCACCATTCCCAGCAGTTTCAGGACTTTGGGCAAATCCAACCGTAGTAAATAACGTAGAAACTATCGCAGCTGTGCCGTGGATTGTAAACAATTCAGGTGCAGATTATGCTAAAATTGGTATTGGCAGATCTACTGGAACCAAATTAATCTCAGCTTCAGGACATATCAAAAACCCTGGTGTATATGAAATTGAATTAGGATTAAGCGTTTACGAATTCATGAATTCTGATGAATATCTTGGTGGAATGAGTTCTGACCGTCCATTGAAGGCTTTTGTGCCAGGAGGGAGTTCTGTTCCTGTTTTACCGGCACATTTAATTTATAAAACTGCAGCAGGCGAAGATCGTTTGATGTCCTACGAATCCTTAAGTGACGGTGGCTTTGCTACCGGATCGATGTTGGGTTCAGGAGGATTTATCGTTTATAATGATACCTCTTGTATTGTACGTAACACTTGGAATTTCTCTCGTTTTTATCACCATGAAAGCTGTGGACAATGTACTCCTTGTAGAGAAGGTACAGGTTGGATGGAAAAAGTATTGCATAGAATCGAAAACGGACACGGACGCGAAGAAGATATTGACTTGTTATTAAGCATTCAAAGTAAAATTGAAGGAAACACGATTTGTCCTCTTGGGGATGCAGCAGCTTGGCCAGTAGCAGCAGCGATTCGTCACTTTAGAGATGAGTTTGAGTACCATATTCGTTTTCCGGAAAAAATAAAAAATAGAAACCATTTTGTAGCTGAACCTTTTGAAAAAGTGAAGCACCTAGTTTCTAAAGTAATAGTATAAAGAAAGAATTTCAGACAATGAAAGTAACCATAGACGGTCAAGAAATTGAAGTAGAAGCAGGAACAACGATCTTGCAAGCTGCGCGTATGATTGGTGGAGAAGTTGTTCCGCCAGCGATGTGCTATTATTCTAAATTAAAAGGGAGCGGCGGAAAATGCCGTTGTTGTTTAGTGGACGTAACCAAAGGTAGTGACGCTGACCCAAGACCTATGCCAAAATTAATGGCGTCTTGTGTAACAGGCTGTCAGGACGGAATGGAAATCGCCAGTAAAGCATCACCAAGAGTTCAAGAAGCAAGAAAATCAGTAACTGAATTTTTGCTAATTAATCACCCACTGGATTGCCCTATTTGTGACCAAGCCGGAGAATGTGATTTGCAAAACTTAAGCTTCGAACACGGAAAATCTGAATCTCGTTTTATTGAAGAAAAAAGAACTTTTGAACCGGAAGATATCGGTCCAAATATTCAATTACACATGAACCGTTGTATTTTATGTCAACGATGTGTGCAAGTTGCAGATCAATTGACAGACGATCGTGTTCATGGAGTAATGGATCGTGGTGATCATGCTAATATCTCTACTTGCATTTCAAAAGCTATAACTAATGAGTTTTCTGGAAACATGATTGATGTGTGTCCGGTTGGTGCTCTGACTGATAAAACTTTTAGATTCAAATCAAGAGTTTGGTTCAACAAGCCTTATAACGCACATAGAGAATGTACCACTCCAGGATGTTGCGGAAAAACAACCGTTTGGATGTTTGGAAACGAAATTCAACGTGTTACAGGTCGTAAAGATGAATTTCATGAAGTAGAAGAATTCATTTGTAACACTTGTCGTTTTGACAAAAAAGAAGTTTCTGACTGGGTAATTGAAGGACCACGTGAATTTGAAAAAGATTCAGTAATCAATCAAAACAATTACACTCAAAAATTAGAAAAAGTAGAAATTGCTACTGAGAAAAACATTCTTTTGGGTAGAGACCAAGACAGAAAAAAAATAAGTATGGCTGCCAATCCATTGGACACTAACACTAAAAAATCTTAAGAAATGGAAAGTACATTTATTATAGAAAAAAGTGTTGTTATAGTAGTAGTCTTTGCTCTTACTATGTTGATGGCTATGTACTCTACATGGGCAGAACGTAAAGTAGCCGCTTGGCTTCAAGACAGAATCGGACCAAATAGAGCAGGCCCATTCGGGTTATTTCAACCTCTTGCTGATGGTTTAAAATTATTTTCAAAAGAAGAATTTTTTCCTAATACTCCCAATAAATTTTTATTCGTTGTAGGACCCGCTATTGCGATGAGCACTGCTTTGATGACAAGTGCCGTTATTCCTTGGGGTGATAAATTACACTTATTTGGTAGAGATATATTATTACAAGCGACCGATATCAACATTGCCATATTGTATATTTTTGGAGTTGTTTCTTTAGGAGTTTATGGAATTATGATTGGTGGATGGGCTTCAAACAATAAGTTCTCTTTGATGAGTTCTATTAGAGCAGCGTCACAAATGGTTTCGTATGAAGTAGCGATGGGATTGTCCATAATTGCTTTGATTATGATGACCGGAACTTTAAGCTTAAAAGAAATTTCGTTACAACAATCAGAATGGCATTGGAATGTGCTGTATCAGCCGTTAACCTTTTTGATTTTCTTAATTTGTTCTTTTGCTGAGTTAAACAGAACACCTTTTGATTTAGCGGAATGTGAATCGGAATTAATTGGAGGATACCATACTGAATATTCCTCTATGAAAATGGGATTCTACTTATTTGCAGAGTATGCTAATATGTTTGTGTCATCCACTATTTTGGCTGTATTATTCTTTGGTGGATACAATTATCCTGGAATGGGATGGGCTTTGGAACACTGGGGCGTAAATGTTGCCAACGTAATAGGAATGGCTGTGTTGTTTACAAAACTATGCGGTTTCATTTTCTTTATTATGTGGGTTCGTTGGACAATACCAAGATTTAGATACGATCAATTGATGCATTTGGGATGGAGAATATTGATTCCACTTGCGATTATCAATATTATGATTACTGGAGTTGTGCTTTTGAGAAGTGAAATAGCAGTTTATTTCGGATTTTAATAGAACCAAATCACAATGTTAACGGGGACTAGCCCTGATAGAAGTGGAAATCCTTTTATGTTTTTCTTTAAAACATAAAAGATTGCAACGGATAGCAGGATTAGCTACAAATAAAAAATATAAAATGTCAATAGAAACTATATCCTTATCAGGAAGAAAAAAAATGGTCTCCAACAAGGAGATGACTTTTTTGGAACGCATGTATCTGGTTGCGATTGTAAAAGGTTTAATCATTACGCTGAAGCATTTATTCAGAAAAAAAGTAACGGTTCAATATCCGGAGCAAGTACGTGTGATGAGTCCTGTGTATCGTGGACAGCACATGCTGAAACGCGACGAACAAGGTAGAGAAAACTGTACTGCCTGCGGGTTGTGTGCATTGTCTTGCCCTGCAGAAGCCATTACAATGAAAGCGGGAGAGCGCAAGGCGAATGAAATGCATTTGTACAGAGAGGAAAAATATGCAGAGATCTATGAAATCAATATGTTGAGATGTATTTTTTGCGGACTTTGTGAAGAAGCTTGTCCAAAAGACGCCATTTATTTGACTATCTCTAAAGAATTGGTTCCTTCTAGTTATGACAGAGAAGATTTCATTTTTGGAAAAGACAAACTGGTTATGCCATTAGAAATGGCTTTGAAAAATACTCAACTTAAAAACGCTAACTAATGTCAACAGTACTTATTCTATTTTGCGTATTGTCTGCAATCACATTGCTAACAGCATTTTTAACTATTTTTAGCAGAAATCCGATACATAGCGCTATTTACTTGGTGATTTGTTTTTTCTCTATAGCTGGACATTATTTGTTATTGAATGCACAGTTTTTGGCCATTGTACACATCATTGTCTATTCTGGGGCGATTATGATTCTATTACTGTTTACAATAATGTTGATGAATCTTAATGAAGCGGATGAAGTTCATAAACCGAGATTTACGAGGTTGGGCGCTATTGTTTCCTTTTGTTTGGTTTGTTTGGTTTTGATCAAAATCTTTATCAATTCTAAACCAATTGTCGAATACGATTATACGGGTGAAGATTACCAATCGATAAAAGTACTCGGAAAAGCATTATTGAATGAATATATGGTGCCTTTTGAATTTGCTTCTATACTATTATTGGTAGCAATGATTGGAACTGTGTTATTGTCTAAAAAAGAAAAATTAGAAAAATAATGAACAATATTTTAACTCAAATTGGTATAGAGAACTATATCTTCCTGTGTGTAACACTTTTTTGTATTGGGATTTTTGGAGTTTTATACAGACGAAATGCAATCATTGTATTTATGTCTATAGAAATCATGTTGAATGCAGTTAACTTATTGTTTGTAGCATTCTCAACGTATCACCAAGACGCACAAGGACAAGTATTCGTATTTTTCTCTATGGCTGTTGCAGCTGCCGAAGTAGCGGTTGGACTGGCCATATTAGTTTCGATATTTAGAAATATTGGATCAATTAGCATCGATAATTTAAAAAACTTAAAAGGATAAATGGCAATGGATACCAATTTAGCTTTAGTCTTACTATTAACTCCTTTTTTAGGATTTTTAATTAATGTTTTCTTCGGGAAAAGTTTAGGAAAATCTGTTTCTGGAATCATCGGAACACTTTCGGTAGTGATTTCGTTTATTGTTTCGGTTTCCTTATTTCTACAAATCAATCAAACCAAACAAGCTATCTCTATTCAATTATTTGATTGGATTCAGATTAGCAACTTTCATGTGAGTTTTGGTTTTTTACTGGATCAGTTATCTATTTTATGGTTATTGTTTGTAACTGGAATTGGTTCACTTATCCATTTATACTCTATCAGCTATATGCATGATGATGAGAAAATGCATTCTTTCTTCGCTTATTTGAATTTGTTTATCTTCTTTATGATTACCCTAGTAGTTGGAAGCAACTTATTGGTAATGTTCATTGGTTGGGAAGGTGTTGGACTTTGTTCGTACTTATTAATCGGTTTTTGGTATAAAAACCAAGATTTTAATGATGCTGCGAAAAAAGCCTTTATCATGAACAGAATTGGGGATTTAGGATTACTAATTGGAATTTTTATTCTTGGTAATATGTTTTCCACTTTGGATTTTGCAACATTAAAAACTGCAATTGCAGGAGCAACCAATTTGGATACATATTGGTTAAGCATTGCAGCTTTTGCTTTGTTTATTGGTGCTTGTGGTAAGTCGGCTCAAATTCCTTTATATACTTGGTTGCCTGATGCGATGGCTGGACCTACACCGGTTTCAGCATTGATTCACGCGGCTACGATGGTAACGGCAGGTATCTTTATGGTTAGCCGATTGAATTTTGTTTTTGATTTATCTCCATACGTTCAAACGATAATTGCTGTAATAGGTGGTGTAACTGCCTTGGTGGCTGCAACTATCGGTTTAGTTCAAAACGATATTAAAAAAGTACTGGCCTACTCTACTGTTTCCCAATTGGGATTAATGTTTTTGGCTTTGGGATTAGGAGCTTATGAAGTAGCTGTATTTCACGTAATCACTCACGCTTTCTTCAAAGCTTGTTTGTTCTTGGGTTCTGGATCCGTGATACACGGTTTGCACGGAGAACAGGATATGCGTAAAATGGGTGGCTTGAAAAAAGCGATGCCAGTGACTTTTTGGACCATGCTTATTGCTTCTTTAGCAATTTCAGGAGTACCATTATTCTCTGGGTTTTTCTCAAAAGATGAAATCTTGATGACAGCATTCCATCATAACATTCCGCTATGGATTATTGCTTCTGTAGCTTCTATAATGACCGCTTTCTATATGTTTAGATTGATGTTCTTGACTTTCTTTAACGACTTTAGAGGAACCGAAGAACAAAAACATCATTTACATGAAAGTCCAGCATTAATTACTTTCCCACTAATCATTTTAGCCATTTTAGCTACTGTTGGAGGTGTAATTAGTTTGCCTGGTAATAGTTGGCTGAATGAATATTTAGCGCCACTTTTTGCAAAAGCAACATCAGAAGAACATGGCTTGGGAACTACTGAGTACATCTTAATGGCAATTGCTGTTGTGGGTGGACTAATAGGAATTGCAATTGCTTACGCCAAATACATCAAACAAAATACAGTTCCAAGCGAAGATGCTGAAATAACAGGGCTTTCAAAAGTACTTTACAATAAATACTATGTTGATGAAGTGTATGATGTACTATTTGTAAACACCACAAACAGTTTGTCAAAATTCTTTATAGACTACATTGAAACAGCCATTTCTTCTCTAGTTTTTGGATTAGGAAAAGTAACCAATGAGCTTAGTTTTCAAGGTAAAAAATTACAGAATGGAAGTGTTGGTTTATACTTATTTGCTTTTGTTTTAGGCATGTGTGCCATTGTTTCTTATTTATTTCTAGCTCAATAATTATATACTATGAACGTATCTCTTATATTAATCATCCTTTTAGTTGGCGCATTTGCAACTTATTTAGCTGGCGATAAATTGGCTTCAAAAGTGGCATTGTTTTTTGGATTAACCTCACTAGGTTGCTCTATTGTTTTGTTAAACCATTTTAATTTGGGTGAAAACATTAGCTATAGCAGCCAATGGATTACATTGCCAAAAGTATCATTTGCACTTCAAGCAGATGGATTGTCATTGGCCATGGTTTTATTAACAACTGTTTTGACCGCCATTATCATCTTATCCTCATTTGGCAATGAATTCAAAAATGCAAAAGCAATTTATGCACTGATTTTATTTATGTCTTTTGCGATGATTGGAACTTTCTTGGCAAGCGACGGACTTTTATATTACATTTTTTGGGAATTATCTTTGATTCCAATCTACTTTATCGCTTTAATTTGGGGTAATGGAGATGCCGAAGAACGCAGAAAAGCAGTCGTTAAGTTCTTTATATACACATTAGCAGGATCTTTGTTTATGTTGGTTGCCTTTGTTTATATGTACCAAAAAGCAGGAAGCTTCTTGATCGAAGATTTATACAAATTAAATTTAACTATTAACGAGCAAAAATGGATTTTTACGGCTTTCTTCTTGGCGTATGCTATTAAGATTCCTTTGATTCCGTTTCATACTTGGCAGGCGAATGTATACCAAAAAGCACCAACTCTTGGAACCATGCTTTTGTCTGGTATCATGCTTAAAATGGGATTGTACAGCCTTATCCGTTGGCAATTGCCTTTGGCACCATTAGCCGCCAAAGAATACATGTTTATATTCATCGGTGTTGGTATTGCAGGAGTTATTTATGGTTCTATTGTTGCACTAAGGCAAAAAGACTTGAAAAAATTATTGGCTTATTCTTCACTTGCTCACGTTGGATTAATTGCAGCCGGAACTTATACTTTAACCCTTGATGGATTTAGAGGAGCTGTTTTACAAATGATTGCTCACGGATTTGTGGTAGTTGGTTTGTTTTTTGCCGCCGAAATCATTTATAGAAGATACGAAACGAGATTAATTGCAGAGATGGGCGGGATTCGTTCTCAATCTCCGAAATTCACTTCGATGTTTTTAATTTTGGTATTAGCCTCTGTGGCATTGCCAACTACTTTCAACTTTATTGGAGAATTTACAGTATTGTACAGTCTATCCCAAATAAACATTTGGTTTGCTATTTTAGGTGGAACAACCATTATTTTAGGTGCTTATTATATGTTGAAAATGTTCCAACACGTAATGCTTGGAGAAACCAACACAAAATTATTTGCCGATGTTACTTTTTCTGAAGGATTGACAATGGTCATTATCATTGCAGTTTTGTTTTTCTTCGGAATGTATCCAAAACCAATCAACGATTTGATAACACCAAGTCTTGAGACTATTTTAAACACTATTAATAAATACAATTAAGTAAAAAAGCATAATATAAATGACAACATTAATAGCTATAATAGGATTAGGTGTTTTATGCCTTATATTTGAAATCTTCGATTTTAGAAAAGCAATTATCCCGATAACAATTATCGGATTATTAGCCATTCTAGGACTTACCGTTTCTGAATTTAATTCTCCTGCGAGTTACTATAACAATATGATTGTAGTGAATAAATTCTCAGTTTCTTTTTCGAGTTTATTTATTGTATTAACTATCTTTTTAGTGGCTTTGAGTCATAATTTCTATGACAATCATCAAAGCAAACTTTCTGATTATATTGCCATAAAAATATTTCTTTTGGCAGGAGCTGTTTCAATGGTTTCTTTTGGAAATTTAGCTATGTTCTTTTTAGGAATAGAAATATTATCAATATCTCTTTATGTACTGGCGGCCAGTAACCGAATGAATGTAAAAAGTAATGAAGCTGGTATGAAATACTTCTTGATGGGGTCATTTGCCTCTGGAATTATTTTATTTGGCATCTGTATGATTTATGGTGCCATGGGATCATTCGACATTATTGAAATTAGTGACATGTCACAATCTGCAGAACTGCCGATTTGGTTCCCTATTGGAATTGTTTTGGTTACTATAGGAATGTTATTTAAAATCGCTGCAGTTCCATTTCATTTTTGGGCACCAGATGTATATGAAGGTTCACCTGCTTTAACAACTGCATTAATGAGTACATTAGCAAAAGTTGTAGCAATTGCGACACTTTATAAATTATTATCAAGCATGCACGCTGACATCAATTACTCTTTCCAAATTGTGGTAGTAATTATCTCAATTGCTTCTATGACAGTTGGAAATATCATGGCATTAAGACAAGCGAATGTGAAACGTATGTTGGCTTTCTCAGGAATTTCACATGCAGGATTTATGCTGATGACTTTATTGAGTTTATCTAATTCAGCAGGAAACTTATTGTATTATACTACGGCTTATTCTTTGGCAGGTATTGCTGCTTTCAGCGTTATCTTATACGTTTGTAAAAACAGAGAGAACGAAGACATTGTAAACTTTCACGGTTTAGGGAAAACAAATCCGTTGTTGGCTGCTATTTTAACGGCATCACTACTTTCTATGGCAGGTATTCCAATTTTTGCAGGTTTCTTTGCCAAATTGGTTTTGTTCAGTCAAACGATTAAAGCCGGTTATTTAGTTGTTGTGATATTTGCGGTTATCAATTCAATTATAAGTGTTGGTTACTACTTTAAATTGATTCTGGCGATGTATACTAAAGAGCCGAACGAAACGCGTACAGGAAAACCTTTCTTAATTTATGCTGTTGCCGTTGTTGCAATACTTTTGAACATTGTTATTGGATTGTTTCCTTCACTAGTTTTGGATTTACTAGTCTAAGATCATTCTTTAAAAATAATAATTTTAAGTCACTAATTAATCTTAGTGACTTTTTTTATTCGAAAAAAAAACCACCAATTTTACAATTGATGGCTTTTTACCCTAATCAAATCTCAATACAAAACTTATTTTTTATTCATCTGAAGCAATAGCTTTAGATTGAATACTGATAACATTATTTATGCTGGAAAGCAATTGCTTTGCGCTAGCATTAAAGGGGTCAATACTTATCACTCTTTGCAGATAAGGAACCACACTTTTCATTAAATTTTCCCTTTGTAACTTCAACTCTTCATAATTTTTCTTATCCGTTGATGATGCTCCCAAATTGTTCATTCTTGCTGTCAACGCAACCCCTTTATCAATTATTAAAACTGACAAATTAATAATTGGATTTGTGTATCTAGAATCCATTTGCATGGCTTTTTTATAATAAAACTCAGCTCCTTCAAAATACTTTTGGTTTTGACAACTTATTCCCAGACTATTCACTAATTCTGCATCATTAGGATTTGCAAGCATCAAATCGGACGCAAGTTTGTCAAAATAGTCGTAATCTTTCGTTTCCAAATATAAATTTGCTTCCATTAATGCAAGGGAACCATCTTCCCCATTATATTTTCTAGCTTGATTTATAATCTTTATGGCTTTTTCTTTGTATCCTTTTTGGGCATAAATCAAGGCAATATTTTTGTAAATCTCAGCTTTTTTGGACCGCAATTCCTGTCTCGGTTTAATGTGGGTTCCATACTGAATTCTCAAATCTCTTTCATCCAAAGTAGCAAACATTTCGTCGGCCAAGTTCTTTTTACTATAGGCTATATATACCATATTGCCCCCAGAATAATCAAGCATTTTTAATTCTTCAAAACATTTTAAAGCCAAATCCACTTCATTTGCTTTATTATATGACACTGCTGCATTGTATAATTGCAAGGTGTCTTTTTTATCTAGTGTGTATGCCTGATAAAATTTATCTGAGGAATTTGCGAATTTTTGCAAACTCATATCTTCTTTAGCGCTATCCAACAAATCAATTTTTATTTTCAAAACAGCTTTACTGATTTCTGGCGTATATTTAAATATACCAGATTCATTTTCTACTTGAATTAAATCACTAAATGTTGCTGCTGCCAATGAAAGATTATTAGAAACATTTACTTTATTTTGGGCCAAGTTCAATAATGAATTTCCTTTTAAATAATAAAAATGAATTTTATCCTCATCTGAAGCATTATTAATTAAATATTCTATTGGTTTTAATATGGCTAAAGTTTCCTCAAAATGACCAGCTTTAAACTCTTTCTGAGCATCCTTAATCTGACTTTTTTGACCATAAGCAGCATAATTTAACAACAACAAACAAACAACGATTTTTAAAATACTTTTCATAATGTGTAGGTTTTAATTAGTTTTTATGTTGGGACATATTTGTATCGAATAAGTGAAAAATCAATTTTATAAAATAATATTTACAATTTCAAAATGGGGTGAATCGAAAAAGAAAAAAATCAAACTTTTAAAATCATTTTTTTGAACTTATTTAATCTATTCAAAGCTATTAATTATAAAAATAGTCTGCATGCGTATTTATACGTGAATATTTAAAAAATATCCTAAAATGTCATCAAAAAGAAAATAATTAGTGATAAACTCTTAAAAATCAATATTAATCGCTAAATTACGATTTGAAAATAAAATATAAAAAATGGGCCTAACAAAACAAATTGATTTTGAAAAAGAGATAAATGATATCGCTGAGACATGCAGAGCATTGGGACATCCAGCCCGAATACAAATTATGACTTTGTTACTTATAAAAAACAACAGAACCTGTGGAGAAATTGTAGCTGTTTTACCATTAGCTCAATCAACTGTTTCTAAACATTTATTAGAATTAAAAAAAGCAACATTACTAAATGTCAAAAACATTGGGAAGAAAACAATTTATTCTGTAAACCTCAACAAAATTGAAGTCTTAAAAAAATACCTCAGCAATTATATTTCGAACACCGTCAAAATTGAAGAAGTCGACATTTCAAAACTTACGTTTATTCCTAAAAATCAAATTTCAATGGAGCCAAAACTACATTTAAAAAAATACAACTATCAATTTCCACATAAAAAAAACAAAACCGACTAAAGTTATCCTTTGTCAATTCACAATAAAATCCCAAAAGCAAAAGCTTCAAAATTGAATTTCATAATTTTGTGCTTTAAATAACTTGGCTTTACCAAAAAAAATAAAATGGAAAATCTATTAAAAATACAAATCTGGTCAGATGTAATGTGTCCGTTTTGTTATATAGGGAAAAGAAAAATCGAAGGAGCACTAGACCAATTTGAGAATAAAAAATCGGTTGTTATCGAATGGAAAAGCTTTCAGCTAGATCCAAGTTTTGTGGCAACTCCCAACGAAAACATTGTCGATCATTTGGCAGAAAAATATAGAAGAGATACCGATTGGGCTCAAACAATGATTGATAATATGACTGAAAATGCAAAAACATCTGGATTAGATTTTCATTTTGAAAAAGCCATTCTTGCCAATTCATTAAATGCTCATCGCTTGTTGCATTTGGCAAAAAAACATAATTTGTCAAACGAATTGGAAGAACTTTTATTTAAAGCCTATTTGACTGATGGCAAAAATGTAAACGATTTGAACACTTTAGAATCTTTGGGTCTCGAAGTAGGATTAGATAAAGAAGCAATTGAAAACGTATTAAACACTGACCTTTATGCTAATGAGGTGCAACAAGAGCAACAAGAAGCACAATCCCTAGGTGTAACTGGTGTTCCTTTCTTTGTATTTGACAATAAATACGCTGTATCGGGAGCACAACCCACCCAAGTGTTTTTGAAAACATTACAAAAATCCTGGGAAGAAGGAAATTTTGAAACCAAATTAAAACTCCAAAACACCACTGACGAAAACAGTTGTGGTATCGATGGTTGTGAATAATAAAAAACATGAGTGAAAATACAAAATTAGTTCGTTGGGGTATTATTGGTTGCGGAAATGTCACAGAATTAAAAAGTGGGCCAGCCTATCAAAAAACAAAAGGTTTTACGATATCAGCAGTGATGCGTAGAGATGCAGAAAAAGCAGCCGACTATGCCAAAAGACATGAAATAAAGAAATATTACACCAATGCAGACGATCTAATAAATGATCCTGAAGTAGATGCCATATATATTGCCACACCTCCCGACACTCATAAATATTATGGATTAAAAGTAGCTGAAGCTGGAAAAACCTGTTGTATTGAAAAACCTTTGGCGCCCAATTTCCAAGATTGTTTGAGTATCAGTGAAGCTTTTGAAGCCAAAAATACTCCTTTATTTGTTGCCTATTACAGACGAACGTTACCACGATTCGAGCAAATCAAGAAATGGATTGACACAAAAACTATTGGAGAAGTCAGACACATCCGCTGGCATTTGAGCAAACCTACAACCGATCAAGACCGCTCAGGAGAATACAACTGGAGAACCGACAAAACAATTGCTACAGGCGGTTATTTTGACGATTTGGCCAGCCACGGATTGGATTTGTTCATCCATTATTTTGGAACCATAAAAGAAGTCTCCGGAATTAGCCTTAACCAACAAGGCCTTTATACTTCCACAGATGCAGCCACGGCCAATTGGCTTCACGAGTCTGGAATTACAGGTAGCGGAAGTTGGAATTTTGGCACTTTTGAACGTGAAGATGTAGTAGAAATTTATGGTAGTAAAGGCAAAATCACATTTTCTGTTTTTGAAAACACCCCAATAATTCTTAAAACCAAAGAAGGCGAATCAATCCATCAAATTCATCATCCCGAAAACATTCAGTTGTATCATGTAGAACAAATGCGGGAACATCTTTTAGGAAATTCAGCACATCCTTCCAGTGGATTTACGGCATCACATACCAGTTGGGTAATGGATCAAATCATTGGAAACTGAATGTAAACTTCAATAAGAAAAAGAGGTGCTAATTTGATTAGCACCTCTTTTTCTTTTACCAAACTATTTCTAATTGCTGTCCTTTTTTCAAAGTGACATCTTGTTTTTTCTCTCCGCTAATTAAGGTTGTCTTACCTCCTTTTTTAGAAAATACCGAAACTTTCTTTAGACTTTTATTATTCCATTCCATCGAGATTTCAAAACCTCCTCTGGCACAAATTCCTTTTACAGTTCCAGATTCCCAAGCATCGGGTAAAGCAGGCAATAATCTGATTTCATTTTCATTGGACTGAACCAACATTTCGGCAACAGCAGCGGCTCCACCAAAATTTCCATCAATTTGAAACGGCGGATGTGCATCGAATAAATTAGGATATGTCCCTCCTCCTCTTCTTGGTGAGTCGGTTTTTTTTCCGTCGGGATCAACATATCGAAGGAGTTCTCGAAACATTTTATAGGCACGATTACCGTCCCAAAGCCTAGCCCAAAGATTAATACGCCACCCTTTTGACCAGCCTGTGGTTTCGTCTCCTTTTATTTCTAATGTTTTCTTAGAGGCTTTCGCTAATTCTGGAGTTTTTAATGGTGTGATGTGGTCACCAGGAAAAAGCCCGAACAACTGTGATTGATGACGGTGTTTTGGGTCCTTATCTTCCCAATCAAAATACCACTCCTGCAGATTTCCTTTTTTCCCAATTTGGTACGGATGCAAATTAGCCAAATCTTTTTCAAGTTCCGCTCTAAAGTCGGCATCAATATTTAAAATTTTAGCAGCTCGAATTGTTTTGTCAAAACATTCTCTTATCATTGCTAAATCGGCCGTACCGCCATACATTGTTGCCCCGACAAAACCATCAGGTGTTATATATTGATTTTCGGGTGAAGTCGAAGGACCTGTAATTAAATTTCCTTTTTTATCAAATACAAGCCAACCCTGACAAAATTCAGCTGCCCCTTTCATCAAAGGATATCCTTCTTTCTTTAAGTATTCTTTATCTTGGGTAAAAACATAATGCTCCCAAATGTGCGTACTCAACCAAGCACCTGCCATTGGCCAGCATGCCCACATGGGATCTTCTTTACCAAACTGCCCCACGGGATTGGTCATTGCCCAAATATCAGAATTGTGCGCTGCAGCCCAACCTTTATCAACTCCGTAAAAAGTCTTGGCTGTTACTTTCCCTGTAACCGAAAGATTTTTTATAAAACTCAAAAGCGGCAAATGCATTTCGGAAAGATTGGTGTTTTCGGCAAGCCAGTAATTCTCTTCCAGATTGATATTCATAGTATAATTACTGCTCCAAGGCGCATACAGATGTGGATTCCAAAGTCCTTGCAAATTGGCAGGAACTCCAAGCGTTCGTGACGAGCTAATCAATAAATAACGTCCATAATTAAAATAAAGAATTTCTAAATTCTTGTCTTCTTTCCCTTCAGAATATCTTAGTAAACGTTCGTCTGTTGGTAAATTAGGCGCAGTCGTTTTTCCTAAATCTAAAGTGACACGATTATAGAATTTTTGATAATCGGAAATATGAGTTTGCTTTAATTTATCGAAAGATTTTGCAAAGGCTTTGTTTAGATTTTTTGATGCAATTTTTTTATTATCCAATCCCTGAAAAGCGGAATTTTTATCAAAACCATTAAAACTAGTAGCTATTGAGACATAAATAATGGCTTCGGTTCCGTTTTTTAAACCTAAACTTGAAGAAGAACTTGTGATAGTTCCATCAGTATTTTTGATTTTAATAGATGAAGTAAAGCGTGTTCCAGGTCCATTTTCTTTTAAGTCTTCTGTTTGTAAAAGTTCAACAGGCAAATAAGTTAGTTGATAATTGACATAACCTGGATTTTCATGAATTGGCGCAGAACCATTCATCGACAACATACTGTCTTTTGATTCAGTTTTGAATTTTAATAAACTGCTGGGAACGATATCGAAATTCAATACCCCTTTTTTACTGCATGCCAATTTGATTATCATGATTTGGTCTGGTGCCGAAACAAAATATTCGCGGGTAAATTTCACTCCGTCAACTTCATAACTTACTTTGGATGTCGCATTCGAAATATCCAATTCTCTGTGATAGTTTGAAACTTTGCCAATGTGATGGTTATTGATTTCCAACGTTCCTAGTGGCTGATACGACTCGGAATTTTTACCTTCAATCTTTTTATTCAACTCCTCGGCAAGTTTGTAATTTTCATTTTTTAGTGCTTCCCGAATGGCGGGTAGATTTTTATATGCTTCTGGATTCATGTTGGCATTTACTGGTTGTCCTGACCAAAGCGTGATGTCATTCAGGTAAATTTTATCTGAATTTACGCCTCCGAAAACTGTGGCCCCCATTTTTCCATTCCCCAAAACTAAAGTTTCCTCAAAAAATTCGGCAGGTTGATTGTACCACAAAACGTGACTGGACTGCGCTACAACTTTTCCGAAGAAAGTAGAAAAGAAAAAAACCAGAAGAAGTTTTTTTATAAAGTTTAAATTCATCGTAGATTCTTAAATATTAAAATTCTTGTTTACCGTTCACGCGCGTGAGGGATATGAGCAAACTACCGAAGTAGTGCGGATAGCCCGACCGCATTTATGAAAGGCGCGCATAAGCGGTATGCTAAGTAGCGCCTTTTGTAAATGGGGTCACGCCCAAATAATTACTTACTTACTTGGTATTTTTCATTCACAGTAATCATTTCCCAATTATCGGTTCTAAAGGGCGATGCAGGGAATTTTTCTTTATTGAAAAGATTGATTTCTGTATCATCGTCTGCCCAACCGTAATGCACGGCAACCGGATTTGGCACTTTTTCGCTAGAAACTATTATTTTATTGCCTTTGATAATCGCTTTTGCAGAATGAAATACCTTGTCGGAACCAGCGATTTCAAATCCTTTTACATTATCCGTGCTATCTGAAGTAGACAATCCACCTCCAATGTTATCGAAAGTCAGAATGATTTGGTTTCCTTTAATTTGTTGAGATTTATAAGTTGGTCCGCTATGCACTCGCTTTTTGCCGTAATCATTATTCAAAGCAATGGCTTCCAAACGCAGTCCAACATCTTGTTTGTTTGTGGGATGAATATCCTTTGCGTTTCCAATATCAGTGGTTACTGCCATACCTGTATTTGGCAATTTTAAAGTTTCGGATTGTGCTTCGCGAAGTTCCGCCCATCGGCTGCCTACTTTACTGTTTCCATTAAATTCATTAAAACTTGATAATTGCACAAAGTAAAAAGGAAAACTACCCTGATTCCATTTGGTTCTCCAATCATTTATCATTAGCGGAAACGCTTTTTTGTACTGTTTTGCTCTCCAGACATTGGCCTCTCCTTGGTACCACAAAACTCCTTTGAAAGCATACGGAATCAATGGATTTATCATAGCGTTATACAACAACGAAGGATAACTATTGGGCGAAATTTCAATTTTTACCTTTATTACATTAAACTTCCAAAGCCCTTGCAAAGAAACATTTGAATCTTTGAAATCAATTTTTAAATCATTAGGATCTCCGTAAATTCCACCACCTCCGCTGTAATCCGTAATTCGCACAGCAATCACATTTTTTCCTTCTTTCAAAACGCCAGCAGGAATTTTGTAGATTCTGCTGGTTTCCCAAATCGTATTGGTCCCCACCTGAACACCGTTGACATAAGTGGTGTCTTCGTCGTCTATTTTGGCCATGTGTAAAACGGCTTCTTTTTTGGCTTGTTCGGCTGATAAAACAATGGTTTTTCGCATCCAAACGATTCCGTCAATATTACCAATTTGTTGATTTTCCCATAAGGAAGGCACTTTTATTTCCGGCCATTTAGCATCATTAAAATCTGCTGCTTTATACTCCTTTTCGTTAGCATCTGTCACTTCAAAACCTTGAACCGTTTTGATATTATCCAAAAGTGATTTTTTGTATATTTCAAAAACTGACCCCATATCTACTTGAGGAACTCCAGCAATCATTCCTTTGAATTCATCGTTCTTTTCGAATGCATCACGACTGGTCCATGTCTCCACACAAGTTCCGCCCCAAGATGTATTGATGATTCCGATTGGGATTTTTAATTCGGCGTATAGTTTTTTGGCAAAAAAGTAACCCACAGCCGTAAAATCTTTTACATTTTCTTTATTACAAACGGCCCATTTTCCTGCTTTTAAATCTTCTTTTGGTGAACCACTCAAATCTTGGGCAACACCAAAATGACGAATCATTGGATAATTGGAGTCTTCAATTTCTGCTTTGGAATTCATTGTTTTATACATTTGAAATTCCATATTCGATTGTCCACTGCAAATCCAGACTTCTCCAACCAAAACATTGGCGATGACAATTTTGTTTTTACCTTTAATAATTAATTCAAAAGGCCCTCCTGCTTTTTCAGCATCTAATTTTACCATCCATTTTCCGTCTTTACCGGCTGCGATGGTTTTGGTTTGTTTGTTGAAATGAACTTCGATTTTTTCATTGGCATTGGCCCAACCCCAAACCGGAATTGACTTGTTGCGTTGCAAAACCATTCCATCCGAAAACAGCAAAGGCATTTTTACATTGGCATTTGAAAAAAAAGTAACCAATAAAAATAAAGTAACTAATTGTTTTTTCATTTTAAAAAAATTGATAATCGAAAAAATGATTTCTTATAAATTGAAAGTTATTTATAAAAAATCATTTGCTCAAAATTATATTCGTTTACCCTTATTTTAATCCGTCTTGTAAAGCTGTTAACGCCTGAGAATCATAAACCGTATTGTCGGTTCTATTGAATAACGACATTGTGTTTACTCCCATATTTCCAGCGTCCCAGTAAAACGGAATCAAACCATTAGCCTTAGCTTGTTTTACTACATACTTTAAATAATAAGCTCTTGAATTGAGATGCAAAGTCAAGTCATCACCTGTCAAATCGCGTCTAATAGCTCCAAACTCACCTAAAATTACCGGAATACCTTTACTCACAAATTGCGTTTTCATAGAAAGGAAAAATTTATCCAAATCGGCTTCTTCTCCCCAAGTCGAATTGTGGGCAGTGTCTGTAGTTGAATGGTAATTTGCTCCCCAATAATAAAACATTTTACCCCAATCTGCATCTTTGTCCATTAGACAAAATTGATATGGTGTATAATAATGCACCTCAACCATCATTCGGCTCGCCACATTATCGGTAGGCAAAGTCAACATTAATTTGTTTGTTTTTTCAATATCGGTTGATGGCCCTTGCACAATCAGTGTACGATTGGCGTTTTTACCTCCTGTAGCACGAACCGCATCAATAAATGTTTGGTGATAGGATGTTAATACAGCCATTTGGGTTGCATTGTCAACGTTTGGTTCATTGGCACTGGCAAAAAGCAAATGCTCATCAAAACCACGTAAACTGGTTGCTATTTGTTCCCAAAACGCTTTTTGTTTGGCGTTATTTTCTGCTTTTTTGGCTTCGGTACAATTATTTTCGAGCCACCCCCCGTCCCAGTGAGTATTCACAATCACATACATGTCATTATCTACACAATATTGAACAACTTCTTTTACTCGATTCAGCCATTCTGTTTTGATTTGTGCTGTAGATGTATTTGCTAAATTTTGATTCCAAGAACACGGAATTCGAATTGCATTAAAACCATTGGCTTTTACCAAATCAATCAATGCTTTGGTAACCTTTGGATTCCCCCAGGCAGTTTCGCCACCTGTCGCTTCTAATGTGTTACCGATGTTCCAACCCAGTTTGATTTTGGAGGCAAGCTCTACAGCATTACTTGCCATTCCAGTAGCATCAGCCGGTAGCGGATTGGTATTGTAACTTGGATATAGCGAAACAACTGGAACTGCTGCGGCTTGAGAAACCGCTATTTGCACAGAAGCTATTTGACTTGAACTAATTGTTATTACAGCAGTCCTTACAGCAGTGGTTGTATTAGCCAAAGCTGTTACATTAACTGTAGTGGTTCCTGTAACACCTGTAGTTTTGCTCAACTGTAACCAACTGCTATCTGAACTACTAATTGTGTATGACACCACATTTGTCGTAATCGTTACATTGGCAACACTTCCTGCGCTTATAAAATCAATTGTGTTTGTGTCTAGAGTAAGTGTTTTTGCGTCTGGTTTCACTGGCTCTGTTCCTGAATCGGAGCTACAAGCCCAAAGTCCTAAAAAAGCAACGCATAAAGTAGCGCTAATTATTATTTTTTTCATTTTTACTGTTTTAAAATTTTACTTAATAGTTACAACAACTTCTTTTTTGATATCACGGGAAGAACTTCCTAGTCTCAAAGTATATTTTCCTGGTTCAACTGTCCATTTTTTGGCTTCAACATTATAATAAGCCAAATCTTTTACCGGAACCTGAATGATTACTGTTTCAATTTTTCCTACTGTAACCATTACTTTTTGGAAGCCTTTCAGTTCTTGGGCTGCACGCTCAATCTTCGAATCCGGTTTAGAAGAATACAATTGCACTACTTCTTTACCGTCAACTTTTCCTGTGTTTTTAACTGTTATCGAAACCGAAATTGTCTCATCACCTGTATATTCTTTTTTATCCGTTTTTGCATTATCGAAAGCAAAAGTAGTATAGGACAATCCGTATCCAAAAGGATAAAGTGGTTCTATATGTTTAGTGTCAAACCAACGATACCCAACCAAAATTCCTTCGGCATAGTTTACTGTTTTGTCACCAGGAAAACTGTTTGTAGCGTGAGCCGGCGAATCCATAATGTTTTTAGGCATTGTCCAAGGTAACTTACCCGATGGATTTACTTTTCCCAACAATACATCTGCCAAAGCATTTCCACCTTCAGAACCATTAAACCAACCCCAAACCAAAGCATTCGTTTTTTTACCAATTTCATCAATATCAAAAGGAGCTCCGGCAACCATAACCACAATGGTTCTTGGGTTTACTGCCAAAACTTTTTGAATCAACTCCTCTTGTCCAAATGGTAATTTTAAACTTCTACGGTCAGAAGCTTCGGTTTCATAATCACGGTTGGAACCTGCAAAAATGATGGCAACATCAGAGTTTTTGGCCGCTTGAATCGCTTCTTCTAATTTGGCGGGATCCAATTGGTCAATTGTTACAGGACCATTCATAGTGATATCACCTAATTTACCAACCTTTTTTTCTTCGTAACGCTCCAAATAACCTTCTGCATAATTGATTTTGATCGAAGCTGGCAATCTGTTTTTCAAACCATCTAAAGGTGTAACCTCTCTTTTGGTTTTTACACCTGCACCAAATCCGCCCAAAGCATTTTTCTTAGTTGCATTATTTCCAATTACAGCGATGGATTTCACACCATCCAGTTTCAAAGGCAATGCGTTATTATCATTTTTCAATAAAACCACAGCTTCTGATGCGATTTTATAAGCATCTTGATAATGCGCTTCAGTTGCAATGCTACCTTTCACACGATCTTGACCGCCCATTGCTTTTACTTGAAACAAAACATTCAATATTCTTTTTACATGTATATTAATTTCTGCTTCTGAAATTTCGCCAGACTTGGCAGCTGCAATTAATTTATCAGCCAGATAAAATTCGTTGAACTTTGTGGTAGGAGTTCCCATTTCGATATCCAAACCGCTTTTTAAAGATTTTACTGTTGAATGAACCGCAGCCCAATCGGAAACAACAACTCCTTTGAAGCCCCATTCGTCACGCAAAATGGTATTGAGCATATAATTATTTTCGCAGAGATATTCACCTCTAAACTTATTATAGGCTCCCATTATACTGTATGATTTTGCCTCGGTTACCGCCGCTTTAAATGCTGGCAAATAAATTTCACGCAGGGTACGTTCGTCCATTTGAACATCAACAAAATCACGATTGGTTTCTTGGTTATTGGCTGCAAAGTGTTTGACACAAGCCATAACATCTTTGTCTTGCAAACCAACAATCAACGGCATGGCAATTTTACTGTTTAGAAAAGGATCTTCAGACATATACTCGTAAGTTCTGCCTCCAAGCGGTGTTCTTACAATATTGATGGCTGGCGAAAGCAACATGTCTTTGTCTCGGGCCCGCAATTCTTCCCCAACACTATTTCCAAATAAATGTGCCAAATTAGTGTTCCAAGTTGCTGCCAAAGCTCCAGTAGCAGGATAATAAGTCGCAAAATCGTTTGTCAATCCTGCAGGTGCCCAACTGTCACGAGATATTTCTTCACGAACGCCTAACGGCCCATCAGCCATTTTTAATTCTGGAATGCCCAAGCGCTTTACACCTCCATTGGCAAACATACTGTTACCATGCAACATGCCTATTTTTTCCTCAAGCGTCATTTGAGCAATTAATTTGTCAATTTGCGCATCATATTTAGACCCCAAAGATTTTACAGCAGTAGCTTTTTTATTCTTAACCGTTTGGGAATTTGCATTGTATCCAGTAAACAATAACATTGAAAAAATGGATAAGGTGATTATTTTCATTTTCATAACTAGGTTTTTTTTGGTCTTATTTTTTTATTTATTGCTTTATAAAATTGAGCAACAGCACATCATTTTCATTAATCTTGAAATCCTTGCTATAGATTCCTTTCGAATCAATTTTTACTGTTTCAGTTGAAATTGGATCTCCATTATTTTTCTGCTTGAGCGTATTGACTTGCTGTAGCGTCAACCGATTCGGTTTATTCATTCCTAAATAATCGGTAAAAACGTCATTGACTTTATACCCCACTTTATATATTTCTAAAATGTATTTTCCTTTTTGCAATCCTGCCACTTCAATTTTTACAGACCCTTTTGGTTTTGAGGGTAAATCTTTTATATAATATTGCTGATTGTTTGTGGCATCTGGTAATGTATAGGTAAAATCCCAAAACAATAATTGTACGTCTCCTTTTGCATTTTTGGTTGCCCAAGAGGAAGTGTCGCTATTTTGAAGTTCTGTTTCTCCCAATTTGTTTAAAAAAGAATACGAAAAATAGGCTGGCTTCTTAATTCCTTGTGTATTCAACAACCCGAAACCTCCGTGAAAAGGGGTAAATCTTGGCCCAGGTTCTTCAAAAATATCGGTAAAAACCCAATACGACATGGAGTTTGCTGCATTCCCAACTTGTTTCAGTTTTTGAAGAATATAAGCCGCCGAATGGTAACTGTCGTGAATCGGGTCTGCTGGAGTGTACGATGAACTCCATTCGGTGTAATGCAATTCGAGATTTGGTTTTGCTGAACTTGAAATTTGCTTGCGAGAATTAATTACTTCTCCACTCACACTCGACGCATCATTACTCAAAACCGTTCCGGATTCTCCATATTCATCTAAAAAACCTTGACCAACTCCGTAAGCATGTGTAGAGATAAAATCTAAAGGCACATTGTTTTTAGTAGCAAATTCAATTGTTTCTGGCACCCAAGCCGCTCCAGCTGTAGCAGGACCTCCTACTTTATAAGCTGGATTTACGCTTTTGATAGCTCTAGCGGTATAATCATACAATTTAAAATATTCTTCCTGGGTTCCTGTCCAAAATCCTGGCGATAAATTGGGTTCGTTCCAAACCTCGAAATACCATGTTTTTACTTCTTCAACTCCATAACGCTCTGTAAAATGCTGTGTCAGATTACGAATTAAGTCTTCCCATTTTTTATAATCTTTTGGAGGAGTTACGTTCCCGCGCCACCAAAAAATGGTTTCGTTACCACTGGCCAAAGCTGATGGCATGAACCCTAATTCAACAAAAGGTTTCATTTTGATGCTCAAAAGAAAATCGTACAAAGCATCAATATATTGGTAATTGTATTCTGGATTTCCTTTATTGTCTTCGCGATAAACGGCCATATCATCGGTTAATAAACCGTGCATCCTAATGTACTTGAAATCGCATTCTTTTTTGACCATTGTCAATTGCTGTTGCCAATCGGCACGTAATCCTTCATTGGCTCTGCCTGCCCCGATACATTCTTTGAACATGGTATTCATGTCTCCGGCCGATTTGTTATAATCAACTTTTATAATTCTGCTTTTGGCATTCGAGTCTTGTCCAAACAATGCAAAATTGGTTAGGCCAAAGAGAATAATAAGTATTGTGAAATGTTTTTTCATCTTTATTTAATGCTAATTTTTTTGGTCAAAAGGATTTTATCAGAAGCACTTCCAACCTGTATTTCAATTTGTCCTTTTTCAAGTTCAAATTGTTGTTTGTTGGCATTCCAATATTCTAATTTTTTGGCTTTTAAAGTCAGAACAACCGTTTTGGTTTCTCCTGCTTTTAAGGCCACTCTTTGGAAAGATTTTAATGCTTTTATCGGTTGCTGAATCGCCGAGTCGATTGATTTAACATACAATTGAACGACTTCCTCCCCGTCTCGTTTTCCAGAATTAGTAACCGAAACCGAAACTGTTAGATCTTTGTCTTTTTCTAAAATTTCTTTGTTTGTCGCTATCGAATTGTACGCAAAATTCGTGTAACTCAAACCGTGACCGAAAGCATACAATGGTTTCCCTTGAAAATACATATAGGTTCTTCCGTTACGGATGTTGTAATCCAATAAATTGGGTAAATCGGTAATATCTCTTACCCAGGTTTGCGTCAATCTTCCCGCTGGATTGTAATCGCCAAACAAAACATCGGCCAAAGCGGTTCCTAATTCCTGGCTGTTTTGTGTCATGTGCACAATAGACGGAATGTGTTCCTGTGTCCAATTGATAGCGTACGGAAAACTGCTTATTGAGGCTACAACTGTATTGGGATTGGCTTGATACGCAATTTTGATTAAATCTTCCTGTTCCAATGTCAAAGACTGACGATCAACGGATTCTTTGCCTTCGCTCGGAACTGGACAATCGTTCCAACCGGCATTGCAAACGGGGTGATTCCCAACTATCACAATAACTACATCTGCTTTTTTGGCTATAGTGGCTGCTTTTCCGTCGGCATTATTCTTGGCGTATAAAATCTCAACTTTGTCGCCTAATTTATTTTTAATTCCCTGCAAAGGTGTAACAACATAAGGTGGCGTTCCGCTGTACCAGTCCAAAAGCACCTCATCAGCACGAACACCGATTACGGCGACTGTTTTCAGTTTTTCTTTTTGCAAAGGCAACAACTGTTTGACTGGATCATTCTTTAATAAAACAATTGATTTTAATGTTGCTTCCAATGCCAACTTTTTATGAACATCCGATTTCCAAGGATCAATCGTGTCTTTTCCTTTTCCGATTTTCGCATACGGATTGTCATCTGTAGCATCCAACATTCCTAGTTTTATCATCACCCGAAAATCACCTCTGATGACTTCGTCTATTTCTTTTTCAGTCAGATAGCCTTTTGAAATTGCGCCGTCGACACCTTCTTTATAATCATCCAAAAACTGATTGATTCCGGCTTTTACTGCTGCTGCAGCTCCCAGATACGAATCGGGATAATATTTATGATCCGAAAGCAATAATTTGAAAGCACCACCATCGGTACAGATAATTCCGTTTTGTCCCCATTCTTTCTGAGTGATGTCTTTCAGCATCGGATGCACCATCGCTGGGATTCCGTTTACTTTATTGTAAGACGCCATATAGGCTCGTGAACCGCCTTCGATAATTCCCATTCTGAAAGGAACGGAATAATATTCTCTCCAAAGACGCTCATCAAAATCGGATGATGTATAGGTTCTTCCATCTTCATTGCTGTTCGCCAAAAAGTGTTTCATCAACGAAGCCGTTTGCCAATATTTTGGATTGTTTCCTTGCAATCCTTTTACAAAAGCGACAGTCATCGTCCCGTTAAAAAAAGCATCTTCTCCATAACTTTCCTCGGTACGTCCCCAACGTGGATCTCTGGCAATATCGGCATTCGGAGCCCGAACTACTAATCCTCCACGATGGTATTTCTGAAAAGCGTAACGCGCTTCATACCCTTCAACATTCGCCACTTTCTGAAGCAAATCGACATCCCAAGTTTCGCCCAAACCATAGGCTTGCGGAAAAGTGGTGGTGGTAACTGGCTTTTTGCCTTTTCCACCCCATTCGCCTGGTCCGCCTAATGCCAATCCGTGTAAACCTTCGACATGCCCAGTACCAGCAACTCCCAATCTGGGAACGGAAGGATTGGTACTTAATACCGCTATTTTTTCCTCCAAAGTCATTAATGACAACAAATTGTCAATACGCTTTTCGGTATCCAAATTGGGATTCTGAAAAGGATATTGCTGTTTTTTTTGTGCCAAAACTGGCACAGCAAACAAGAGAAGAAGAATAAGTGTCAAATAATTTTTCATTTATTTCTTTGGTAAAAAAAATTTGATTACAAACGTTTGTGCGTGAGGGATAGCAGTGGAAATCCTTTTTTTATCCCGCCTTTTGCGGGATGAAAAAAGATTGCAACGGATAGCCCGGTTCGCTTTTTCAGCGAACACGCCCAGAATATTTTTATAATTTTTTAAATCTAATGGCTGTTCCACCGGCTCCGCCCAAATGCAATTTCAATATATCTGAAGCTTTTACAGTTTTTTTAGAAATAGCAACTGCCGACGGATTGTGTGTTTCGTCAGTACCTTCGGCATCCGCATAAATCTGAGCTTCGTAAGTCGCTTTGGAATCTAAAAACGTCAATGGAATAGCTAAATCTCTAGCGTTTTCATTGGTGATACTTCCCAAATACCAATTTTCACTATTCCTGTCTTTACGAGCTGTAGAAATGTATTGTCCGATTTCTCCATTTAAGACTTTGGTCGTTTCCCAATCTGTTGGAACGTCTTTCAAGAATTGCAAAGCTGGTTTTCCTTCGTAATTTTCAGGAAGGTCAGCCATCATTTGAATTGGAGCATAAATGGTTACATACAATGCCAATTGTTGCGCGGTTGTCCCATGTACTCTTTTACCTGGATACCCTTGTTTTACCTCAACATCAAAAATTCCCGGCGTGAAATCCATAGGTCCGGAAAGTAATCTTGTAAACGGAATAATCGTCAAATGATTTGGAGGATTTCCTTCGCTCCAAGCATTGTACTCTTGTCCTCTGGCAGCTTCTCTAGAAACCATATTGGGATAGGTACGGCGTTCTCCTGTGTCTTTTATAGACTCATGGTACAAAACGGCCAAATCATATTGAGCCGCTTTTTCCAATACATATCTAAAATAATTCACTCCGAATTGTCCGAAGTGCCATTCTTTCATATTTAATTTTGAACCTACGTGACCGATTTTAACCGAATGCATTCCGAGTTTTTTGTATAAAGCAAAAGCATCGTCAATTTCTTTTAAGTAATTAATCAAGTTTGAACCTGTTTCGTGATAACCAATTAATGCTACCCCTTTTTTATTTCCGTATTCCACTACTTTTTCAAGGTCGAAATTATCGGCGCTTTTTGTAAAACTGAACATGTGCATTTTATTTTCGTACCAAGCAGGTGTCCAACCTTTGTTCCAACCTTCGATAAGCAAATGATGAAATCCTTCTTTAGCCGTAAAATCCATGTATTCTTCAGCATGTTTGGTTGTTGCTCCCTGAATAGGACTTTCCCAAAAAGAGTATTTTCCGATGTGCATTCCCCACCAAATTCCGAAATATTTATAGGGTTTAAAATAAGTTATTTTGCCTAATTTATTGGGTTCATTCAGATTCAGAATCAAATAAGACGTAATCAAATCTGTCGGTTTTTCAGCAATTTGTAACGTTCTCCATGAAGAAGTGAATGTGTCTTTTACACGAACTTTTACACCATCTGCCCAAGGCACAAGGTCGGATTTAAGTTGTGTACCCGTTGTATTTACCAAAGTCATACTGGCGAAATCTACCAAATTGGCTTCGTGAAAACTCAATGCCAGTCCGCTTTTGCTTTCAATAGTTAATGGCGTTAAAACAGTATCAAGAGTACTTACGGGTGAGTCTTTAAACAAATATTCATCGCGATTTTCCCTGTTTGCAGGAATCCACCATGCTTTACCATCTTCTTTCAGGTTGAAAGTCGTTTTCTCATCCATGATAAAAATACTGTCTTTCGTTTCTTGTTTTGGATACACATATCGAAAAGCAATTCCGTCATCGTAAGCACGGAACTGAATTTCTAGTTTGCGTTTGTTTTTATCTTTTTGTTGCAATTGAACCACTAACTGATTGTAGTGGTTTCTGATGTTTTTCTTTTCTCCCCAAACCTGTTCCCAAGTTTCGTCGAAAGTGGAATTTTTTACGTTTGTTATTTCGAAATTAGAACTTAAATTCTCATTGTTCTTTAGCAAAAACCCCATATCTGATGGAGTAATCACTTGAATTTTTCCGTGGCTTACTGCATATTTTGGTGCATTGTTTACTAATTCGAATTTTATCTTGTTTTGCCCTCCAGGAGAAGCCAATTCATAGGATTTTGTCTTTTTGCCTTGAGCATTTCCTATACTTAAGGATAGTAATAGAACAGGAAGTATTAATTTCTTTATCATAATATTGTTTCTTACTCTTTTTTATAAATCGGGAAACGAAGCAACCCTTCATTCCCCGATTTAAAACTAACTCAACTTATTTATTTTATCCACTCGGTTTTGAAAGTGGTTTTTCCAGTTAATGGATTTGATGTTGTTTCAAAATTGCTTCCTTTTTTGGAAAGGGTTATCGTTTGTACGGCATCGGTTCCTGGTAAAAATACTTTTGCAGTAGCAGTATTGGTAGCCTCAGTAGCGTATACTTTTAAAGTTAATTTGCTCCAGTCCATGTCTTTTGTTGATTGTGCCAATGCTATATGAGGAATGGCAGAACCGTTTCTAACCAAAACTACGATTGGAATAGCACCCGCTTTGATTTTATGCCATCCGCCTTGATAAACCTGTTTGGTTTGGTAGTCAATCCAAGTTCCTGCTGGAAGATAAACGTCTCTTTCGGTTACTTCTTCGAATAAAGGGGCAACCAATATACTGGTCCCAAATAAATATTCATTGTCTACCAACCAAGAACCTGCATCATTTGGATATTCAAGGAATAAAGCACGCATCATTGGCAATCCTTGTTGAGAACTTTCTTTGGCCTGCGCATAGATGTAAGGCATCAATTCATAACGCATATTATCGGCGTTTCTAAATCCTTCCAAGAAATCTTTACTGTACAACCAAGGTTCGCGCGGAGGCTCGCCATGGCTTCTCACATGTGAAGTAAACATTCCGAACGGCGCCCATCTGCGGTATAAATTTTCAGGAGATTTGGTTGCAAATCCTCCTACATCATGACTCCAGAAACTGAATCCACACAATCCCAATGAAAGTCCACCTCTCAATTCGGCAGACATTGCACCGTTTGTAGTTTCGGCATCACCACCCCAATGCAATGGGTAACGTTGGCTTCCTGCCCAAGTGCTTCTGGCCCAGATTAAAGTATAGCCTTTTTCTTTTTGAGTGATTTCCGCCACGGCTTTGTTGTAACGCAACGGGTATAAATTGTGCTCGTAAAAACCAGTACGACCTGAATGATAAATTCCTTCTGGCGGTGCAGCTTCTCCAAAATCTACTTTGAAAACAGAAACTCCTTGATCAAATAAATGTTTCAATTTGGCTTGATACCAAGTCACTGTTTCTGGGTTCGAAAAATCCAAAACAGCATCTTCATAAGGCAAGTTTCCTTTACGGTCTCTTACTGCTAGATTTTTGTCCATTATTTCATTGAACAATGTGTTTTTAGGACTGAAATAAGGCAATTGCCATAAACATACATGGAAACCGTCATCTTTCATATCCGACATCATTTTTACAGCATCTGGAAAACGATCTTTTGAAAATTCGTAATTATTTCTCCAATCTACATCAAACCAACCTGTATCAAAGTGAATTACATCGGTTGGAATTTTATAAGCACGTAAATCTTTCGCTACCTGACGCCCCTCTTTTTCAGAGAAATAAGTGATACGACTCATCCAGAAACCAAATGACCAAAGTGGTGGCATTGCTGCTTTTCCTGTCAAATTAGTGTACTCATCCAAT
Source organism: Flavobacterium sp. N3904 (assembly GCF_025947305.1). Lineage (NCBI taxonomy): Bacteria > Pseudomonadati > Bacteroidota > Flavobacteriia > Flavobacteriales > Flavobacteriaceae > Flavobacterium > Flavobacterium sp. N3904. The sequence continues at coordinate 781,120 of NZ_CP110009.1, forward strand.
ATTTCTTTTGGTTCTCCTATGAAGAAAAACAAATCGGCTTCATCATCGCCAATGTACATTTCATTCGCACTACCAAAATACCTTCCAAAATCGCAGGTAATTGGTGTAGAATGGTGCATAAACACACCATAACCACGGCTACTCATATAAAACGGAACTGGTTTGTACATCGTTTCGTTTTGAATACCGTTGGCATCATCCGTCCATAAAACTACTTTTTGTCCGCGTTTGTTGAATTGGGTAAATGATTCTCCACAGCCAAATATTTTTTCATCCGGTTCTAAGCTAAAAGCCGCGCCCATACTTCTGGAATAATCACTGTTTCTTCGAACAAACGAGAACGGAAGTGTTGGAGTATAGGTGTTTTTAAAATCAGAATCATGCAATGTACTGGTTAGTAATTTACCCGTTTCATCATAAATTTTTACGTGCCATGGTTTTGACAAAATCTCAACAGAACCGTGTTTGCTTGTGTATTTATGGCCTCCTTCAATTTTAGAATATTTCCATAATTCTGGGTGATTTGGAGCTACACCATCAACCAACATCAAAGAGGTTGCCTCAGGATGAAATTGTGGTCCAGAAGTCGTTTTGATACGAATGGATCGGTCCGAAACAAACTGGATTTGAAAAGGTAATTCAGGAGAAACTGCATATTCCGTCGTTGGAAATTCATTGGCAGGAACCACACCTGGCTTCATCATCATATTGTTGAAAGCCTGACGTGTCTGGTAATTGTAACGCAAATATTTTATTGTCCCTTTTCCTGTTGCAGGATCAAAAGCAGTAAGCTCATCAGCAAAATAAAACGTATTTAGATAATTCTGAAAATCTTTGCTGATATCTATTGGCGCATTTAGCACATCTGCATTTTGAATTTGTGCCGACACTTTTGGCGACAACAACAAACCAAAACCCATGAATAGAGACAAGGATGCAAGCTGTATTTTTTTCATTGTATTCTTTTTAATATTATTTAATTCTGTTTTATTCTGCTGAAATTGTAATTGTAGCATCTTTCAAACCATTTGCGGTAGCTGTCAATTCAAGCTTATCGGCTTTATTACCGGATTGAATCACCACTAAACATTTTCCGTTTAGGGCAGTATGTTTTGTTCCTTTGTACGATTCGTGACTCACTGGATCTCCGCTGCAAACACCTACAATTTTTCCGTTTCCTTTTAAAGAAAAACTAATTTCATTATTCGCTTTTGGCACTAAAACTCCTTTGGCATCTAGAATATCAACCGTTACAAAAGACAAATCGTTTCCGTCAGCTTTTATTGTACTTCTGTCTGCCGTTAATTTTAAATTATCTGGATTTCCGGCGGTCTGGATTTCGGTTTCTAAAACTGTTTTTCCGTCTTTGCGAGAGATGGCTTTAAGTGTACCTGCTTGAAAGGGAACTTTCCACATTACGTGCAAATCATCTCCTTTTTTGCTTCGAACACCAACTGATTTTCCGTTAAGGAACAGTTCCACCTCATCGGCATGATTATAGTATGCCCACACATCGACAGTTTGTCCTGCTTTCCAGTTCCAATGCGGAAAAATATGCAGTACATCTTTGTCTGTCCATTCGCTTTGGTACATATAATACACATCTTTCGGGAAACCGGCTAAATCTACAATTCCAAAATAGGAACTAATAGACGGCCACTCATAAGGGGTTGGTTCTCCAATATAATCGAAGCCTGTCCAGATGTACATTCCAGAAAGATAATCATGTTTTTTGATGACTTTCCAAGTCGCTTCGTGTGTAGAACCCCAAGGTGCCTGAACCTGATCGTAAGCAGAAACGGTGTTACCTGAATTGCCATCCGTAAATTTGAGATCCCATCTTACCGGCCATTTTTTAATGGAGTCCGAATTTGTATCATAATACCCACGGGTTTCTAAAGCCGAAGTCGTTTCGGTTGCTATAAAAGGAATTCCAGGGAAGTTTTTTTGATGATATTCATATGTTTGATGGGCGTAATTGTAACCAATAATATCCAAAACTCTAGACTTTGCTATGGCATTAAATTGAACATTGTTCTTTTCGAACTGCAAAGTGACTTCATCGATATTCATATTAACGGGTGGATTCATAGCTGCTGTAATTGGTCTGGTTTTATCGTATTGACGTGTGATTTCGGCTAATTCTTTTGCAATTATCACACCCGTTTCACTCCATTGTTCTGGAATTTCATTTCCGATACTCCACATAAAAATACTTGGATGATTTCGGTCGCGCAATAATTGATCTACTAAATCAATTTTGTGCCATTTGTCCCAATCGTTGCTGTAATCGTATTTGGTTTTGCTTTGTTTCCACATATCGAATGCTTCATCCATGACGATGAAACCCATTTTATCACAAAGGTCCAAAAGCTCTGGAGCAGGTGGATTATGGGAAGTTCGAATTCCGTTTACCCCCATTCCTTTTAGAATTTCTAACTGGCGTTCGATAGCTCTTGTATTGATTGCGGATCCCAAAGGCCCTAAATCGTGGTGCATACAAACCCCTTTGATTTTGACTTGTTTTCCGTTTAAAATAAAGCCTTTGTTAACATCGAATTTAAAACTTCTGATTCCGAAATTGGTTTTGTATTGATCTACAATTTGATCATCAACCGAAATTTCAGTAACTGCTGTATATAATTCTGGAGTTTCAACAGACCATAAAATTGGCGTTTCGACTTGAGCTTCTTGTTTGATTGTTTGATTGGCATTGGCGCCAATTGATATATTTTGAGTAACCGATGTTACTTTAGTGTCCTTTTTAAAAATAGTAGTAGTTACCGTCGCTTTTTTGGAAGTTAAATTTTGATTCTGAATTGTAGTTTCGAATTTGACCGTAGCTTTTTCGGCTGTAACTTTAGGTGTAGTAACATAAGTTCCCCATTGGCCTACATGCAATTTATCTGTGGTTTCTAACCATACGTTTCTGAATATTCCTGAACCGGAATACCAACGTGAATTGGGTTGTTTTGAATTGTCAACCTTAACAATAATTTCGTTGTTTTTATCTCCATAATTCAAATAGGGAGAAATTTCATATTGAAAACCAATATAACCATTTGGGCGTTTGCCTAGATAATGCCCGTTTACCCAAACTTCACTGTTTTTGTAAACTCCATCAAAAATTATTGAAGTTACTTTTGTGCTGTCTTCAGCTGCAACTTTAAATGTTTTTTTATACCAACCTAAACCACCCGTAAGTGCTCCGCCTCCAAATCCTGCAGGGCTTTTTTCATCAAATTTACCTTCAACACCCCAATCGTGAGGAACATTTAGTGTTCTCCATTTTGTATTTGTTCCAATTGTATCTTTATCAATAATACTGTCACTTAAATGAAAGCTCCAATCGGAATTGAAAGAAATTTTTCTCGAAGTAAAACCGTCATTATTTTCTTTAGTGCAACCAAAAATTGCAATAAATCCAAAAATGATGAGTGTTTTTAAAAGGTTTGAATATTTCATTTTTTTTTAATTATCATGTTTTTTAAGTAGTATAAATGTATCGATAAGTGTTTAAACAATACCACTTATCGATACATTATAGTATTACTTTTTTGCAGTACTTTTCTTTTGTTTTAAAAGCAAGTCCTCTTTATTTTGGGATTGCTATCAAGAGTTCGAATAATTCTAACTCTTGATAGTGTCTACCCATTTCGAAGTACAAAAAAACAGTTACTAACCTAGTTTCTTTAATCCAATAAATAATTTAGTTTGCAGCAGGTTTTGGTTTGTAATTAAAAATAATTTGACAATTACCTTCTCCACTTCTACTTTGATCCCTAACTACTGACAATCTCATTTGATTATCATTAATCTCAATCACATGGATAGATGTCCAGTTACTTACGTCACCATAATAATCTCCACCGTAAAGTAGTTCTGGGCCTCCGCTAAAAATCATGGTATTCTTTGCAATATCAAAATTAAAAAGACCGATTTTAGTGGTTTGATCCATACTGTTTAGAGCTGTTTGCACTACTTTAACATTGTATCCACCGTTAAGATCAAAAGTCATTTCTCCCCAATCTTTCATCGCCATAGACCAACTTTGGTATGATCCTGGAATCCACCACCAATCTCCTGAATATGGAGCTGGCCCTGCAAAGTTTAACGCACCCCAAGCAATTGGGTCGCTCATATCTAATACCCATGTTTTACCTGCTTCCCCATTGGTCAATTTTGTCCAACTAGGATCACTAAAGTATGTTGGATCATTTTGGTTTACTTTTACCGTTACAGGGCTGGCATACACTGCGCCTCCTGGTGTATAGGCAGTAAAATCAATTGTATAAGTTCCTGCAAATGGAAAAAAGACAGTTTGCTCATTTGTATTATAATGGCCTAATTCTCCTTTTGAATCGGAATAAGACCAATAAGGAATAACCGTTCCGTCTAAATTGGTTAATTTTACCTCATTGTTTTTCAGTGGATTTTGAACTACCGAAAATTTGAGCGTTTCTGGCGTTAATGTAACAGCAGGAAGGCTAGTACGATCTTCAACAGGCTCACAGGAAAACAGTGAACCCAAGGTGATTGCAGCTACAAGTATATATAGTTTACGTTTCATAGTTTCTTTTTTTTATTAGTTAAAAATTACCAACCTGGGTTTTGTGAAATAGCACCATTTGCAAGTAGTATTTGAGATTGAGGAAGCGGGAACCATCCTTGTGTTTCAGTTCTAAAAGTAACTGCAAATGTAGATCCACCAACTGTGTTGTCAATTGCCGCTTTTGTAGTAGCCATATCTTGTCTAATCAAGTCAAAATAACGTTGTCCTTCAAGAGCAAATTCTAGTTGACGCTCTTTCATAATAATCGGAATTGTTACAGCAGTATTATGCGTAGTGTCATGAAAAGCACGTTCGCGAACTTTATTAAAACAAGCTTGTGCAAAACCTGCATTTGTTGCCAAGTTAAGTTCGGCTGCCATTAACAATACATCAGAGAAACGGATAACGGCAAAGTCTTCGTAATTATCAATTTGGAAATTCCCCCCATTTGCAACAGTAACTGCCACACCAGCCGCATCAGTAATCGGACAATATTTTTTCCAGGCATAACCTGTATATTGTCTTTGGTCTCTTGTAACTGGATTAAAATCAAGATTTTCATTTGCAAAATCAATAATTGTAGCATCTCTGCGGGTATCTCCTAGAGCATACGCATTGTACAATTTAGGATTCACCGTAGCTCCACCCCATCCTGTTGCGTAGTTTCCAATATTGCCACCACGTGGTGCAATATCAACTTGGAAACGGTTTCCTTCATGTAAGTCCCAATTTCCATTTCCGGATCCGTTGAAACGAATTGCCCAAACCATTTCGTTATTTCCTTCACCTCCATATACTTTACTAGTAGAACTAACAGCAGAAGCAAGCCAAAGTTGAGAAAAATCAGGAACCAAAGCGTGTCCGCTATTATTTACAACATCATTTATATAAGTTATAGCCTGTGCTTTTGTAACTACACCTGCCAAATCCGGTTTGTTGTAATAGTCTGTGTAGAATAAAAAGGCTTTTGCCAAATAAGATTCTGCAGCCCATTTTGTGATGCGCCCGTATTTTGGATTTGTAGGTTGAGAATAATTTTCATTTCCTAAATTATCCGCAGCAAATTTTAAATCACTAGCAATTAATGCATATGTTTGTTCGGGTGTATTTCTTGGCAACTCATTGTCAGTAGCTTTAATAGTATGATCTAGTGCAATAATATCACCAAACATTCTAGCCAAATCAAATGTAAAATATGCTCTTAAAAAACGAGCTTCTGCTTCATATTGTGTTTTAAGTGCTGTATCTGCACCCCAATTTACACTACCTAAATTTTCGAGTAAAATATTGGCTCGGTAAATCCCTTGGTAACTGACTTGATACGTAGGATTATTCATTTCTAAATTGGATGAAAACTGAAAACGATCCCATTCTAAATCAACTGTAGCATCTGAACCACCATATCCTCCGAAACAGTTATCAGAAGCTTCCTCAGTAATTAGCAATGGCCCACCGTAAGCTTCTCTTTGCAAAATGTCATAAACAGCCACAAGCCCTTGATATGCCTCATCTGGTGTTTTATAAAAGTTTGTGGTTACTTTCTCTGTATAAGGTTCAGTATCTAGAAACTGGTCTGAACAAGAACCCAGTACTAAAATGGAAGAAACTGCAAATAGTTTAATATATTTTTTCATTTTTTTTTCGATTAAAAGTTAACATTAAAACCTACCATATACGTTCTTGGTTGTGGATAAAATCCAACATCAATTCCTTTTGCCCAAGATTGGTTTGAGTTACCGAACCCAATTTCTGGATCCATCCCTTGATATTTAGTAAATGTGTATAGATTATTTACAGCTACGTAAAGTCTGAATTTACTAAAGAAACCTAAGTTGCTTGATAATTTAGTCAAGTCTACACCAAAAGTCACGTCTTTGATTCTAAAGAAATCTGAATCCTGAATGTACAAATCAGAGAATTTAGTATAGTTCCCATTTGGATCTGATCCATAAGTTACTCTAGGAATTGTATTAGAAGTTCCCTCTGTAGTCCATCTGTCAATAATAGTTGTTGTGTAATTATTGTAAGGACGAGTTGGATCATGAACACCAAAAGCGTTTTGACCACCAGCAGTACCGTAAGTAAAAATAGAGAAATCAAATGCTTTGTAAGAAACCTGCATATTTACACCATACGTCAAATCTGGATTTGGATTTCCAACTTCTGTTTTATCGTCCTGATTTATTTTTCCATCTCCATTTAAATCTACAAAACGAACATCGCCAGGAACTGCATTTGGCTGAACACCTGCAGCTACTTCAGAAGCATTTTGGAAAATTCCGTCTGTTTTTAATCCGTAAAAATATCCAATTGGTTTTCCTACTTGTACACGATTCATCTCATCCAATCCTTGAAAAAGAAGATTTGGATCTCCGTAGATTATACCACTTTGATTTGCAATTTTAAGTACTTCGTTTTGATTGTATGAAAGGTTACCATTTATAGAAAAATTCCAATCTGTTCCAAAAGTTGTTGCATAACCCAACGCAAACTCAACCCCTTTGTTTTGAATATCTCCACCATTGATGTAAGGAGCGTTTGCACCTGTCGTTTCTGTTACGGTAGGTTGTACCAACCAATCTCTTGTCACTTTATTATACCAGTCAAAAACAAAAGTAACTTTTTCAAATAAGACAAGATCAAAACCTAAATCGGTTTGTTCTGAAGTTTCCCATTTCAAATCTGGATTATTCAAATCATTAGGAGCTGCACCTACATATAGATGTTCATTGTTGCCTACGCCAAAATGATAGCTTTTATCTATAGAACTTATGGTTGATAAATACGCAAACTGTTTCAATTGATCATTTCCGTTTTCACCCCAACTTGCTCTTAATTTTACTTTGTTTAAGAAAATATCTTTCGGGAAGAAATCTTCGCGATCCACATTCCAACCAGCAGAAAATGCAGGGAATATGGCATATTTGTTATTAGGTCCAAAATTGGAAGAACCATCTCTTCTTATAGTACCGGTAAATAAGTATTTATCATCATAATTATATAGTAATCTTCCAAACAAAGAAGCCATTTTATAATCAGAACGTCCACCCCAAACTGTGTTTTGAGGTTGCAATGTAGCATTACTCAAATAAGCATGTTTGAAATCATTAAAAATCAAATCTTTACCTGTAGCGCCACTATATTCAGATGTTTGTGATCTGGCAGAAGTTCCAACTAAAACGTCAAAATTATTTTTACCAAGAGAAGCTTTGTAATCTAATGTGTTTTCCCAAGACCATGTCATGGCATTACCAGAACTTTGAGTTACTGTTGAAATTGCATTATACACGGTGCTAGAAAGATCGTATACCGGTACAAACGATCTGTTGAAACTATCGTTTGAATCTGCACCAAAATTGGTTATAAATGTAAATCCTTTTAAGAATTTAGCTTCCAAAAACGCATTTCCTATAAAACGATTTCCTTTGTATTCTTTAAAGTTATTGTAATACATACTTCCAAGTGGATTTGCAATATCTGGAGCGATATCAGATTTTGCATAAGTACCATCAGGATTATAAACATCCATAGTAGGCGGTGCATTCAAGAATCCTCTCACACTATTGTTATAAATTCCCTGATCGGAAATACCATTTCCTCCAATATTAGAATAAGTAAAGTTTTCTCCAAATTTTAAAATTTCTGGGATAATTGATGTTGTAGTATTTACAAAAAAGGATCTACGAACATACTTTGATTGATTGTCCTGACTACCAATAAGCCCTTCTTGCGTTGCATTTGACATTCCAGTAGCATAGGTAGAATTTGCAGTTGCTCCAGAAATCAACAACGATTGATTTTGTTTCAAAGCACCTTCATTGACCATTTCATCTTGCCAGTCTGTATTTGGTAATGCCGCCATTTGGGCTTGTGTGTACAAAGGAGTTAATCCTGAGTTTACACGTGCTTCATTCATAATAGTCGCATATTCAGTAGAATTTAGTAAATCTATTTTTTTTGCAACATATTGAAAACCGGTATATCCATTTAATGAAACAGCCATTTTATCTCCTTTTCCTTTTTTGGTAGTTACCAAAACAACTCCATTCGCAGCACGGGCACCATAAATAGCCGCTGCCGATGCATCTTTAAGTATATCTACTCTTTCTATAGCAGATGGATCAAGGTATCCGATACCTCCATCAATAACAATTCCATCTACAACGTATAATGGATTTGAATTTCCTGCCGTCCCTACACCACGAATATTAATTACCATACCTGCTCCTGGTTGTCCAGAGGTAGAGGTAACATTTACTCCAGAAGCTTGTCCTTGCAATGCATTGACAACATCTATTGAAGCAACTTCTTGAATACTTTTTGCAGAAATAGTTGAAGTAGCAGCAGTTGCCACTTTCTTTTTCTGAGTACCATACCCAATAACAACAACTTCTTTAAGATCTGATGTTTCGGTTTGCAAAGCAACATTAATAGTTGATTGATTGTTTACGGAAACTTTTTGGGATTTATACCCCATAACACTAATTTTCAAAACATCATCCGACTTGACATTAATTTTATAAGTCCCGTCAAAATCTGTTGATGTACTTGTAGTTCCTCCTTCTACAGTAATGTTTGCACCAGGAATACCCAAGCCATCACTTGTAGAGGTGATCTTTCCTGTCACAGAAAGCGATTTCTGTTGTGCAAAACCTGACTGCAGCATAAAAACACTGAACAGGAGTGACATACAAAAGGGAAGCATTGTCGATGTACAATATTTTCTTTTCATAATAATTTAAGAATTGGTTAATTTAAGTTAGTGATATTTGTATTGGTTCTAAAAAGCATTGGAAATAATTTGTTCAAATAATTCTTGTTTTCCACTTATTGGCTGAGGTTCTCCCTTTGCACGGGCAATAGCACTAAGGTCTTCAAGGGAAAGCTCCCCTTTTTCGTACTTAGCTCCATTTTCTCCGTCAAATGATCCGTAACGCTTTTGGCGTAATTCTTTATAATTTGATTTTCTTAAAATTTCATCCGCACAGATAAGTCCTCTGGCAAAAACATCCATTCCCGCTATGTGGGCAACAAATTTATCTTCGATATCGATTGAGTTTCTTCTCACTTTAGCGTCGAAGTTGATTCCGCCTCCTTGAATGCCACCACCTTCTAAAATCACCAACATAGATTGGGTAATTTCAAAAACATTAACCGGAAATTGGTCTGTATCCCATCCGTTTTGATAATCTCCACGATTTGCATCGATACTTCCCAACATTCCAGCATCTACAGCCACTTGCAATTCATGTTCGAAAGAGTGTCCTGCAAGAGTGGCGTGATTCACTTCTAAATTCAGTTTGAAATCGTCTTGAAGACCGTGTTTGTGAAGAAATCCTAAAGTAGTAGCCGCATCAAAATCATATTGATGTTTCATCGGTTCCATTGGTTTTGGCTCGATAAGGAAAGTTCCTTTAAAACCTTGTTTGCGAGCATAGTCTCTACAAATGGTTAAAAAACGTGCCATGTGCTCCAACTCTCTTTTCATATCGGTATTCAAAAGGCTCATATATCCTTCTCTTCCTCCCCAGAACACATAATTCTCTCCTCCTAAAGCAATCGTAGCATCAATAGCAATTTTGGCTTGAGCTGCAGCGTACGCCACTACATCAAAATTTGGATTGGTTGAGGCTCCATTCATATAGCGCGGATTGCTAAATAAGTTTGACGTTCCCCACAACAATTTAATTCCTGTTTCTTCTTGTTTGATTTTAGCGTAAGCCACCAAAGCCTGTACACGTTTTTCAAATTCTTCTAAAGTAGGCGCATCGTCTACCAAGTCGACATCATGAAAGCAGTAATAAGGAATTCCCAGTTTGCTCATGAATTCAAAAGCGGCATCCATTTTGTCTTTGGCTCGCTGAATAACATTCTCGCTTTTATCCCATTCAAATGTTTCAGTTCCTGCTCCAAAAGGATCTCCCCCTTTGTTGCATAAGGTATGCCAGTACGCCATAGAAAAACGCAAATGTTCTTTTAGCGTTTTACCTGCTACTATGCGATTTTCATCATACCATTTGAAAGCAAGTGGATTTGTACTTTCTCTACCTTCAAATTTTATGGTATCGATGTTTTTAAAATACGATTGTTTTGTTGTAGTCATTATCATGATTCTAGTTTAATATGATTTTTCCATTCTTGGTATATTTCCTGATATTGTGCAGTCAAAACAGGATTTGGCTCTATTCTATCTATGCATTTTAACCCTTCAAAAGCCTGGTCCAAAGAAGCATAATAGCCAAAACCATAAGCGGCTCCACGCGCTGCTCCTTCTGATCCAGAGGTGTTATATAATTCTAATGTAGTTTGAGTGGTATTGGTAAAAATTTCTCTAAAAACGGGACTCAAAAATAAATTGGCATTTCCGGCACGAACGATCTCTCCCGATGCCCCTACCGATTTCATTACATCAAAACCATAATTCATCGCAAATACAATTCCTTCACAAGCCGAACGAATTAGATGTCCCGACTGATGAATATTAAAATTCAAATTTTGAATTCCTGCATCAACCTTTTTATTATTAAAAATGCGTTCCACCCCATTACCAAAAGGATAAAAACGCAAGCCTTCACTTCCTGCTTTTACTTTTGCCGCTTCGGCATTTAGGGCTTCGTAGGCGATTAAACCAGTTCTGTCTGTCGACATGATTTTACGCAACCACTGGTATAAAATTCCAGAACCATTAATGCACAACATCACACCGTTATTTTTTTGAGCTTCGTTATTATTGACATGCAAAAAGGTATTGATACGGTTTTCTTTATCATAAATATCCTGATTACTTACGGCATAAATAACTGCCGAAGTACCTGCAGTAGTTGCAATTTCTCCTGGTTTTAAAACATTCAGAGACATGGCATTGTTGGGTTGGTCACCACCTCGGTACGTGATTTTTACATCAGGGCTTAATCCCAATTCTGATGCAACATTAGGGTGTACTGTTGCCTGATACCCAAAGTTGGGAACAATTTCAGGAATCTTATCTACGGGAAGTCCCATAGCTTGCAAAACCTCGGTTGCCAAAGCACCTTTTGAGAAGTTCCACAAAGCGGCTTCCGATAAGCCCGAAGTACTTATTTGTGCTTTTCCGGATAGTCTTGCAGCTATAAAATCGCCCGGAAGCATCATGTAAACCGCTTTTTGAAAAATCTCTGGTTCATTGGTTTGAACCCATTTTAATTTGGAAGCCGTAAAATTCCCTGGGCTTCCAAGTATTTGTTGTTGACAAGATTCATGTCCGATTTTGTCATAAACTTGATTTCCTATGCTAGCTGCCCTACTATCACACCAAATGATAGAAGAACGCACTGGATTTATATTTTCATCTGTCAATACCAAACCGTGCATTTGATAAGCAATTCCGATTGCTGCAATTTTTTTTAAATCGATATGTTGTTTGGATCCAAGAGTTTGAATCCCGTTTTTTACATATTCCCACCATTTATTCGGGTCTTGTTCTGCCCAGCCAAATTTAGGAGCAATGATATCCATTTCAAATTCAGGAGCAGTTACCGAAGCTACAGTAATTCCTTTATCGGCATCAAATACCGACAATTTTATAGATGAGCTTCCTAAATCGATTCCTAAAAAATACATGTTCTTGTTATTATATGATTGACTTATTACTGTTTTTTGTACTTTTGGTCAAACAAACCATAACGTTATGGTTAATTTGACTACAAGTATAAGAAGTATTTTTCATATTAACAAAAAATTGAGATTAAATATTTGTAATTAATAAAAAAATGGGTGTGTTTTTAATGATATCTTATACGAAAAAGATAATTTTATATCGTTTTAAATGCTTTTTTTAAATTTAAAACATTGTATTTCAATACATTGAATAATATTTGATTACAAAATAAAAAGTATTTTAATTTTTGAACCAAAAACAGGTTTAATCACAATTGTTTTACAAAATATATTTCTTCATACACGACTGAACTCTTTAAAAAAATATTAATTTAGTGCTAAACTTTGTAAGGCTATGGGAGAAAAAATTATCGATAGGGATTTAATACAAATTCAGGAGCAATCTGCCATGAATGCCATTACTATTGACTGCGTGATATTTGGTTTTGATAACGGAATTCTTGAAGTTCTTTTGGTACAACACGCCGAAGGTATCAGTAAAGGAAGATGGGGATTACCAGGTGGCTGGATCAAGAAGAAAGAAAGTACAGACGATGCTGCTCACCGTTTGCTGGCCGAACTTACCGGAATGGACAATATTTATCTTGAACAGCTAAAAGCTTTTGGAGAACCAGACCGTTTCCCGTTGAGAAGGGTAATTACTATTGGCTATTATGCCCTTGTAAAAAGAGAAGACTATAATATTAAGGCAGGTTTTACCGCTTCGGATGCCAAATGGTATAAGATCAATGAAATTCCCGATTTGATTTATGACCATAATGAAATTCTTGCCTACAGCATAAAAAACCTTCGCAACAGAGTACGTCAAGCTCCACTGGGTTTTAACTTATTGCCTGAAAAATTCACCTTATTACAACTGATGCAACTGTACGAAGAAATTCTGGGGATCGAAATGGACAAATCCAATTTCCGTAGAAAGATTTTACACATGAAATTGCTGGTTCCATTGGATGAAAAACAACAGGATGTTTCGCATCGTGCAGCACAATTGTATAAATTTGACCCTGAAATTTATGAGAAACTAACGCAGAAAGGGTTTAACTTTGAGTTCTAATTCTTGTTATAGTAATTCAAATCATTTTCAATACAATAGTTAGCACAAGCTAATCCCGCTATCCGCTACAATATTAAGGGCTGAACCCCAGCCCATAATGATTTTCACTTTTATCGGGGCTAGGTCATTCGTTTACAGTAGAAAATTGCAGAATAACTATAAAAAAAGACCCGAAAGCTAATCACACTCTCGGGTCTGGAGACCAATAACTAATTAAGACTCCTTTTATATTATAACAAAATAGGTCTCTTAAAATAATAACAATTATCTTATGGTAAATATGACCACAAGATAATAAATGTTTTTAAATTGATACTGTTTAATTTTAAAAATTTTCTCCTTGCCAATTTCTAATAAGCATCTTCTCAATTAATGACAGTTTCTATCCTAATAGATATTGGGATAGAATCTTAGAATCTCCTTTAGATACATCCCAAACTACTTATCAACAGTCTCAAAAATTAACTTTCGTTATCCAAAAGCATAGGCCACTATTCTGTAATTTTGCAACATGTATGCTCTAGTCGATTGTAATAATTTCTATGCTTCCTGCGAACGTGTTTTTCAGCCGAAATTCAACGGTAAACCGGTTGCGATATTATCCAACAATGACGGCTGTGTGATTTCGAGAAGCAACGAAGCCAAAGCCGTTGGAGTACCTATGGGCGCGCCGGCATTTCAGATTAAGGAATTGGTCAAAGAGAAAAATGTTCATTTATTCTCCTCCAATTATCCACTGTATGGCGATTTGAGCAATCGGGTTATGGCGATTTTGAGTCAATTTACCCCAAACCTAGAAATTTACAGCATTGACGAAGCTTTCCTGAATTTTGATGGGTTAAACATTTTGGATTATCACGATTATGGCCTTCAAATGAAAGGACGTGTCCAAAAATGGGTAGGCATTCCGGTTTGCATTGGCTTTGCCGAAACCAAAGCATTATCTAAAGTCGCCAATAAAATTGCCAAAAAATTCCAAGACAGAACCAAAGGAGTTTATGTCATTGACAGCGAAGAAAAACGCATCAAAGCTCTCAAATGGACCAAAATTGAAGATGTTTGGGGCATTGGGTATCGCACTATCAAAAAAGTAAAACTTCGCAATATCAATACCGCACTCGATTTTGTCCAGCCACAGCACGAGGCTTGGATTAAGAAAGAAATGGGAGTTATTGGCCTGCGTCTAAAATATGAATTGGAAGGCAAATCGGTTTTGGACTTGGAGCCCATAGTCGAACAAAAAAAGAGCATTGCCACGACCAGAAGTTTCCCCAAACAAATTGCCGACTTTGATTTACTTCGAGAACGGGTGACTACTTTTGCAGCCGTTTGTGCCGAAAAACTACGCAAACAACATTCCTGTTGCCACACCATTATTGTGATGCTGGTTGTCGATAAACATTCGGTTATAACTTCCAAATATTATTTTAATATGGCCATGACTTTGCCATACGCCTCAAATTCGACAATAACCATTACAAATGCTGCCGTCGAAATGCTGAAGAAATTACACAAAGGCAACGAGGGAATCAAGTTCAAAAAAGCGGGAGTTATCGTCACGGAATTAATCGATGAAAATCAAAAACAATTTCATTTATTTGAGGAAGAAAATCCCAAACATTTGGCTTTAATGAAAGTGATGGACCGACTGAATCACAAAATTGGTGATACCAAAATAAAACTGGCCAGCCAAAATTTAAGTCTGACCTGGAATATGAACCAAAATCATCTTTCGCCCAGATACACTACTAATTTCAAAGATATTCTCGAGATACAATGTCTATAAAAAAAGAACAAAAGCTTACTTTTTTTCGCCCCGACTTTGAAAGCGATAGTCGAATTCCGTACATAAACGAAGGGATTTCGGCGGGTTTCCCCTCACCTGCCGCCGATTTTATGGAAAACAACATTGATTTGAACAAAGAGTTGAGCGAAAATCCTTTGGCTACTTTTTATATCAAAGTCAAAGGCAACTCAATGATTGATGCGGGCATAAACGACAAAGATGTGTTAGTCGTTGACCGAAGTCTGGAACCGCAAAACAATAAAATTGCTATTTGCTTTATCGATGGCGAATTTACCGTAAAACGCATTCAAGTCGAAAAAGACTGTTTGTACCTCATGCCTGAAAACCCCAATTACGAGCCCATAAAAGTCACTGAAGAAAACCAACTCATCATTTGGGGAATGGTGACTTATGTGATAAAGAAAGTGTAAAACTTTGGAAAAGGAACATATTAACGCAAACATCTGTTATATCAATACTTAGTCAAAACTAATGCTGTAAAAAAATTAAATAACAGACAAACCAACAGTAACATGACTGCAAATAAAAACAAAAACGCTGTAAATGCATTACTTTCAGAATATAGAAAAGTAATAATAGAACTGCAAAATGTGATTCAAAATATACCTGACGAAAAGTTGGTTTTGACAATTACTCCAGAAACTAATAACGAGGATTGTCAATCAATTCAAACGATACTTGCTCATGTAGTGAATTCTGGATACGCCTATTGCATTTATATTCGAAATTTGAAAAATGCAACTATTGAACGTCCGAGAAAAGAAATTCGTAAATCAGTACAAGAATATAAAGTTGACCTAAATAATGTTCTTTTATATACTTACGAAACGTTTGAAACTATTTATGATAATGATCTGGAACGCTTTGCCGAATCAGAAAAAATAAAAACATCCTGGGGACAAGTCTACGATATTGAACAATTATTTGAACATGCCATCGTACATATTTTAAGACATCGAAGACAAATAGAAAATTTCAAAACAACATTAGAAATTTAGACAAAGTAGCCACATAAAAAAAGTGTGAAACCAAACGAATTTAGCTTCACACTTTTTTAACTAACTAACAAACTTTATTACCAGAACTTCACGTACAAAGCAGCAATAATCAATAATGTAATTACAATTAAAACCATTGTTTGTGGTTTTACCTTAAACATTTCAGTATCCAATTCGAATGCTTTTGGATTCACTTTTGGTCCTGCAAAACTGATTCCGATCATTAGAATCATCGTAAATAAGAAAGACAATCCCATACAGATATGGAATGGGATTTCGAAACCACCATGCCCATTAGGCCAAGCTGTGTACAATAAGGTTTCATTTCCTAATAATGCAGGCGCAAATTCGTTAAAGAAAACTGACAATAAGAAACCTGAAATCACACCTACAATTGCAGCTGTACCAGTCGTTCTTTTCCAGAACATCCCAAGGAAGAACATTGCAAATACTCCTGGACTAATAAATCCAGTATATTTTTGAATGTAAGTAAAACCACCCACACCGCCAATTCCTAACAAGTCATTCCAAGTAAACATAACCGCAAGAAGCATCGCTGCAAAAACGGCATATCTTCCAATATTTACCTGAGTTCTATCTGAAGCCCCTTTTTGAATGTATTTTTTATGCACGTCCAAAGTATAAATAGTTGATATACTGTTTACTTTACCAGCCAATGAAGCAACAATAGCCGCAGTCAAAGCTGCAACAGATAATCCTTTCAAACCTGTAGGAAGGAATGTTAGCATTGCTGAGTAGGCTCCGTCTTTTCCTCCAACCAATTGTGGTAAATGTCCATTTTCATATAAAACGTAAGCGGCAATACCTGGCAACATTACAATAAGTGGCATCACTAATTTCAACATACCTGCAAACAAAATACCAGTACGAGCCGTTTGCAAATCAGCTCCCAAAGCTCTTTGAGTGATGTATTGGTTACAACCCCAATAGTTAAGATTGATAATCCAGATACCTGCCAAATACGACATTAACCCCGGAAAAGTAAGATACTTATTGATATCCAATTGAGAAGATGTAGCTGTAGGTCTTGGAATAATCATTTTGAAATGCTCTGGTGCTTTTTCCATCAATACTTTGAAACCAGCGATGGCGTCTTGACCAAAACCAAAATAGTGTCCTACTGTAGTCAAAGCAATATAAGACGTAACCAACCCTCCGATAATCAAAACCGCTACCTGAATTACATCGGTATACGCTACCACTTTCATACCTCCTAAAGAGATTAATAAAGCGAAGAAAGCCAAACCTATCATAATAACATGCAAATATTGACCACCTGCCAAACCGTTGATAGCAACAGCTCCTAAGTATAAAATAGAAGTCAAGTTTACAAAAACATATAAAAACAACCAAAAAACAGCCATAATCAAAGCCGTTGATTCGTTATATCTCGTTTTCAAAAATTGAGGCATGGTATAAATCTTGTTTTTCAAATAAACAGGAATAAACCAAACGGCAACAATAATCAAAGCGATAGCGGCAAGCCACTCATATGCAGCAACAGCGATTCCTAAAAAGAATCCTTCACCACTCATTCCAATAAATTGTTCAGCCGAAATGTTTGAAGCGATTAACGAAGCTCCAATAGCCCACCACGTAAGTGATCCTTCTGCAAGGAAATATGCTTTGGCATCGTGCTCGTTTTTTTCACGCTTGCGATAAATCGTATATCCATAAGTGGATACCACGACAAAATAAATAATAAATACTGCGTAATCCGCAAAAGCAAGGTTCTGGCTCATGAGTAAATAGTTTTTTTAAAAATTAATATTAATGAATTGGGGTTATGCGTTGGTTCTTATTTTTTCGAAACTTATAATCTATCTGCTTAAAATTCTTCAACTTTTGAATAAAAATTTGCAATTTTTCATTCTAATTCGTTCTAAAATGTGATATGTGTTTTAATTCCATTATTATTTTATGAATTATTAAAGCCAAATGTAAAATAAAAATATTTATTTTCAATAAAATAAATGTGTTTTTTACATTTATTTTTAATTATCCCATAAATAGTCTGATACAGTACGATTTACCTGTTTAATTAAAATCATTATGATGCAAATTGAGGACTAGTTCTAACTTTTTGTTCCCATTTCCAGGCACTGTCCATGGCGTCTTCCAAAGTCGAAACGGTCTTCCATCCCAAAACGGTATTCGCTTTGTCTGTATTGGCGTACGCCTCAGTTACATCTCCTTCTCTTCGTTCCACAATTTTGTATGGTAATTTTTGACCACTCACTTTTTCGAAAGCGGCAATCACTTCCAATACAGAACTTCCTGTTCCTGTTCCTAAGTTGAAAATCTCTAAAGGCTCTGCATTCTTTTTGTCCAATAATCGTTGCAAAGCGATTACGTGTGCTTTCGCCAAATCGACTACGTGGATATAATCGCGAACGCAAGTACCATCAACCGTTGGGTAATCGTTTCCATAAACCGATAATTCGGCTCGCAAACCCATTCCGGCTTGAGTGATAAATGGAACTAAATTTTGGGGCACACCAATCGGCAATTCTCCAATTTCCCCAGAAGGATGCGCTCCGATTGGGTTGAAATAACGAAGCAGAATAGCATTGATACCGCTTACTTTCACTACATCAGATATGATTTCTTCGCCAATCTGTTTTGTATTTCCGTAAGGAGACAAGGCAGGTTGAATCGGGGTTGTCTCTGCAATTGGCATCACTTCGGCTTGACCGTAAACCGTACAAGACGAACTGAAGATAAAATGAGCTGCTGCCTTTTTCTCCAATTCCTGCAAAATGTAAACCAAAGCACCCAAGTTGTTTTCATAATACAACAACGGATTTTTTACGCTTTCGCCAACCGCTTTAGAAGCTGCAAAATGAATGACTCCCGCAATATCAATATGTTCCATAAAGAAACTTTGCACTGCCAATTTTTCTCTTAAATCGATTGCGGAAAAAATTGGTTTTTTACCTGTAATTCGTTCAATACCATCTAAAACTTCAATAGAAGAATTAGAAAGATTATCAATCACGACTACTTCGAAACCTTGATTTTGCAATTCGACAACGGTGTGGGATCCAATAAAACCTAAACCGCCAGTAACTACTATTTTCATCCTATTTCTTTTTTACTTTTATTACATCTTTTTTGGTTTTATAACAAAACCATAACTGTATTCCTTATTATTCAATCGGTATTGTTCATGTGGCAAAGCACCCCAACTGGTATCGCCTCCTACTCCTCTTTGGGATAAATCTACACAAACTACAACTTCATTTCGTGGAGTAATATCATTGATATGTCGGTATTTTTTAGTCAACCCCGGATCAAAATCTTCAGGATAATTATGTAATGCACTCACACCTAAAGATTGTAATCCGTCTATTTCTATTCCGTTTCCTGAGTTATTAGTTAGCGTTAACCAACGAACATCTGTTTTATATCCATTTTCCTGAGGACGCGTATACGGAACATATTGATCTAAAACTTTACTGCTATAAATTCCCTTGAATGAGGCTGTATTTCGGTCTTGATAATTTTCCCAAGGCCCTCTTCCGTAATAACTAAAAGTATCCAGTTCGTTCTTGAGAGAGAATATCATTCCAAATCGAGGCATTTCCGATAATGGGTTATTTCCTGCCTTGAACGAATTCAACACTTCTAAACTTCCATCTGAATTCATAGCATAAACAATGGTATAAGTCGATGCAACATCTCTTAAGAAAAGAGTAGCCACAACAGTAGTTTTCCCCGCTGTTTCTTTAACTTCTATAGCACTCAAATGAGAAGACTTCCCTGCTGTTCTCCAGACATTACTTTCTACCTGCATATTATTTCCAAAATCATTGTCAGTTGGTGCGCGCCAGAAATTAGGAATCGGCAATTGATTGAAAAACCGTTCACCCTTAGAATTGTAATCTTGAATTAAACCTGTGTTTTTGTTTATTGTTACTTCGACACCAGACGCACTGAGCGTAATCACATCTTTAGTTTCTTTCACAATAGGTTTTGTTTCTTTATCGGCAACTTTTACAAAATAGTTGCTCACTCCTATTGAAAACTGTTCACGAGCCACTTCAAAGTTTTGGGGTAAAACTTCGGTGCCTTTTAAAGTGTAAGCATAAACATTCAACAGATATTCAACCCCATCTTTTGCAACTAATTTTGGTAATTCCAATTGAATTTGCTTTTTGGATTGAGGAGCAAGATTTATATCAATTGTACCCGTCTTTATAACCAAACCATTTTCCAAAACTTCGTATTTGAAAAGATAATTATCAAGGTTTGTGTATCCAAAACCATTTTTTATCTCGATAATTCCTTTGTTCAAATCCACAGCCTTAAAAAGAATATCCTGATACACTTTCTTCACCTCAAAAGCACCAGGATGTGGCTTGCGATCTGGCCAAACCAATCCGTTATGACAAAAATTTTCGTCATTGGTATAATTTTGACTACCCATGTCTCCACCATAAGCCCAATATTTACGGCCTACTTCATCAGTCATTTCAAAACCTTGATCTACCCAATCCCAGATAAATCCGCCCTGCATGTTTGCACTGCTGTGAATAATATCCCAATATTCTTGAAAATTTCCGCTACTGTTCCCCATTGCATGCGCATATTCACACATAATGAACGGGCGTTTTACATCCTTTCGTTTGGCATATTCCTTCATATACTCCATACTTGGATACATTGGGCAAACGATATCGGTATTTTCTTCTTCTGCTGCTTGTTCAAATTGAACTAAACGCGTTTTGTCCCTATTTTTAATCCATTTATAAGCATCGTGAAAAACTTTTCCATTACCGCATTCGTTCCCCAAAGACCAAAGAATAACTGAAGGCTGGTTTTTGTCCCGTTCTACCAAACTATAAATACGATCCATGTGCGCAGCGTGCCATTCTGGTCTGTATGCAGGATGGCTTGCGTAATCCGAAATCCAGGGAAAAGAACCCATTCCGTGACTTTCGATATTGGCTTCATCTACCAAAAACAAACCGTATTTGTTGCAGAGTTTTACCCAATTTAGATTATTGGGATAATGACTGCAACGCACTGCATTAATATTCAATTCTTTCATCAACTTGATGTCCTTCATCATCGTTTCCTTATCCTGATAATGACCTGTTTTTGGATTATGTTCATGAATATTTACACCATGAACCATAATCCGAATACCATTGACTAACAGTTGTCCGTTTTTCAGTTCTACTTTTCGAAAACCAATTGAAGTCCCAACGGTTTCTATATCCTTTCCGTTTTCATCTTTAAGGGTTAACAATAAAGTATATAAATTGGGCATTTCGTTACTCCATAATTTGGGCGTTGCAACATTTTGATTCAGTGTGATGGATTCAGTTGCATTGGCACTCAGACTTATCTTTTCTGTTTTTATAAAAACAACTTTTCCCGTTTCATCTACCAATTTAGCGATAACAGTTTGGTTCTTTTTCGCAACCGAGTTCATATTCTTAACTTTAACATCAACCGACAAACTTCCGTTTTTATATGAAGCATCTAAATCGGGGCGCGCAAAGAAATCGGCAATTCGAATATTATCAGTACTGTACAAATAGACATCTCTGTCGATTCCTGATAAGCGCCAAAAATCCTGATCTTCTAAATAAGAGCCATCGCTCCAGCGGTATACCTCAACGGCAACTTGATTTTTACCTTTTTTTACATACTTAGTGATATCGAATTCAGTTGGACTTTTCGTGTTTTCACTGTAACCCACTTTTTCTCCATTTACCCAAATATACATAGCCGAAGTTCCTGCTTCAAAATGAAAGTAAACCCGACGATTGTTCCAGTTTTCCGGCAACTCAAAAGTGCGTTTATACGAACCAACTGGATTATCCGCATGGTCTATAAAAGGGGGATTTTTGACAAATGGATAGGTTATATTGGTGTAAATAGGGATTCCATAACCATTCAATTCCCAATTGGACGGAACAGTAATTTCCTTCCAATTGGTGGTATTAAAATTGGTTATAAAAAAATCCTTAGGTCTTTGATCTGGTGTTGGAGACCAATTAAATTTCCACATTCCATCTAAGCTTAAAAACCATGGAGAACGAGTATAGTCATCTGCAATCGCAGACGATTCATCCGCATACGGCAAAAATGCAGCCCTTGCGGGTTCTCGATTGATTTGGAATATTTCCGGATTTTCCCAGTCATTAGTTATTGGCTGATTTTGAGCAACGACAAGTAATGAAGAAAAGAAGAAAATATAGCTTAAAAAGAGTGTGTTTTTCATTCCTATTTATTTTTATAATGAATTTCAGGAAGCGCTTTCAATACAACCGCACTTTTCTCTGGTGTTATATCTCGTTGTGCTTCTCCCATCATTTCGTAACCGACCATAAATTTCTTTACCGAAGCTGAACGCAATAACGGTGGATAAAAATGCATGTGAAATTGCCATTCCGGATGAAGTTCTCCATCTGTTGGTGCTTGATGAATTCCAGAAGAATACGGGAAAGAGGTTTCGAAAAGATTATCGTATTTTATCGTTAATAGCTTTAAAATTGATGCATAAGCCGAAACTTCTTCAGAAGTGAACTCCGTAATTTTTGTAATATGCCTTTTGCTGATAATCATCGTTTCAAATGGCCAAATTGCCCAAAAAGGAACCAAAGCCACGAAGTGTTCATTCTCAATTACGATACGTTCGTTTAGCTTTAATTCTTCTTTCAAATAATCCAATAAAAGATTGCTTTGATTTTTATCGAAATAGGCTTTCAAACTATTTTGTGTTTTCTCCACTTGGGTAGGCAAAGACGATTGCGCCCATATTTGCCCATGAGGATGCGGATTGCTGCATCCCATAACAGCACCTTTGTTCTCGAAAATCTGAACATGATTGATGTAATCTACACTTCCTAAATCGGTGTATTCTTTTTGCCAAGTCCTTATAATAGTTTCAATTGCAGAAAGCTCCATTTCTGGCAAAGTCAAATCGTGTCTTGGCGAGAAACAAACTACTCTGGCAATACCACGCTCTGGTTTTGCCTTGAAGAAAGTGGGTTTAATATCCTCTTCATACAAGATTGGTTCTTGCTTTACAGCGGCAAAATCGTTCTCGAAAACAAAACTCGATTCATACTTCGGATTGCTTTCTCCATTGGCACGAACATTCCCTGGACACAAATAACAAGTAGCATCGTACTCTGGAAGTACATCCGTATGAATTTTTTCATTTTGTCCTTGCCAAGGTCTTTTTGCTCTGTGCGGAGATACCAAAACCCATTCGTTAATTAATGGATTGAAACGTCTGTGCGGATCTTCGTTTATATCAAAATTTTTCATCTTAGTTTGCATTATATAATGATGTACCGTTTCCGATTTTTACATCATAAATTTTCAATTCTATATCAAAAGCCTCTTTATACAACTTAGTCAGTTTTTGTTTGATGGCTTCTTCTTCTCCTTTTTTAATCAAATTGATGGTACATCCGCCAAAACCGCCACCCATCAATCGGGATCCGATTACTGCTTTTTCTTGTTTTAAAGTATCTACAATAAAATCCAACTCATCGCAACTTACCAGATATTCTTTGGACAAACCTTCGTGAGTTTCGAAAAGTAATTTCCCTAAAGCTTCGATGTTTCCGTTATCCAAAACTTCGCAGGCGAGTGCCACACGATGAATTTCTTGAACAACAAAATGGCATCTGTCAAATACTTTCGGTGTCATTTTATCTTTTAATTGAAGCACATGACTTTCGATGCAATCTCTGAAACTACTAATCTCCGGAAAGTTACTTTTGATTATCGAAAGTCCTTCTTCACATTCTTCTCTTCTGGTATTATATGCCGACGAAAACAAGGAATGCTTCACATTACTGTCAAATAAAATAAGAGAATAATCATTGAAATCGGCGTTGTGGTACTCGTATTCCAGTGTTTTGCAGTCAATTTTAATTACTTTATTTTCTAAACCCATCACGCTCGAAAACTGGTCCATAATTCCGCAATTGATTCCAACCCAATGTTCCGCTTTTTGTCCCATTAGCGCAATATCCACTTTTGGAATAGACAAATTGAAAAGTTCCTTGATTCCAAAAATCGTTCCGCATTCTAGAGCTGCCGATGAAGACAATCCTGAACCAACCGGGATATTACTGCTAAAAACACAATTGAAACCATCGAACGAAAAGCCGTTGTCCTGCAATTGCTTGATAACTCCCAAAATGTAATTCGTCCAAACTACTTTGCTCAATGAAATGGTTTGAGTCAAATCGACTTCAAATTCTTCGTTCAAGTCTATGGCAACAATTTTAGATGTTTTTGTATTGTTTTTTGCAAAAGCGAAACAAATAATCTTGTCGATTGCGGCTGGCAAAACATAGCCATCATTATAATCGATATGTTCGCCAATAATGTTAATTCTTCCTGGAGAAAGGACTGTTTTTTCGGGAGCGCTGCCAAATTTTTCCTGAAAAAAAGCGGTCGTTTTTTTAATTAATAAATCGTTCATTATTTTGAAATTATTATTATTTTGATTTTTTTTATTTCTCAGATACCAAGTTCAATTTACCACTCTTAAGCCCGGCTCCGCTTACTTCTAGTTTTACATCACCAACAGTTGTTGTCGATTTTACAAGCACTACCAGTTTTCCACTAAAAAGTTTCATGGTATCTTTATGAAACATTTCGAGTGAAGTGGCATCGCCATTGCAGGCAGCCCTGTAAGTACCTGCTCCTGTAACCTTAAATTTTAACTGGTTGGTCGCCGTTGGGCAAGGAATTCCATTTTTATCCACTACAGATACGGTTACGAAAGATATATCTTCACCATCGGCAGAAATTGTTTTCCTGTCCGCATCCAAAACAATTTGATAAGGCTTGCCGGCAGTATGTATTTCTTCTTCAGCAACAGCTTTATCATTGTCATCAAAAGCCACCACTTTTACGGTTCCTGGCTCATATTTTACATCCATCCACATCAAGCGGTAGCGATTCTGTGGTGTGTTTTTATTTTTTTTCTGTACTCCCATGCTTTTACCATTTACAAAAAGTTCAGCGCTGTTGTAGTTTGTATAAACAAAAACGGGGGTTGTCTGTCCTTCTCTTCCTTCCCAGTTCCAATGCGGCAAGATATGAAGAGTTGGTTTCTCCGTGTTCCAACGGCTACGGTATAAATAATAGCGATCTTTAGGCAAACCGGCCAAATCGTTAATTCCAAAATAAGAACTTCGAGAAGGCCACATTTCATCGTAAGGCGTGGGTTCTCCTAAATAATCAAAACCAGTCCAAACAAACTCGCCAATTACCCAAGGTTTATCATCTTGAAGCACAAAATCTTCATCAGGTACATTAGACCAGCTACAGGCTTCCAAATCATAAGAGGAAGATTGAAAATCTGGATATTGTTTCATTTTTTCTTGAACCACAGGGAATTTATAAATCCCTCTAGAACTAACAGTCGAAGCTGTTTCTGAACCTAAAATAAACCCTTGCGGAAATTTATTAAATGCCTCATCATATAAATGCACACGATAATTCAACCCCGGAACATCGAGCAAAGCTCCAAAACCAGATTCCATAGTCGCTTTTACCTGATCCATACCAACAGTTACCGGACGTGTCGGGTCTTCTCTATGAAATATTTCCTGCAGCCATTTGGCGCGCTTCACTCCAGCTTCTCCCCATTGATCCGGCACTTCATTTCCGGCGCTCCACATTACAATAGAAGGATGATTTCGTGTTGCCTGCACCAAATTCACGATATCTTTTTCGGCATATTCATCAAAAAAACGATGGTACCCATTTTCTACTTTTGGCTTTGCCCATTCATCAAAACTCTCTGCCAAAAATAGAAAGCCCATTTCATCCGCCAATTCAAGCTGCTCGAAGGAAGGCATATTGTGCGAACTGCGAATCGCATTACAACCCATATCTTTTAAGATGGTCATTTGCCTGCGCAACGCCGCTTTATTTACTTCAGCTCCAAGGGGACCAAGATCATGGTGAAGACAAACTCCTTTAAATTTGGTTATCTTTCCATTAAGACTAAAACCTTTATTCGCCTCGTATTTTATTTCTCGAATTCCAAAAGGTGTTGAAATCTCATCTTTCAGTTCTTTTCCAACATACAATTGGGAAACTGCTTTATACAAATAAGGAGTTTCGGGACTCCATAATTTTGGCTTTTCTACTTTTATATTTTGATCGAACTCTTTTCCGAATGGTATAGTCGATTCCTCTGAATTTAGTTTCTTTCCTTCGGCATCAAAAATGGTGGTGACCAAACGAGTGTTTCCCCCAGAAACTTTTGTCTTAATATTCACTTTAGCCACTTCTTGACTGATAAAAGGAGTCGTAATAAACTGTCCCCATTGATCGATGCTTTCGTTGTTTTTTATAATAAGACTTACTTTTCGATACAAACCAGCACCAGGATACCAACGAGAAGCAAATTCTTTATTGGTTAATTTTACAGATAATGTATTGGCTCCTTCTTGTATAAATTGAGAAACATCGAAGTAAAAATAACTGTAGCCATAAGCCCATTCACCCACTTTTTTTCCGTTTAGATATACTTGAGGTTCGCTCATTGCGCCTTCAAAAAGCAGAATTATTTTTTTACCATCTGAATTTTTTGGCAATGTAAATGTATTGCGATACCAAGCGGTTCCAATATGGGGTAGAGCCCCTGTTCGTCCAGTTTTTTCGGTAGCAACATTTTCCCCGTTTTGAACAATGGCAACTTTCTGTATATCTACATTCTTATCAAATGGCCCGTAAATTGCCCAGTCATGCGGTACAGTTACAGATTCCCATTTCGAATCATTAAAATCTACTTTATATGCCTCTTCAAAATTGCCTTTTTGAAATTTCCAATTGGTATCTAACACTTTAATCTCACGTGTTTGAGACCAAGTCATTTGTGTGAATGTTAAAAACACAATCAGAAAACGTATCAATTTTTTCATTTTTAAACGGGTATAATTATTTTTTTATAGTTTCACTAATCAAAACTAATCTTTAAAAGCATCCAATGCCATAGACGGTTTCCCGTCTGATTTCCAAGCACTCAATTCATAGTGGCTCCATGATTTTGCACCTTCAGGTTCCCAATAAATGACACCTAGACCTTTGTTATTTGGCACTGCTTTTACTGCTTTTATAACAGCAACTAACATGTCATACGTGTTTTGTTCCTGCGTATCAATACCGCCCACCTCAACAACCATAACCTCTTTGTCATATCGAGCCGCCATGTCTTTTAGATTATTGGCCAAATCGGCAATATTTTCTTTATAATCGCTTTTAATCCAAAATGGGTAATAGGATAATCCAATTACATCATACTTTACATTATTGGTTTTCGCATTATCAAAGAACCATCTGAATTTTTTACTATTATTTCCTTCATCCAAGTGAACAATTACTTTGATCTTTGGGTCAATTGCTTTGGTCGCTTCGTATCCCTTATTGAGTAATTGTGCCAATTGACTGAAGTTGTCAGTACTTCCTTCCGGCCATAGCATACCGCCCGGAATTTCATTCCCCACTTGCACCCATTCTGGTGTAACTCCTGCCTTTTTTAACGCTTTCAAAACATCTTCAGTATGTAAATAAACATCATTCAGTAATTCTGAGAAAGTATGATTCTTCCATTCCAACGGTTTGTTTTGTTTCCCTGGATCTGCCCAAGAATCGCTGTAATGAAAATCAATCATGATGCGCATTCCCATTTTTTGGGCACGAACGGCCATGGCTACTGTTTCTTCTTTACTGCAATGTCCGCTTGCTTTGTCATTTGAAGGATTTACCCAAACTCGCAATCTGATTGTATTCATTCCACGGTCTTTCAACAATTGCAAGCAATCTTTTTTGGATCCATCTGCATCATAAAATTGATATCCGGTCGCTTCCATTTGTGGCAACCAGCCTACATCTGCTCCTTTTGCAAAAGCATCTTCTTTGGGCTTATCTACATTTTTATTGGTAGTGCAACAAGAAAAAACTACGGCAGAAAGAATGGCTAATGAAAATAATATCTTTTTCATTGTATTTTAATTTAAATTAAAAGCTTGTAAAACAGGCAATGCTTTATTATCAAAATCATAGAATGCTTGGTTTTCAAAAGTTGAACCATTCTTTGCTTCTTTTCCTTTGAACGAAATCCACTCACCACCCCAATAGGCAAATCCAATTCCGCTTTGTGAGATTTTTACAAGATTTTTGATGGCCAGCAAATAACTTTTTTGCCCTTCGGGTGTTGCTGGATAACCAGAAACCAATTGATTATCTGCTCCAACTATATTATTCGTCCAATCATTCCAAAGTAAAGTAAATGGATAAGCTGTTTCGGCAATAAGTACTTTTTTTCCAAATTTACTTCCCAAAGCATCAATCGTACTTTTTACAACAGCTAAATCTTTACCGTGCCAAACCGGATAATAGGAAAGTCCAATATAATCGTAATCGACACTTTTTACTTTGGTAAAAAACCAATCCGTATCCGATGCATTTACTCCGGCATAGTGAATCATGATTTTGGTTTTTGGTGCTTTGCTTCTAATGGTGGCGCTCGCAGTCGACAACAACGCAATACATTGTGCTTCCTGATTAATCAAATGTCCTTGAGGCCATAGTAAACCACTGTTTATTTCATTACCAATTTGAATAATATCAGGATTAATTTCTGTTATAATAGTAGATGTGTAAGTGGCAACTGCCGTTTTCAAATCGGCAAAAGATAAATTTTTCCATTCATCGGGAGTTGTTTGGGCTGCTGGATCTGCCCAAGTATCAGAATAATGAACAGTAAGCCAAACTTTCAGACCTGCTTGTTTGACACGAGCGGCAAGTGCTTTTACTTCTGCCAATCCCGAATGTCCATTGGTTGGGTTTTTCCACAAACGAATTCGGATCGTATTACAACCTGCATTTTTCAGCGTGGTAAGCATGTCTTCGGCTTTGCCGTTATTGTAGAAAACGGTTCCTGTGCTTTCGATCTCAGGAAGGAAAGAAATATCGGCAGCTCTAATAAAATCATCTGTCACAACTGGTGGAGTAACCGGTGTATCAGGAGAATCACTACTTGAGCAAGCCAATTGAATAGCTAAAATACCGAAAAGTGATAATAAGGTTAAGACTTTCTTCATGATGGATTGAAATTTAGAATGATTGAAATTTATAAATTGTATTATGGGTATATTCGGCTCCTTTTTTGAGAACGGCACTCGGGAAATTTTGATTGTTTGGTGCATCTGGATAATTTTGGGTTTCAAAACAAATTCCGCTTAATGGATGATAATCGGCATTTGCTTTCCCTTTTATAGCATTAAAACAATTTCCGCCAACGTAGATATGCACTCCAGGCTGATTGGTGTAAACAGTCATTTTTAAATTATTCTTTTTATTAAAAAGAGAAGCTGCAAATTCATCTTTTCGATCCAAAACAAAAGTATTGTCTATTTTGGAAGGACATTTTTTTGGGGCAAAAAAATCGAAGTCGGTATTTTCTATTTCCAAAAACCTACCAGTTGGGATGTTTTCAACTGAAGTTTCCAGCATTCGATGGGTATTTACTATTAATTCTTGGTCTAAAACATTGGATAAATGACCGTCCAGATTAAAATAACTATGGTGTGTCAAATTTACCACGGTATCTTCTGTAGTCTTGGCGCTATATTCAATAATCAATTCGTTTTCTTTGGATAGCGTATACGTAAGTTCAACCTCAAGTTTTCCTGGATAATTCTCTTCACCTGCAGGGCTGGAATAGGTCAAGGTTATTGATGATTTTTTGCCTGAATGTATATCTTTGACGGTCCAAACTTTTTGGCTGAACCCAATAGCGCCTCCGTGCAAAGAGTTATCATTGTCGTTTTTATTCAAAATAATTTTTTTTCTGTTCAAACTAAAAGTACTTTTATAAATCCTACCGGCATATCTTCCTACGGTGGCTCCCATATAAGGAGGACTCGGCAGATTAAACGATTGTATATAAGATTCTAAACTATCAAAACCCAAAACAACATCAACCATTTCGCCATTTTTCAAAGGCATTTCCAATTTAGTTATTGTTGCTCCATAGGTGATTACTTTTAATTTCATTCCATTTTTATTGGATAATTCGTAAGCGTATATGGCAGTACCATCTGGCATCAAACCAAACAAATCCTTTGTAGAAGTAGTCTTAATTTGTGAATTGCGTTTTATTTCCATTGTTTTATTATGAAATTTGAAATTCAAATGTAAAACAAAATTTAAATTATACATACCAGTACCTACCAGTTTGTTTGTCTTTAAAAAAAAACCTCGGATGCTACACATTCGAGGTTTTTTTTGAGTTTCTATCCCGATAGCTATCGGGACTGAGATGCTGAGTCACTAAGATTAAAAATAGAAATTTAGAAAATGCTAAATATAACATAAGTTGCAAATTATTATTTGCTTAAAAATCTCAGAAACTTAGTCACTCAGAAACTTAGCAACTTTTTAAAGCGCTGGAATTAACATATATCTCTGATCTATATCATCAAACCAAATATCGTATTTACCTGGTTCAACATGGATATCAGCTCCAGCACTATCACCAATCCAAGTAGTGTCGGCAAGAAATTTAAATTTCCCTGCGGTTGTAAATGTATAAGTGATTTTCCAGATATGAGCATTAAAAGATGACTTAGTCATGGGAACACTAGTTCCCCAATTATCTAATGGTGCTGCGTCTCCAATGATACCAACAGTAGCATAAGTTGTCATAGTTCCTGTATAAGGAGCAATGGTATAAGTCAATGCTTTTAGATCAATAGCAAAAGTATAATATCCAGCAGCTGTAGTTGGGAAAAGTCCTGGATCTGAATCACTTTCAGTTGCTCTGTATTGTGCTTTATCTCCATTTGCACCATACATTGGCGCCCAAAACCCAGTTTGTTCAAGTAATTTAAATCCACCGGCATTAAAATAACCTGTATAATATTGTTTTTCAGGAGCTGCTGGATCTCTGAAAATTGGCATAACAGCCAAATTTGCATCCCATCCTGCAGAAGTTCCTGGGCCAATTAAATATAACTCTTTTGAAGGAAAAACTCCTGCATAAGGTGTCACAATAATTGTTATTGGTGTAGAAAGTTTTGGCTCTGAACCTGTAGTGCCAACTGTTGATTTAATCCTAATATCGATTGTTCCTTGTTCGTCTGGAAGCAAACCTAAATCTAATGCTTTTGCATTCAATTCTGCAACACTCATTGTTGTATGTGTAGTTGTCAAAGTAGCAATATCTACAGGAGTTGCAAATTCGGTATTACTTGCTGCAATTTGAATCGTGTAACTTACAATAGTTGGAGTTCCATAATCTACCGGCTCCCAAGTTAAAGTTATAGCCGTATTGTTTGGAGTATCTTCATTTAATACAATTGTAGCACCAGTGTCTGGAGTAATAATAGCAAAATCTTCTGCTTGAGGCTCCAAAATCATTAAATTTTCTTCGTTTTCGCATGACCACATCCCTAGGATAAGAGCCACTGCAATAAAATATTTGAATATATTTTTCATGTTTTTATATTTTTATAATGTTAGTATATTTTTTAGTAACCCGTGTTTTGAGTTAAATTATGGTTCGCTCCTAATGAACCAACTGGAATAGGAAAAACGTTCATATACAAAGGAATCGAAATTCCGGTTGAAGCATTTCCTTTCCAAGCCCAGTTGTATGAACCACCCGTATATTTACCAAAACGGATTAAGTCTTGTCTTCTATGTGCTTCCCAATGCAACTCACGCGCTCTTTCGTCAATTAAGAAATCAAGCGTCAAATCGGTTGCGGTGATATTCCCAACAGTCGAACCGTTATTGGCTCTTTTTCTCAAATCATTTACATAAGTCAATGCTTGAGTTGCATCTCCGTTACCGCCTCTCAAGGTTGCTTCGGCATACATCAAATACACATCGGCCAAACGGAATAACGGAAAATCAGTATCGGCATAAGTAGAACTACTTCCAGCTGCGCCAGTTGAAGTTTTATTAGAATATTTAGACAAAATATACCCTTGCGTTTTCACTCCAAGATCAGCAATATCAATAGGTCTTTGTTTTGATGGATCACCTTGAACACCAGTGCCAATTGTTTTACGAGTATCTTGATTAAATTTTCCACCATCAAATTTTTGAGCAAATTGTTTTCTAATTCGAAGTGCGCCACTCCAACCACCAATACCAAAATCGGAACCGTTATTTTCCCAAGCGCCAATCTGACCATTGGTCAAAACTGTAGTTGCTCCCCAGTTTTGAGAAACCACTCCATCCGATTGTATGCTGAAAATCATTTCTTCGGAGGTATTGTTATCTGCTTTAAAATTATCCAAGTATTTTGGTTTTAAGGAATACCCGCTAGCGATAATTTCTTTACACTTAGTCACACAATCATTATAGCGATTTGTTTTAATATACACTTCGGCATTCAAATAAATTTTAGCCAATATCATATTTGCCATTCCTTGATCTACTCTACCATATACGTTGGTACGTGCTGGTTTCAAGTCTGGAAGAACGGCAAGCAATTCAGTTTCAACAAAATCAAACAATTGCTTTCTAGTAAATTCCGGGCCTGCAAAATTTATAGGATCATTTTCGGTGTACATCGGTGCTTTTCCAAACAAATCCATCATATTGTAATACGCATACGCACGCAATACTCGAACTTCTTTTCTGTACAGCGCAATTTCGGCTAGTTTTGCAGCAGCTGTAATCCCTCTTGACTGTAATTTTTCGGGAGTACTTTGGCGCAAAAACTCATTGGCGTACGCCACCGAAGCCATTGTTCTACTGTACATTCCTAAAATAATAGGGTTGGATGCCGTCCAAATGTTTCTTTGTAACTCGGCAGTACCTTCGTCAGCTTCATAACTCCAAACCAATTCGTCTGTAGTTAAATCCTGCAAATACAATAAGCATCTAGTAAACTGGCTTGTTCCGGCATCTACTCCTTCTAGCGAAGAGTTATTTGGACCAATAACCCCTGTCAAAGTAAGATTGCCATATACTCCGGCCAACGCTTTTTGATAGCCATCTGGAGAAGCATATAAGGCATCCGAAGACAAAACATCGTCATCTTTGGACACTACATTCATGTCGTCGGTGCAGGATTGAAGTACTGTTGTGAGTACTAAAACGCAAATAAATATATATTTTTTCATAACTACCTTTTTAAAATTTTAAATTAAGACCAAACAATATGGAGCGTTGTCTTGGATAAATTGTTTTATCAACGCCATTGTTTGTGATTTCAGGATCTAAGCCAGTATATTTTGTAATTACAAATGCATTTTGAACTCCTGTTGACACTCTTAAAGTAGCTTTGTCATTGACCCAATTCGTCAAAGTATATCCAAAAGTGATATTGTCCATTTTTAAGAAAGAGGCATTTTCTATATAAATATCAGATAACACTACATTTGATGTCGTTTGGAAATTTGTATTTAATATTGAAGAAGGCACATTACTTAGAACACCTCCGTTTTCCATAGAATCATATTGTGCTCTTGAGGCATCTACGGCATTAAAAACTCTGTTTCCAACACTAGCTCTTAAATTGAATGAAAAATCAAAATGTCTATAATTCATTGTAGAAGCAAAACCTAAATTGACGTCTGGATCTGGATTGTTATAGATGTATTTGTCTGAGTTGTTTTTGATGTTGTCTCCATTCAAATCAGCAAAAGCTCCGTCAATCGGCTTACCTGCTGTGTCATACAATTGTTTGTAAACATAAAATGAATAAGGAGTATAACCTTCGCTAAATATTTGACCTGGAGTTCCTGTACCGGCAATATTGTCTCCTAGCAAAATATCGGTTCCATTTACCAAATCTTTAATTCTTCTTTCATATTTTGCCACTGTAAAATTCACATTCCAATTGAAATTTTCTGATTTAAGTACAATTGCGTTTAGCATAAATTCTATCCCTTTGGTCGTAAAAGAACCAACATTTTGATACACTCGATTTGAAAAATTACTACCATCCGAAATTGCCGCATTTACCAATAAATCTTTTGATTCTTTATAATAAACATCTACTGCTCCAGAGATACGATTGTCCCAAAGTCCAAAATCGACTCCTATGTCAGAAATAGAGGTTTGTTCCCATTTTAAATCTTTCGTTCTTTTGCTGGAAAGCGCAACGGGTATGGCTGTTGTTCCAAAATAATATTGAGAATTCCCGCCTCCAATTTCATATTTTTCCAAATATCCGTTTGGCTCAGGAATATCCTGTTGCCCAGTAACACCATAACTTATTCTTAATTTCAAATCAGAAACTGTGTTGCTTTCTTTAAAAAAGTCATCTTTTATTTTCCATCCAAAAGCTGTTGCCGGAAAATTACCCCAACGATTTTGTTCTTCAAATCGAGAAGAACCATCTCTTCTATAAGACAAAGTCAATAAGTATTTGTCTTTGAAATTGATGTTGGCTCTTCCAAATAGACCTAACAAAACCACATCGGTATCATAAGAGTATTCTGGAAATGTTGATGGTAAATCTGGGTTCAAAACGTTACCGGTTTCGAATCTGTAACTTTCGAATTTTTGATACGAGTATCCAGCAGTCAGATCAAAATTGAAATCGCTGACCGTTTTGTTATAGGCCAAATAAGTATCCAACAATTTATTTCTTTTGGTCGCTTCTGTGTACTCGTTTGTACCATAAGGAATATTATTGTTTGATGGTGCAGAACCTGCATCATCACTAACCAATCTTGTTCTATCTCCATTCGATTCGTCAAACCCAACATTGACAACCGCTCTTAATTCTGGTAGGAAGTGAAGTTTATAATCGATTTCAAAATTTCCAAAAGTTCTTTTACTAGTTCCTCTATCATTTGTCATCAACAATTGAGCCACTGGATTTCTGGCGGCTGTAGAGATCAACGGATATTTCCCATTGCTATTGATTCCAGAGGTGTATTCAAAGAAACCTCCATAAGGTGCACCTTCCACTCTAACCGGTTGTGTTGGGTCAAAACCAATAGCCGCTCCCTCTACTCCATCGGTAAACCTATTTTTTTCATCGGCATAATTAACCGCCAATTTCAATTTCAGATGGTTTTCAAAAAAGGCAGGATTCATAACAAGGCCTAGCGTATTTCGTTTAAAATTATTGGTAATTCTCAATCCCTGTTGATCTGTGTTACCCAAAGTTAAACTCGTTGGAACAACACCAAGCAAGTTTCCTCGTACTGACAAATTCTGATCTACATACCCAGTATTTCTATAAATTTCTTTTTGCCAATCGGTATTTGCAGTTCCCAATTTACCCACATCTCCAGGTCTTTTCTCAGCTATGAGCGCTCTATATTCGTCGGCACTAAATACATCTACAGTATTAACCAACTTTCCCGCTCCATAAAGAACATTATAGTCAATGGCCAAAGTTTTTGTCCCTTTTTTGGTGGTAATAATAATCACTCCATTAGAGGCGCGAGAACCATAAATTGCCGATGCCGAAGCGTCTTTTAATACCACAATAGATTCCACTGTACTTGGATTCAAAGAAGCTAAAAATGAAGAAGACCCTGTATTGGTCGCATTGTCCAAAGGCAATCCATCTACAACAATAAGAGGATCATTACTGGCAAAAAGAGAACTCCCTCCACGTATTCTCATTTCAGATTTACCACCAGGAGCACCTGTAGAATTTACAGTCAAACCCGCTACTCTTCCCTTGAATAAATCTTCGGTAGTTACATTGGCTCCTTTATTAAAATCCTTTGCGCCTAATGCTACGACTGCCCCGGTTGCATCTTTCTTTTTCACAGTTCCATAACCAACCTGAATTTTAACTTCATTCAGTTGATTGGCTTCGGCTATAAGACTTATTGCAAGTGATTTTTGATTATTGAAAGTCACTATTTCATTTTTATATCCAATAAAAGAAAAAACGATCTTATCGCCTTGCTTCACATTTGGAATCTGAAATTTTCCGTCAAAATTGGTCGAAACACCATTCGTGACGCCTTGTACATTTACATTTACTCCCGACAAGGGTTGTCCAGAACCGCTGTCCAGAACAGTTCCGTTAAGGGCATTCTGCGAAAAAACACAAAACGGAAGCAGGAGAAATAAAAATAACAACTTCTTGTAAATTGTTTTCATACTTTTTTTAATTTAAATTGATTTTGGTTAGTTATTGATTCATGCATTGGGTATTATAAATATTATTTTTTTGTTCATTTCAACTGATATTGTACTCAGCTAACACGTTTTACTTTATAAAAAAATCAAACATCTCGCAATAAATATTTTAAGTCTGCTATTATTGATAATTTAACAATGATAGATTCCCTCTAATTACAGAAAAAAACAAGCAAAAACGAATCCCTTATCATATTGCGTATTTTTATAAAAAATCGCTATATAATTTGATTTAAAATAAGATAAATTCTTTTTTTGAATTGTTTTATTGTGAAATATGAAAATCAAAATTATGTGTTAAATACAAATTTCAATACCAGTACCTACCAGTTTTTTATATATTTGCATAAAAACCAACTTCAGCTATGAAAATTATTTCCATCCAAAACAACCTTGGCATACCAAAATACAAACAGATAATTCAATCGATTGAAAAAGCAATTGAGGAAGAAAAACTTACAAAAGGGGATCGGCTTCCATCGGTAAATAAAGTGTGTTTGGCCTTTTCATTATCCCGAGATACTGTCTTATTGGGATATGATGATCTCAAAAAAAGAGGAATTATTTTTGCCATTCCAGGCAAAGGATATTATGTGAAAAGTGTTGAAATCACTATAAAACAGAAAATATTTTTGCTCTTTGATGAGCTTAACATTTTTAAAGAAGATATCTATAATTCATTTTTAAAAAACATTGGCAAAAATGTACAAGTTGATATTTTCTTTCATCATTTTAATGTTCCGGTTTTTCAAAAATTGATAGATGATAGCAACGGAAATTATACCAAATATATCATTATGCCAACCAACTTAATCGATGTAGTTGCGATCATAAAAACCCTACCAGTAAATGATGTAATCATCTTGGATCAGACCAATGAAGATCTAAAATCAT
Organism: Flavobacterium sp. N3904; assembly: GCF_025947305.1. NCBI lineage: Bacteria > Pseudomonadati > Bacteroidota > Flavobacteriia > Flavobacteriales > Flavobacteriaceae > Flavobacterium > Flavobacterium sp. N3904. Next base: position 818,229 of record NZ_CP110009.1, read on the forward strand.
TTCCAGCCATTTACCAAAATCACAAAAAAGATATCTTCGAGGGTTTATCCAAAGGAAAATCAAGGCTAAACAAATACAGCAAACTCATCCTGATATTCCCGGGTTTTAGGGAACCTTTGGGAATGAAAACCGGTTTTGAGGATTTTTGCAACGAATTTTCTTTTGATTATGAAATCATTAATGAATTTACCGATAATGAAATAACTTTAGGATGTGTCTATGTTATTCCAAATGACCGAGATTTGGTTAGTGTAATTGAAAAAGCCAAACAAAAAAACCTAAAATTAGGAACCGATTTTGGAATCATTTCCTATAATGAAACTCCACTAAAAAAAGTAGTTTCGAATGGAATTACTACTATCTCCACCGATTTTACCACTATGGGAAAACTACTCGCCCAGATGGTTCTTACCGGGAAAAAAGAACAAATTGAAAATAAAAATGCTTTGATTATTAGGAATTCGTTGTAATGGGATAACTATAGTTCTTATCACAATTATTTAAATTGTTCCAATCGCAACAGAAGCTCTAAAGAAACAATTAAATGATAGTTTCTTTTTTTGTTTTTGTAAAACAAATTTAGTTATATTTGCAAATGTATTTTTTACACTTATTATTTTATTCTCCCTTATCCTCTCAAAAATAGTCAGTTATTACAGCCGGCAAATCGATATCAGAACAAAATAATAACCCTTTATTATTTGATTAAAGCAGCGAAGAAATTAAACCCAAACTGTTTTTAAACTAAAATTTGTTTCTGTACTCATTTAGAAAAAAATAATCATCCCATTTTGGAGTTGGTTTATTCAAAATCTAAAAAAGCAGCAATATCAATACCTCTATTACAACCAAATTAAAAAATTATGAATCACAAAATGGACCAATTAGCCGCAGACAACATAAGAGCTCTGGCTATTTCTATGGTAGAAAAAGCAAATTCAGGACACCCGGGAGGTGCCATGGGTGGAGCCGATTTTATGCATATTTTATACACTGAATATCTAAATTTTGATCCAACCCAAATGGATTGGCCTTTCAGGGATCGTTTCTTTATGGATGCGGGTCACCTATCGGCATTGATGTATGCTCAATATTATTTATTAGGAAATTACAAAAAAGAAGACGTTCAACAATTTAGACAATGGGGTTCTGTAACTCCAGGTCATCCTGAAGTTGATGTGTTAAGAGGAATCGAAAATACTTCGGGACCACTAGGACAGGGTCATACCATGGGAGTAGGAGCTGCCATTGCTGCCAAGTTTCTTGCAGCACGATTCAAAGGAATTTTCGATCATAAAATATATGGTTTTATTACTGATGGTGGAGTTCAGGAAGAAATTTCACAAGGAGCGGGAAGAATTGCCGGTCATTTGGGATTGAACAATTTTATAATGTTCTATGATTCGAATGATGTGCAACTTTCGTCTATGACCGACGAAGTTACCTCTGAAGATACCGCCATGAAATACCGAGCTTGGGGATGGAATGTGATTACCATAAACGGGCACGACCATTTGGAAATCCGAAAAGCATTGGACACAGCGAATCAAGAAACAGAAAAACCAACCTTAATTATTGGGAAAACCATAATGGGAAAAGGCTGCGTTACCGCAGATGGCGGAATGTATGAAGGCGAATGCGAATTGCACGGAAAACCAATTGGTGACACCAAAGCAGATTATACTAAAACACTTTTGAATTTAAAAGCAAATCCTGAAGATCCTTTCGCTGTTTTTGAAGAAGTAGCTGCACATTATACTCAAGTTTTAGCCCAAAAAACAAAAAAAGCAGTTCTGAAAAAAATGCAAATAGCCCAATGGGAAAAAGAAAATCCAACATTGGCACAAAAAATGCACGTTTTTTTATCCGGAGAATTACCCGAATTGGATTTGAGCAACGTTGTTCAAAAAGCCAATTCCGCCACTAGAGATGCATCTTCGGCAGTACTTGCTTATTTGGCAGAAAATGTAGAAAACATAATCGTTTCTTCGGCTGATTTATCGAACAGTGATAAAACCGATGGCTTCCTAAAAAAATCATCTGTACTGCAAAAAAATGATTTCAACGGAGCCTTTTTACAAGCTGGAGTTGCCGAATTGACTATGACTTCAATAGCCAATGGTATTGCCTTGCATGGTGGTGTGATTCCAGTTGTGGCGACGTTTTTCGTTTTCTCGGATTATATGAAACCTGCGATACGATTGGCTGCCATTCAAGAACTTCCGGTGAAATATGTATTAACACATGACTCTTTCCGTGTTGGTGAAGACGGACCAACACACCAACCAATCGAACAGGAAGCTCAAATACGTCTGTTGGAAAAAGTTAAAAACCATTCAGGACACCCGAGTTTACTGGCGTTGCGTCCAGCTGATGCAATAGAAACATCTGTGGCTTGGGATATGGCTTTGAAAAACACTAAAACGCCAACAGCTTTGATTCTTTCGAGACAAAACATTAAGGACATTCCGGCAAGCAAAACTTCGAGATATCAAGAAGCTTTGCAAGCTACAAAAGGTGGCTATTTGGTAAAAGAAACCCAAAATCCAGACATTACTTTAATAGCAAACGGATCGGAAGTATCGACACTTATTAATGCTGCGATGATTTTGGAAAAAGAGCATAATCTAAAAATAAATATAGCCTCCATAATTTCCGAAGGCCTATTTAAATCGCAACCCAAATCATACCAAGAAAGTATTATCCCGAAGGAAAAACTCGTTTTCGGTCTTACCGCCGGACTTCCTGTAAATCTTGAAGGATTGATAGGCGATAGCGGAAAAATAGTAGGATTGGACCATTTTGGTTATTCGGCACCAGCGAGCGTTTTGGACGAAAAATTTGGATTTACCAGCCAACATGTTTGTGCGGAAATACTAAAATATATTGAAGAAAGTGCTCAGATATTGAGCAATTAAAAAAACATTTAAAAACTCAGAATCTCAGTCCCGATAGCTATCAGGATAGATTCTCTAAAAAAACATACACATGAAATTTTTTATCGATACAGCAAATTTAAAAGACATCAAAGAAGCCAATGATTTAGGAATATTAGACGGCGTTACTACCAACCCCTCGCTAATGGCGAAAGAAGGAATCACGGGAGCCGACAATATTATTGCGCATTATGTAAAAATATGTGAATTGGTGGATGGCGACGTAAGCGCCGAAGTTATTTCGACTGATTTTAAAGGAATGGTTGCCGAAGGAGAAAAATTGGCAGCACTGCATTCGCAGATCGTGGTTAAAATCCCAATGATCAAAGACGGGATAAAAGCCATTAAATATTTTTCGAATAAAGGAATCAAAACCAACTGCACTTTAGTGTTTTCTGCAGGCCAGGCTTTACTTGCGGCCAAAGCCGGTGCTACTTATGTGTCGCCTTTCATTGGAAGACTTGACGACATTTCTACAGATGGGTTGACTCTTATAGAAGACATTAAATTGATTTATGACAATTATGGTTACGAAACCCAAATTCTTGCAGCTTCTGTTCGCCACGTTATGCATATTCTGAATTGTGCCAAAATTGGTGCCGATGTTATTACAGGTCCATTAAGCGCGATCGAAGGTTTGCTGAAACACCCGTTAACAGATAGTGGATTGGCAACATTCTTGGCTGATTATCAAAAAGGAAATAGCTAGGAATAACAATATTTTAATTCAACAAAAAAGGAAGCTTCTGCAATAGAAGCTTCCTTTTTTTATTTCTTTTTAAAACAAAATCTGTTTTACTTTTTAAAAATTTAAAGCAAAATGATTCAACAATTTGGCATCGTATTTCTCTTTATCAAAAGTATAGAGATAGGAACCTTTTCTGGAAGAAGTCATGTCTTTCTCGTCTAATTTTATCAAAATATCCAACGAATTAATTTTACTAATAAAATTTCGTTTATCAATTTCTTTGTCCAAAATCGATTCATAGAGCTTTAACAACTGACTCATTTTGAATTTTTCGGGTAAAAGTTCAAAACCAACTGGTCGCATTGAAGTTCTGTAACGCAGCCTTCTGATGGCATGAGCCAACATATTGTCGTGGTCAAAAATCAATTTTGGCACTTCAGAAACACTAAACCATTTCGCGTGATAGTTTTGAATCAGTTCGGCATTGTGGTTTTCAATATTTATCAGTGCATAATAAGCTACAGATATGGTTCTTTCCACCGGATCACGATCAATTTCGCTATAGGTATAAAGTTGCTCCATATAAATGTCCTGCAACCCTGTATAGGTATTTAATATTCTAATGGCTGCCGTATCCAGTACCTCTTCTTTTTTAAGAAACCCACCCATCAAAGACCATTTCCCTTTCTCGGGTTCAAAATCCCTTTTAATCAAAAGAATTTTTAAACCATCTTCATCAAAGCCGAAAATAATACAATCTACCGCTAGAAGGACTTTGTCTGCCGTACTATAACTATTTAGCATTTCTATTTATATTTTCAGTAAATATAAGAACTTCCTTAAAACTAACAAATTAATTTAATGTGGTTTTTACACTAATAAAAAAACAAAAAAGAGAAATTATGATTAAATATGTGATTATGCACATACAATGTTCTCTTTTTCTTTTTATACAAATCGTTTTGATAATCATTAAGTTACAAAATTTAAAAGCCACTATCTTTATTTCAACTTCTTTTTAAAAAGGCATTGCAACAATTAAGTGTTAAAATTACATTTAAATATGTTTTTTTTGCTTTTATGGCGCCAAAAATCAATTGAAAAACATCTCAAAAAGGAAAAAATAAATTCTAATGACCTATAAATTAATACACTAAATCTTATTTTTAATTTGTAAAATTGAAAATTGTGAAATTTTTTAAATTTTTTAAATTGGAGAAAAAAATAGAAACACAAAAACATTAATCATTGATTATCAATTAATTATAACTGACGAAAACGTTTTTTAATACTACAAAATACACAAATCTTTTCAATTTTCACTATATTTTAGGATATCCGTTTTTTTTCAAAGCTTTTTTTATCAGATTAATTTGTTTTTGTGCTTTTTTTTTATTTAAATTTACAAATGTAAAATATACACTTATAATTAACCAAAATCAATCAATATGACAACAAACCACCGATTATTTTTTTATTGCAATTTTCTATTGCCTAAAAAAGAATGGCTGCTAGCACTACTAGTTATGCTCTTTACTACATATAATGCATCGGCACAACAAGCCAATGTTATAAAAGGAACCGTAATTTCTGCTAAAGATTCTGCACCATTGCCAGGAGCAAATATTCTGATTAAAGGAACAAACATTGCTATTTCAACAGGATTTGATGGCGAATTCAGTATAAATGCAAAACCAAATGATATTCTTGTTATTAGTTTCTTAGGATTTGACACTCAAGAAGTAACCGTAGCAAACAGTGCAAAACTTACTATTTCTTTATTTGAAAGTTCAAACAAACTCAACGAAGTTGTTGTTATTGGATACGGAACACAACGCAAAGCCGATTTAACAGGATCTGTAAGTGTTATCAATACTGAAGAAGCTAAAAAAACTGTTACTTATGATATTGGAAAATTACTTCAAGGACAAGCTGCTGGTGTTACCGTACAATCTTCTGGTGAGCCTGGAGGATATGTAAATGTAAAAATTAGAGGGATTACTTCATTTTATAACAATAACCCCCTTTTTGTAATTGACGGAATGATTGTAGATGCCCCTGGGGATTTTTCAACTGGAGATGTTGAGTCCATGCAAGTATTAAAAGACGCATCGGCAGCCGCAATTTATGGTGCTCTTGGAGCCAATGGTGTTGTTATTATAACCACTAAAAAAGGAAAAAAAGGATCACTTGACATTAAATACAAATCACAATTTGGTGTTCAATCAGTAGCCAAAAGATGGGATGTTCTAAACAGAACGCAATACCAACAAACTACCAATGCTGCCGAAACTAATGCTGGAATAACTCTTGCGCCTGGAAATGACCCGTCAAGTCCTTATTTTATCAGCAATGTTGATACAGATTGGCAAGATGCATCGTTTAAAACTGGAACAATCAGTGACAATTCACTTACTCTTTCAGGCGGTGCCGAAAGCATGACCTATAATTTGAACGTTGATTATTTCAAAAACACTAGTTATGTTGATACTCCTCAAGACTACAAAAGAGCTACAACTACTTTGAATTTAGGTGGTAAAAAAGGAAAATTCACTTACGGTTCCAAAATTGGATACACACAATCAAACAAAAATATATTCAGTGAATACAATGCAGGAGAAACCGGTATTACCGATTTACTACAATCGATTCCTACAGTTCCTGTTTATGATGCAAATAACTTAGGCGGTTATGGCGGAGCAGTAAATGCAACCCAAAAAGCAATTATGTTGAATGTTATTGGATATAATAATTTGATCACAAACGAGGCACTTAGAAATCGCTTTATCGGTGATATCTGGGGACAATTTGAAATAATTGAAGGATTAAATTACAAATTTGACGCTAGTGCCGATATCTTAGACTGGCATGATAGATACTTTAATCCACCAAGTAACTTGGGATGGTATTATGTTACTGAACCTGCAGAGTCTCAATTAAGAGTTGCCGACGGTAATCGTACCAGAACTATTTTGAATAATATCCTTACTTATGCAAAACAAATTGGTAATAACAAATTTGACATTATGTTGGGTATGCTTCAGGAAAATAACGATTACTACAATCATTATTCTGCTGGGACAGGTTATCAACCAGGTGAGATAAGTGAGTTGCAATACGCTGACAAAACCGATTCGCAAGAATACAAAACTAAGCAAACAGGAAAATCATACATAAGCCGAATCAATTATAGCTATGATGACAGATATTTTATCCAAGCCAACTTTAGACAAGACAAAACATCTCTTTTTGCGCCAGAAAACAATACTGGGAATTTCTACTCCTTTTCTGGAGGTTGGAAATTCAGTAACGAAAAATTCATAAAATTACCAGAATGGATTAATAGTGCTAAACTTAGAGGAAGTTATGGTATTTTAGGAAACAATACATTAGGTGTATATAGCTATGCTTCTACAATTAATCCATTTGCTAATTATTTATTTGGAAATCCAGGTTCATTAGCCCCAGGAACTACCACAGTAGCGTCAACTGACCCTAATATAAAATGGGAAGATTCAAAACAATCTGATATTGGTCTTGATTTAGGATTGTTCAATAATAGATTACAGCTTACTGCCGAATATTTTGTAAAAGAATCTTCAGATCTTTTATTGAATTTACCACTTCCTTACTCTACAGGATCATTTCCTGCAAGTATTGTAACCAATGCTGGAACAGTTAGAAATAGTGGATATGAATTTACAGCAGTCTATAATAATAATGACCACGCTTTTAAGTACAGCATTAATGCCAATTTAGGAACTTTAAAGAATGAAGTACTAAAATTAGGCGAAAAAAATGATCCAATTTATGGTGCGGCTTCAAAAACGGAAGTAGGTAGATCTGTTGGAGAAATATTTGCTTATCAAACAGATGGAATTTTTCAAAATCAAGCAGAAATTGCCTCTTCTCCAACTCAAATTGGTGCAGCTCCTGGAGACATAAAATTTAAAGATGTTAACGGAGATGGTGCTATTACTGATGCTGATAGAACCTATCAAGGTGTTACCATACCCAAATACAGTTATGCTTTTGGATTTGACAGTTCATACAAAAACTGGGAATTTTCATTCTCTTGGATTGGATCTGGAGGAAACAAAGCATTTGATGCCACTTACCGTAATTTAATGTTAGGGCAATATGTAAATAGCAGTACAGATATTCTTAACTATTGGACGCCAACAAATACAAACACAAATATACCTCGCCCTGTTATTGGAGATCCAAATGCCAATAGTAGAGATTCGAACCGTTATGTTGAAAATGCAAGTTATTTGAAACTTCAAAATGTTCAAATTGGGTATAATATTCCTTTGCAAAACAACAACACTATAAAAAGTGCTAAATTATTTATTACTGGACAAAATCTTTGGACAATAACCAACTATAGAGGATATGATCCTGATTTTAATAACGAAGGTTTACTGTCAAGAGGATATGACCAAGGAGCATACCCAAATCCTATGTCTTTTATTTTAGGGGTAGATGTAGCTTTTTAAATAATTATAATTAATAAAAACGAATCATGATGAAAAATAAAATATTTAAATCTCTGACTATATCCTTTTCTGTTTCACTACTATTAGCTGGTTGTGTAAGCGATGATGATTTAGTGCAAGCAAATCCAAATTTTGAAACATCGGTTTCCTTTTGGAAAACAGACCAAGATGCTGTCAATGGTATAAACGCTGTATATTCAAGTTTACTTACCGATGGAACCTATATGAGAAGTACTCCGCTATTATTGGATATAAAAGGCGATGACTCCAGAAGTAATAGCCCTTGGGATGCTATGTATAATGTTGGTCGTTTCAACTCAAGCCCTTCAAATGCAGCTATTTACGGATGGGCTTTTGAAACCTATTATCAGGGAATCAATAGAGCCAATCAAGTTTTAGAAAATGTACCAAACATTGCAATGACAGACTCGGAGCTTAAAACTAGAGTTCTTGGTCAGGCCTATTTCATGAGAGGATTGTATTTCTTCCATGCTGTAAATTTATTCAAAAATGTACCGTTGCCATTAAAAGTTGAACTTTATAGCCCGCAAAAAACGCAGGAAGAAGGCTGGGCTCAAGTAATATCTGATTTGAAAACGGCAGTAGATATGCTTCCCGTTTCGTATGCAAATTTGTCAGGAATTGATAAAGATCAAGTGGGTAGAGCTACAAAAGGAGCTGCATTAGGGTATTTAGGTAAAGCCTATTTGTTTACCAAAGATTTTACCAATGCCAAAATTACTTTCAAAAAATTAATTGATTTGGGTGTTTATTCATTAATGCCAAATTATGCAGATAATTTTACCACAGAATATGAAAATAATGCCGAATCAATTTTCGAAGTACAATTCGACAGAGAAGTTGGTGGAGTGGAGTTAGGATGGGGTGGAGCACCTTTATCTACTTGGGGAAAAACTTCTGCTAGAGCAATAACGTACGCACCAAGAGGATTTGGTTGGACAGATGTACAACCTACTTGGACCTTATTTGATGAATACCATCAAGAAATGACTGTGAACAGTACTGTAGATCCTCGTTTAAATGCAACAATGTTTTACAACACTCCAGGGATGACATTATACGGACAGGATTTTGCCACTTATTATGCTTCAAATCCTGGAAATTTAAATGATATCTACTGTGCAAAGTATGAAAATTCCAAAACAATGCCCAATGAATTTGATTGGCGTTCAGGAATTAACGAACGATTGATGCGATATTCAGATGTTTTGTTAATGTATGCTGAATGTTTAAATGAAACTGGAGACACTCAAGGAGCTTATCAGTACATACAAATGGTAAGAGATCGTGTTGGATTGCCAAACTTAAGTACTTCAAAACCAGGATTATCACAAGTAGGCATGAGAGATCAAATCGCCCACGAACGTTTCTTGGAATTTCCACTTGAAGGCCACCGTTTTGATGATATTCGCCGTTGGGGTTGGTTACAAGATCCTGCAAAATTGGCTTGGTTAAAAACAAGAGACGCTGAGTTTAATACATATACGAACGGTAGAGAATTCTTCCCAATTCCACAACTGGAAATGGACAATAATCCTGGAACAGTTCAGAATGAAGGTTATTAATATTTATTTGAGTTAGTTTAGTTATTAAAATCATGTGGCAACCCAAGAAAAAGGATGTCACGTGATTTTATAACTTAGAATAAAATCGTAAAAGGCGTTGAGTTTATCTAATAACAAACATTTAATTAAAAAAATTATGATTAAAAAAATAACCTCCCTTGTTCTATTTGCTTTTTTGCTTGGAAGCTGCCAAAAAGAGGATATTGATACTGCAACTATTGAGACAACACAAGCTTATCAAACTTCCAATTTAACAGCAAAAACAGTTGCCGGAAATGTGCCCTCCCATGATCCAAGTACCATTGTAAAAAGTGGTGTGAATTATTATGTTTTTACAACTGGAGACTATATTCCGATGACCTACTCAACAGATTTAATAAATTGGTCTTGGGGAACATTAGTTTTTAGTTCCTCTCCAAGTTGGATAACAGGCTACGTGTCTGGTTTTACCAAAACATTTTGGGCACCCGATGTAGCTTGGTTTAATAATCGATGGAATATGTATTATTCCTGTTCTACTTTTGGATCTGCAACCTCAGCAATAGGCTTGGTTACTGCTCCTTCCATTTCTCAAAGTGCAGGAACAAAATGGACAGATAGAGGAGTTGTTGTCTCTTCCTCTTCATCCTCAGATGTTAACGCTATTGACCCATCAATCTTAGTAGATGGAAGCAATATTTATATGGCCTATGGTTCTTTTCACGCAGGAATTGGTGTTATAAAAATTGACCCCACAACTGGTAAAACAACTGGAAGCAAAACAATTGTTGCCGGTGGCAGTAGTGCTAGTTGGGAAGCACCTTGCTTGATTAAAGAAGGCAGTTATTATTATATGTTTGCCAATCGTGGAGCGTGTTGCCAAGGTGTAAACAGCACTTATTATATTGTCGTAGGTCGTTCTACAAGTCCTTTTGGTCCATTTGTGGATAAAAGCGGTGTTTCCTTGACAGGCGGTGGAGGCACAACCGTATTAAAAACAACTGGAAATTATATTGGTCCAGGACATATCTCCAGAATTGTAGGAACGCAAAAAGGGTCTGTACACTATTATGATGGTGCCGACAGCGGGAATCCTAAACTGGAAATCGTTAATTTTACATGGTCAGGAGGCTGGCCAACTATTGCATATTAAAAAATAATATTTAGGAGGATGTAATAATGTCCCTCTTTATCAATTAAAACAACATGAAAAAAGTCTTATTCCTTTCATTTATAATTGCTTTTTGCAGTCAAACCAGTTTTGCACAAAAAGAAACCACAGTACTTACCATAAAGAATACTGCAAACGCTCCAATTATTAACAAAAACATATATGGTCACTTTGCAGAGCATTTAGGAAGGTGCATCTATGGCGGTTTTTTTGTGGGTGATACTTCTAAAATACCAAATACAGCAGGCGTTCGTAACGATATTATTGATGCCCTTAAAAAATTAAAAATACCAAATTTACGTTGGCCAGGCGGATGTTTTGCCGACACCTACCACTGGAAAGACGGCATTGGTCCCAAAGAAAACCGACCTACAATTGTAAACCAATGGTGGGGAGGAACTACCGAAGACAATAGTTTTGGTACTCACGATTTCCTGAATTTATGCGAAACTTTGGGTGCTGACCCTTATCTTTCTGGAAACGTAGGTAGCGGAACCGTACAAGAACTGGCAGATTGGGTACAATATACCAACTTTGGCGGAAAAAGCCCAATGAGTGATTTGCGTAGAAAGAATGGAAGAACAGAACCTTGGAAAGTTAAATTCTGGGGAATTGGAAATGAAGCATGGGGTTGTGGAGGAAATATGACCGCAGATTATTATGTGAATGAATATAGAAAATACGCTACATTCATGTCTGATTGGGGAAATACTGGTGGTATAACCCGTATTGCTTCCGGATCAAATAGTGCCGATTATAATTGGACTGAAACTTTAATGAAAGATATTCCCCTAAACATGTTGGGAGGAGTTGGGGTACATCATTATGCCGTAATCGATTGGGCAAAAAAAGGAGATGCTGTGGATTACACCGAATTTGAATATTTCCAAACGATGAAATCAGCTTTAAAAATGGAGGAATTAGTTACCAAACACTCCGCCATTATGGATAAATATGATCCTGAAAAAAAAGTGGCAATGATTGTAGACGAATGGGGAGCTTGGTATGAAGTCGAAAAAGGAACAAATCCTGGATTCTTGTACCAACAAAACACTATGAGAGATGCCGTTTTGGCTGGAGCAACACTTAATATTTTCAATAATCACGCTGATCGTGTTCGAATGGCCAACTTGGCACAATGTGTTAATGTTTTACAGGCGGTTATCCTTACCGATAAGGCCAAAATGATTTTGACACCCACTTACTATGTAATGCAATTGTACAGCGTGCACCAAGACGCTCAACAATTACCTATTTCCATAAAATCACCGCTTTACTCGTATAATGGCGAAACACTTCCTGCTTTATCCGCTTCGGCTTCTAAGGACAAAAAAGGATTGGTTCATATTTCATTGGTAAATATCGATTCCAAAAAAGAAAACAATGTAGAGATTGACCTTACTGAAATTGGAATCAAATCGGTTTCTGGTCTGATTATTGGTTCATCAAAATTACAGGATTACAATTCATTTGACAATCCAACAAAAATACAACCCATTGCTTTCAAAGGTTTTGAAATTAAAAAAGGAAAATTAACTGTTACAGTTCCTCCTTTTTCTGTTATAATACTTGAAAGCAAATAAAAATGTTCGTTATGAAAAAATCAAATTCCATTATAAGAATGGCATGCTATTTTGCATTTATTCTTATTACAGCTTTGTCATTAGGTGGTTGTTCTAAAGGAGATGATCCTTCACCAGATCCAACTCCAACGCCGACTCCAACACCAACCCCAACGCCTGTTGCTTTTCCCGGACCTACTTATGCTGATAACTATTCCTCAATTTCCTCGTGGGGCAGCAATGCAAAATGGAATTTGGCCAACGTACACGATCCATCGGTAGCCAAGTGCGGTGAGTATTATTATATGTACCAAACCGATGCTTCTTATGGAAATGCAACCGATGGTCATGGACATTTTTTCTACAGACGTTCCAAAGACCTTATAACTTGGGAATTTATGGGCTCTTCAATGACCACGGCACCAGCTTGGGTAAAAGATTCTTTGAATAACAAAAGAGCCCGAATGAATCCGGCATTGCCAGCCATTACCAGTCCAAATTATGGCTATTGGGCTCCTTGCGTACGAAAAGTGGGTAACAAATACCGCATGTATTACAGCATTGTAGTCGATAATCCTATAATTGCAAGTAATTTTGATAACTCTTGGAGTGAAAGAGCCTTTATTGGCTTGGCCGAAACCGATGATTTAGCCTCCAATGTTTGGACAGACAAAGGAATGGTGGTTTGTTCAGAACCTGATGGTGTAAAACCGTATTCGTTTACAGGCACAAGAAACTGGGACGATGCTTATTTCAAATTTAACGCCATCGACCCGAGTTTTATTGAAACTCCTACAGGAGACCAATACCTAATCTACGGTTCCTGGCATTCTGGTATTGCAGCTTTAAAACTAAATCCAGCTACCGGAAAACCAGATCAATTAAAAACCTTGAGCGATTATGGAACCCGCATTGCCACCCGCAATAATACCACACGCTGGCAAGCTTCCGAAGGCCCCGAGATTATCTACAATGATGTTACAGGTTATTATTATTTGTTTTTAGCGTATGATGGTCTGGATGTTCCTTACAACACCAGAGTTTGTCGTTCCAAAAATATTATGGGACCTTATCTTGGAATAAACGGTGCCGACGTGACCAATGGTTCCGATTGTTGGCCAATGCTGACACACCCTTATGGTTTCAATAATCACACAGGTTGGGTTGGAATCTCGCATTGTGCTGTTTTTCAAAATCCAGACACTAAGCAATGGTATTATTCCTCACAGGCACGCTTGCCAAAAGATGTACCGGGAATTGCCGTTTCCAACGCCATAATGATGGGACATGTTCGCGAAATCCAATGGACTGAGGATGGATGGCCAGTAGTTGCTCCCGAGCGCTATGCTGGTGTACCCGCAACCACCATTACAGAATCTTCATTTATCGGTTCATGGGAACAAATCACTATGAATTACCAATATGCCACCATTCAAAAATCGGCTACTATATACTTAACCGCCGACAAAAAAGTAAGTGGTGGCGTTTCAGGAACTTGGTCGTATGACAGCACCAACAAAACATTGACCGTCAATGGCATAAAATGCAAAGTAAGCGATGCCTGGGATTGGGAAAGTGCAACGCGCAAAGTAACCTTAACTTATTCTGGACTTACAGGAGCAGGTTTACCAGTTTGGGGCAAGAAAATAAATTAGTCTTTTAGACAATCAAAACCCTTTTTTAAATTTTAAAAAAGGGTTTTTTGATTATTAACAAATGTAAAGAAAATGAAAAACACCATCATAACCTTTTCCTTTTTGGCACTTATTTCTTCTGCCAAAATAATAGCTCAGGATATTGTTTCGGCTTCCGCCAAAGACAAAAAACCGGATCCAACGACCCTAATCAACAACCCAATTATCAAAGATAAATACACAGGAGATCCAGCGGCTTTGGTGTACAAGGACAAAGTATACCTTTATGCCGGTCATGATGAAGCTCCGAATGATTTCAATTTTTATAAAATGAACGAATGGCTGGTGTATTCTACTTCAGATATGGTGCATTGGCAAGAACATCCGGTTCCGCTGAAAGTAACTGACTTTGCTTGGGCAACTTCTGATGCTTGGGCATCACAAGTAATAGAGCGCAACGGAAAATTCTATTGGTACGTTACCGTTTCCCATGGTTCCATTAACGGAAAAGCGATTGGCGTGGGAATTTCAGACAGTCCAACAGGGCCTTTCAAGGATGCATTGGGAAAAGCGCTGGTGACCAATGACATGACCACTCAAACCAAAATCGACTGGGATGATATCGACCCAACTGTCTTTATTGACAATTACGGTCAAGCGTATCTTTTCTGGGGAAATAGCGTTTGCCATTATGCCAAATTAAAAGCCAACATGACCGAACTCGATGGCCCAATCCAAACCATTTCTTTACCCAATTATACCGAAGCGCCTTGGATTCACAAACACAACAATTGGTATTACTTATCATATGCCTATCAATTTCCGGAGAAAATTGCCTACGCGATGAGTAAATCCATTAATGGACCATGGGAATTCAAAGGCATTCTGAACGAACTCGCCGGGAATTCCAACACCAATCACCAAGCGATAATCGATTTCAAAGGAAAGTCATATTTCATATACCACAATGGCGCAACTCAACCCAATGGTGGAAGTTTTAGAAGATCGGTTTGTGTAGATCGTTTGTACTACAACAAAGACGGAACGATGAAACGCGTGATTATGACAACGGAGGGGATAACAGATTAAAGAGAAAGCAGATTGGAGAAGGCAGATTGCAGTCGCAAAATGTTACATCTAACAAATACATTATCCTTATATTTTCTTAAATAACTGATATGTTTAAAAACCGAATTATGAAACTACATAAACTATTTTCCATCTTACTTGTTTTAATTGGCACCTCATCATTTGCTCAAGACATTACCGTTCATGATCCAGTAATGATCAAGCAAAAAGATACCTACTATTTATATTGCACCGGAAAAGGTATCAGCGCTTTCAGTTCGAAAGATTTAAAAAACTGGAATCCAGAACCCCAAATATTCAAAGAAAAACCTCTTTGGGTGGATGCAGTCGTTCCCAATTTCGACAATCACATTTGGGCACCGGACATTTCTTTTCACAACAACACTTATTATTTGTATTATTCGGTTTCCGCTTTCGCAAAAAACACTTCGGCGATTGGAGTGACGACCAACACCACTTTGGATCCAAAAGACCCAGCCTACAAATGGGTCGATCAGGGAATTGTCATTCAATCCATTCCCAACCGTGATCTTTGGAACGCCATCGATCCCAATTTGACTTTCGACGAAAACAATACGCCTTGGCTGGCTTTCGGTTCTTTTTGGGAAGGTTTGAAAATGGTGAAACTGAATCCAGATTTAAAATCAATCGCACAACCGCAAGAATGGCGAACTATTGCCAAACGCAAAAGAACATTTGAACTAGCTGATTCCGATCCCGGCGATGGTGCGCTCGAAGCTCCTTTTGTATTTAAGAAAAACGATTATTATTACTTGTTCCTTTCGTGGGATTTGTGTTGTCGAGGCGAAAAAAGCACGTATAAAGTTGTGGTAGGAAGATCCAAAACCATAACAGGACCTTACGTTGACAAAGACGGAAAATTACTAACCGAAGGTGGAGGAACTTTGTTAATTCAGGGAGATAAAAATTGGTACGGAGCTGGACACAACAGCACCTATACTTTTGATGGTAAAGATTATATCATATACCACGCTTATGACGCCAAACAAAATGGAAGACCGTTATTACAAATAAAACAATTGCAATGGGATGCTGATTTATGGCCAACGCTGTAAAAAAATTTAATTTATTTTAAAAATGTATATTACACACTTATTTTATTTATCTTGCAACTCGTTAATAAAAAACGTTGATGAAAATATTTAATTTAAAAAGCCACACATTAATTCTGATAGCTTCATTTTCGCTTTCAAGCACAATGAATGCTCAGAATAGTGCAAATAAAACCGCTGGATATCCAATTTCTGCAGTTAACATTCAAAATGTAAAACTAACGGATAACTTTTGGTTACCTATTATCAAAAGAGTTCAGGAAAAAACCATCGAATATGCCATTCATAAATGTGAGGAAGAAGGTCGTTTGGATAATTTCCTGATTGCAGGCGGAAAGATGAAAGGCGAAGTGAAAGGGCAAATGCCTTTTGACGACACCGATATATACAAAATTATAGAAGGCGCTTCGAATACCCTGATAAGTGAGCCCAACCCAAAACTAGAAAAATTATTGGATTCCCTTATAGGCATTATCAAAGTGGGTCAGGAAAAAGACGGTTATTTGACCACTTGGCGAACCATCAATCCAGCCAAACCACCAGCACCGTGGGTTCCCGTTATAGAGGGAAAACGTTGGGAATCCTTGCAAATAAGCCATGAATTGTACAACTCAGGCCATATGATAGAAGCGGCAGTAGTGCATTATGAAGCAACAGGAAAAAGAAACTTTTTGGATATTGCCATCAAAAACGCCAATCTATTAGTTCTAACTTTTGGAGATAATCCGGAGCAAGTTCATGGTGTTCCTGGCCATCAAATTGTCGAAACGGGTTTGGTGAATCTCTATCGAATAACCAATAATAAAGCCTATTTGCAATTGGCCAAATATTTTCTAGACAACCGCGGAAATCCAAAAAACCATAAACTATACGGTGCTTATGCACAAGATGACATTCCGGTTATCCAACAAAAAGAAGCAGTGGGTCATGCCGTAAGAGCCGTTTATATGTATTCTGGAATGACAGATATTGCCGCAATATACAACGACAAAAATTATCTCGATGCCGTAAACGCTCTATGGACCAATATGGTCAACAAAAAAATGTACATCACTGGTGGCATTGGTGCTGTACATGATGGTGAAGCCTTTGGAGCAAACTATGAATTACCCAACCTAACGGCTTACAACGAAACTTGTGCCGCCATTGGCGATGTCTATTGGAACCACAGACTGCACAATATGACTGGAAATTCTGGTTATTTTGATGTAATTGAACGCTCTTTATACAACGGATTAATATCTGGAATTTCATTAGACGGAAAACAATTTTTTTATCCAAATGCACTAGAATCCGATGGTATTTACAAAAACAACAGAGGTTCTTGCACCCGCCAATCGTGGTTTGACTGTTCCTGTTGCCCAACAAACTTGATTCGTTTTATCCCTTCAATTCCGGGATTGATTTATTCTACAAGCAAAAATGTTCTTTATGTGAATTTATATGCTTCGAATACTGCAAAAATTTCTTTGGACAAAACAGAATTGGAAGTTTCTCAACAAACCAATTATCCTTGGGATGGCAAAGTTGTTTTGACAGTTTCTCCAAAAAAAGAAAGCGAATTCACTATCAAGTTAAGGATTCCAGGCTGGGCCAAAAATCAAGTCTTGCCCGGAGATTTATACAGTTATGCAACTCCCGCTTCCGCAAAAGTTACGCTGACGATAAACGGAAAACCTTTCGATTACAAAGAAGATAACGGATACATCACCATCAGCCGAAACTGGAAAAAAGGTGACATCATAAACCTGAATTTTCCAATGGAAGTAAAAGAAGTGGTAACCAATACAAAAGTGGAAGGCAACATCGGGAAAGTAGCTTTGGAATATGGACCGATTGTGTATGCTATCGAAGAAATTGACAATCCAGCCAACTTTGATAAAATCACCATCAATGCCAATGACACTTTCAAAGTAACTAAAGAAGATAATCTTTTAGAAGGAGTAAATACCATCCAAACGTCACAACTAAAAGCCATTCCTTATTACTCCTGGTCGAACAGAGGCGTTGGAAAAATGAAAGTTTGGATAGAATTGAAAAAATAAAAGAGATGATAGACTGAGAGATAATAGAATATAGACACTGTAATAGCACAATTATTAAAGTTTAAAACTCAATGCAACAACTTGAAACTTTTAAACTTTAAACTTTAAACAAAAAAATATGAAATCAAATTTAATCACCAAAATAACCCTTTGCGGTCTATTATTAAACGGCATTTACGCCAATGCACAAAAGACGACTCTGGAAGTAAACACCAGTAAAACCATTACCAAAATTCAGCCAACAATGTATGGAATCTTTTTTGAAGATATCAACTTTGCTGCCGATGGGGGTTTGTACGCCGAAATGGTAAAAAACCGCTCATTTGAATTTGATGACCCTTTAATGGGGTGGAATCAGCCAAAAAGCGACAAACATAATTTTAATACCGAATCTGGAATTGCTGTTCCTGTTCAATTTTCAAAAAAAGGGAACAATCATAATTATTGCCGAATTACGGTAAAAGATGCTAAAGGCTATGAAATCATCAATGAAGGTTTCAGAGGAATGGGAATTAAAAGCGGAGCAAAATACAATTTGACTCTAAAAGCATCCAAAGAAGCAGGAAATATTTCCAAAATAATTATTCAATTCATTGGAAAAGATAATAAAGTTTTAAGCGAAACGAGCATTGTTCCTACTGCTTCAGATTGGAAAGAATATACCGCTCAGCTTACTCCAACAGCTACAGAAGCAAAAGCAAAATTGCGTTTTACTTTTGAAGGAACAGGAACTATTGATTTGGATATGATTTCATTATTCCCGAAAGACACTTGGAACAATAGAAAAAATGGTCTTCGCAAAGATTTAGTACAATTACTATATGATATGAAACCTGGCTTTTTACGTTTTCCAGGTGGCTGTATTGTTGAGGGAAGAACTTTGGCACAACGTTACCAATGGAAAAAAACAGTTGGAGAAGTTGATAATAGAGAAAGCTTAGTTAACCGCTGGAATACAGAGTTTGCACACAAACCAACACCCGATTATTTTCAGTCTTTTGGTTTAGGATTTTTTGAATATTTTCAATTATCAGAAGATATCGGAGCTAGTCCATTACCAATTTTAAGTTGTGGAATGGCTTGTCAGTTCAATACAGGCGAAATGGTTCCTATGGATCAATTGGATCCTTATGTGCAGGATGCGATTGACTTAATTGAATTTGCCAACGGAAGCGTAGATACTCCGTGGGGAAAAGTTCGTTCGGATATGGGTCACCCAAAACCGTTCAATTTGAAATTTATTGGAGTAGGAAACGAACAATGGGGAACAGATTATATCGAGCGTTATAAAGTGTTTGAAAAAGCAATCAAAGCAAAACATCCAGAAATTACAATTGTTTCAGGAAGCGGACCATTTCCAGAAGGAGATTATTTTGAGTATGCACAATCGGAACTTAAAAAATTGAATGCCGAAATCATAGATGAACATTATTATAAAGAACCAAAATGGTTTAGAGAAAACGCAACTCGTTACGACAATTATGACCGTAAAGGGCCAAAAATTTTCGCAGGTGAATATGCCGCACAATCGGTAGCCATTGCAAGTCCAGATAACAAAAACAGTTGGGAATGTGCTTTTTCTGAAGCCGCTTTTATGACCGGAATGGAACGCAACGCTGAAGTAGTTCATCTTACTTCGTATGCTCCTTTATTTGCTCACGAAGAAGGTTGGCAATGGACACCGGATATGATTTGGTTTAATAATTTAGAGTCCTTTGGAACACCAAATTATTATGTGCAAAAATTATTCGCTAACAATAAAGGAACTGATTTATTATCCATCACCAAAGATGGAAAAGCAGTTACTGGTCAAAACGATTTGTTTGCATCGGCAGTGAAAGATGTAAATACTAAAGAAGTAATTGTAAAACTGGTTAATACTTCAGCAAAAGCGCAGGACATTACAGTTGATTTAAAAGGAAGCAAACTCCAATCAAAAGGAACCGTTATTACGCTTACAAGCCCAAATACTAATGACGAAAACTCATTTGCTTCGCCTAAGAAAATCAGCCCGAAAGAAAACGAATATATCTTGAAAAGTGAGAAAGCCCAATTGAGTGTTCCAGCCTATTCTGTAACTGTTTTGAAGTTGAAAATGAAATAGTTTCAACATAAAATAAATTAAGTGTTTTTTATACACTTATTAAATAATTATATATATATTTGTACTTATATAAAAAGATTTGTGATGAAAAATTATGTGATAGGATTAGATTATGGCTCAGATTCTGTTCGTGCAGTATTGATAGACACTGAAAATGGACAGGAATTAGCGTCAAGCGTTTGTGATTACAAGCGATGGGCAACTAAAGAATATTGTAATGCCTCAATAAACCAGTTTCGTCAACATCCTTTGGATCACATCGAAGGATTGGAAACTACCATAAAATATGTAGTTGAAAATAGTAAAGTAGATCCTTCGCTTATACGAAGCATTTGTATCGACACTACAGGATCTTCACCAGTTCCGGTTGCCGAAGATGGAACTCCATTGGCACTGACCAAAGGTTTCGAAAACAATCCAAATGCCATGATGGTCTTATGGAAAGATCACACCGCCATAAACGAAGCAAACGAAATCAATGAATTGGCAGCCAACTGGGGCGGAGAAAATTTTACTAAATATGAAGGGGGAATCTATTCATCGGAATGGTTTTGGGCCAAAATCCTTCACGTTGCCAGACAGGACGAAGCCGTAAAAAAAGCTGCTCATACTTGGATGGAACACTGCGACTTAATGACGTATTTGTTGATTGACAATAAAGATTTGAAATCATTCAAAAGAAGTCGTTGCGCCGCGGGACATAAAGCGATGTGGCACGAAGACTGGAATGGTTTACCACCAGAAGAATTTTTAGGACAATTAGATCCATATCTAGCTACACTTCGAGGAAAATTATATAATGAAACTTATACATCTGATTTAGTTGCAGGTAATTTAAGTCAAGAATGGGCAACTCGATTGGGACTTTCAACCAATACAGTTATTGCAGTAGGAACTTTTGATGCACATTCAGGTGCGGTGGGAGCCAAAATTGACGAGCATACTTTGGTACGCGTAATGGGAACCTCAACTTGTGATATTATTGTGGATACCAAAGAATCTATCGGAACAAAAACGGTTCGCGGAATCTGCGGACAAGTTGACGGATCGGTAATTCCAGGATTCATTGGTCTGGAAGCGGGACAATCTGCTTTTGGAGATTTATTGGCTTGGTACAAAGAATTATTGTTATGGCCAACAGATAATTTATTAGCCTCTTCTACTCTATTGAATGAAGAACAAAAAGCACATTTGAAAGCGGAAATCAGCGACAATCTAATCAAACAATTAACTGCTGAAGCTGAAAAAATTCCGTTATCAGAAAGTATACCAGTTGCCTTAGACTGGATTAACGGGCGACGAACTCCAGACGCCAATCAAGAACTAAAAAGCGCCATCGCAAACTTATCTTTAGGAACAAAAGCACCGCATGTATTCAAATCATTGGTAAATGCGATTTGTTTTGGATCTAAAAAAATTGTAGATCGTTTTGAAGAAGAAGGTGTTCGAATTGATACCGTGATTGGTATTGGTGGTGTGGCTCGTAAATCACCATTTATCATGCAAACTTTGGCCAATGTATTGAACAAACCAATCAAAGTAGCTTTATCAGATCAGGCCCCTGCATTGGGAGCTGCTATTTATGCAGCAGTCGCAGCCGGGATTTATCCAAACGTAATTGAAGCGGCTCAAAAAATGGGAAGTCCCTTTGAAAGCGAATATAATCCACAGCTTGACAAAGTAGCCGCCTATAACAAGTTGCTTTTGGCATATGATCAATTAAGTGCTTATGCAGATCCATCCATCAAAAAACAACAACATGAGCTCTATATATAAAGATTTAAAGCAAGAATGCTACGAAGCGAATATGCAGTTGAATGCATTGAATTTGGTAGTCTACACTTTTGGAAATGTGAGTGCCGTTGACCGAAAAAATGGTGTTTTTGCCATTAAACCAAGCGGTATTCCTTACGAAGACCTAAAACCGGAAGATATTGTTATTGTTGATTTTGACAATAACATCATTGAAGGAAGTATGCGCCCTTCTTCGGACACCAAAACACACGCATATCTATACAAAAACTGGCCAAACATTGGTGGTGTCGCACATACTCATGCGACCTATTCAGTAGCTTGGGCACAATCACAAAGAGACATTCCGATTTTTGGAACCACCCATGCCGATCACCTAACCTCCGATATCCCCTGCGCTGCCCCAATGAATGACAGCTTAATCGAAGGAAATTACGAGCATAATACGGGTATCCAAATTTTGGATTGTTTTAAAGAAAAAAACCTTTCCTACGAAGAAGTCGAAATGATTCTGATAGGAAACCACGGGCCTTTTGCTTGGGGAAAAAATGCTGCTAAAGCAGTTTACAACAGTAAAGTACTGGAAGTTGTAGCAGAGATGGCGTACCTGACTTTGCAAATAAATCCTAATGCACCTAGATTGAAGGATTCTTTGATCAAAAAACATTACGAACGCAAGCACGGAAAAGATTCGTATTACGGACAGTAATTTTAGTTTAAGGTTTCTTTGGTTTAAAGTTGTTTAAACTAAAACGAACCTTTAAACAATTTTAAACTTTAAACAATTTTAAAAAAATAGTATAATGATAGATATATCTCAAAAAGAAATTTGGTTTGTAGTAGGAAGCCAAGAATTATACGGTGAAGAAACATTAAGAAAAGTAGCCGAGCATTCTCAAATAATAGCAGAAGGATTGGATGCATCCTCAAAATTACCAGTGAAATTGGTATACAAAGATGTAGTAAAATCGCCTGCTCAAATCATGAATGTATGTTTGGAAGCGAATTCCAACAAAAACTGTATTGGTATCGTAGCTTGGATGCACACTTTTTCACCAGCCAAAATGTGGATTCGTGGTTTAAGCATTTTGAATAAACCATTATGTCACTTACATACACAATTCAACGCCGAAATTCCTTGGGCTTCAATCGACATGGACTTCATGAACTTGAACCAATCGGCTCATGGCGACAGAGAATTTGGTTTTATCATGTCCAGAATGCGCAAAAAACGCAAAGTGATTGTAGGACACTGGGAAGACGAACGCGTTCAAACCAAAATAGGAAACTGGACAAGAGTGGCGCTAGGCTGGAATGAACTTCAAAACCTAAAAGTAGCCCGTATTGGTGACAATATGCGTGAAGTTGCTGTTACCGAAGGAGATAAAGTAGAAGCTCAAATTCGTTTTGGAGTTTCTGTCAATGGATATGATTCTTCGGATGTGACCAAACATATCGAGAAAGTAACCGACAAACAATTGAACGATTTATTGGCTGTTTATGAAGCTTCTTATAATTTGACTCCATCATTGAAAGAAGGCGGAGCGCAAAGACAATCATTGGCAGATGCTGCAAAAATTGAATTGGGACTGAGAGCTTTCTTGGAAGAAGGGGCTTTTGGAGCATTTACCGATACTTTTGAAAATTTAGGCGCCTGGAAACAACTACCTGGAATAGCAACCCAACGTTTGATGGCCGATGGTTATGGTTTTGGTGGAGAAGGAGATTGGAAAACAGCTGCAATGGTTAGAGCCTTGAAAGTAATGAATGTGGGACTTGAAGGAGGAACTTCGTTCATGGAAGATTATACATATCACTTTACTCCTCAAAAATCATACGTTTTGGGATCGCACATGCTGGAAATTTGTCCATCTATCGCTGATGGAAAACCAAATTGCGAAGTACATCCATTAGGAATTGGTGGAAAAGAAGATCCAGCTCGTTTGGTGTTTAATTCACCTGCCGGTGATGCAATCAACGTATCTTTGGTAGATATGGGAACCCGTTTCAGATTAATTGTAAACGAAGTAACAGCAGTAAAACCAATGGCTGAATTGCCTAAACTTCCGGTAGCGCGTGTATTGTGGGATTGCAAACCAAACCTTGATATTGCAGCTACGGCTTGGATTCTTGCCGGTGGTGCACATCATACCGTTTACAGCCAAGCAGTAACTACTGAATTTATGGAAGATTTTGCAGATATTGCAGGTATTGAATTGTTGGTAATCGATGCAGATACGACCATCCGTAATTTCAAAGATACAATCAATGCAAATGAAGCGTATTTTCATTTGTTTCAACATGGTTTGTAATAACTAAAAAATATGTAGGTTAGCACTGCTCGCGTGAGTGATGGCAGTGGAGCTCTTTTTTATTAATTGCACCGCCTTTAAAGGTGGTGCAATTAATAAAAAAAGCGGGAACGTACAGCACGACCCGACCTTTTTCGGGAGGGACACGCCCAAAAGAATAATAGCATTGTTTATAGAATTAAAAAACCAAACCTATGAATCTAGTAAAACGTTGTATTTATGGAATTTCCATTTTAAGTTTAGCAAGTATGAATGTACAGTGTAAAGGAGAGAAAAAAGCAGATGCGGGAGAAACTGCTCTGGAAGCTAAAGCTACCGATTCGGTATCTATAGCAAAAACGGTTTATGGTAAAACAGACAAAGGGGTGCAAATAGACCGCTACACACTTAAAAACCATAAAGGAATGAAAGTAAACATCATTACTTATGGTGGTATTATTTCTTCCCTGAAAGTGCCCAACAAAGCGGGTAAATCCGAAGAGGTGGTGATTGGTTTTAATTCATTGGATCAATACATGAAGCCCAATCCGTATTTTGGAGCCCTTATCGGAAGGTATGGCAACCGAATTGCAAAAGGTGAATTTTCATTGGACGGAAAAGAATATTCATTGGCGATCAACAACGCACCAAACGCTTTGCATGGAGGACCGGAAGGTTTTCACAGAGTCGTTTGGACTGCAGAGGAAGCCAAAGGCGGAGACACTGCTTCACTCAAATTGAAGTATGTAGCCAAAGACATGGAAGAAGGCTATCCTGGAAACTTGACAGTTTATGTAACCTACACTTTGAACCAAGACAACGCATTGGATGTTTTGTATGAAGCGACTACCGACAAGAAAACGGTAGTGAACTTGACTCAACATTCGTATTTCAATCTGTCATCTGATTTCTCTAAAAATATTTTGGATCACGAAATCACGATTGATGCTGACAAATTGGTTCCTGTAGCTGCCACTTTGATTCCAACTGGGCAATTGACGGATGTAACCAATACGCCTTTTGATTTTAGAAAATCAAAAGCTATTGGAAAAGACATTGAGGCCAAAGACGAACAGTTGAAAAATGGATTGGGGTATGACCACTGTTGGGTATTGAACAATCAAGGTAAGGGAGAACGTTTTGCGGCCTCGGCCTATGATGCAACTAGTGGAAGACTATTGGAAGTATACACTGACCAACCTGGAATCCAATTCTATTCTGGTAACTTCCTTGACGGGACTTTACCGATGAGAAATGGCGGAACTTATGCGCATAGAACTGGTTTTTGCTTGGAAACACAACATTATCCAGATTCACCAAATCAAAAAGATTTCCCTACGACTGTTTTGAGTCCAGGAGAAAATTATAAAACGAAAACGACTTTTAAATTTTCAGTTAAGTAAAAGCTAAATAGTTTTAGATTTCTGATCCTATTTTATACTTTTACAAAACATAAGCCTTTTCAATGCTGGGTTTGTGTAACAATTTGTAGCAAAGAATAATACCACTATAATTGTCTTAGTGAAGTAAATGTTTGATTATGTTGTCACGATTACTAAAACAATTTAGAATACTAGTTATCATATAATTTGGTTATTTGTTGAATATCTAGTTTAGAAACTAACCACTGTTAGTTTTGTAAATTCCTCGGGAGATTATACTTCCGAGGTTTTTTTGTTTATAAAGTAAGATTTATACAGTTTCATTCTTATATTTGTTTTCTAAAGCTTGCTTTTAGTAGCACACATAATTTGGAGAATAACAATTTATTTTTATTAATTATTACTGTCCAAATCTTATTATACTGCGGAGCATTAATATAACCATTGTTGAAAATAAATAAGAATGATAATAACTCAAAAAAATGAATTTAAAAAAGCAGTTTTACTTCTTATTTTTCTCTCTTTTCAATATATAAATGCCCAAATAACGCTAACCAATAATATTGGAACAACACTTGTTAAGACTGATATGCTTCCTTGTGAAGGAAATGAAAGTTGGTCCAGAGTTTTTAATCTCTCCGATTATGGTATAAAACCAAATGAACAATTTATTATTAAATCGGCACAAATTGGAATTAGTAAATCAGATACTGGTTCAAACTTATATATTCGGGTCTATAGTATAGACGACTCAAAATTTCCTAACTATGATTATTCTCTTTATCCAGAAACTGTTCTTGGATCCCGTGGGATGGCTCAAACACCACTTGTTACTGGTACACCCCAAATTTTAAAAGTTGATTTTGATGAACCCATAATTGTTCCTGCTGGTGTAAGAAGAATTTTGGTATCAATAGAAAAACAAGAAGATTTCTATAATCCAGATTCTGCAGAATTGCTTGTTGCAGGAACAGCCCAGGATAAAGGTGAATCCTGGTATGTTGGTTGTGAGACCCACTATGATATAATTTCTACAAAAGATTTACCAATCCCCGTTCCAAATGCAAATTTTTATATAAATGTAACTGGCGAGGTTTTTGATTCGAAAAGTTCAGGTTCAATAACGAGATTGACACATAATACATGTGATGATGTAATAAAGACGGGGATATATTCCTGTACTTCTAGTTATATTTATTGGGCAAGAGCCTTTAATTTAAAAGATTTTGGAATATCAAATAAAGAAGAATTCCTAATTAATTCTGGCCAGGTTGGAATTAGTAATACTGGTTCTTCACACTCAGAAGTTAGTTTTAATATCTATAAAATAGACAGCAATTTTCCTGCTTCTTTTTCCGAAACAGACTTAATTGGAAGTAGCCAAATCCAAAGCCTGCCAAACAGTATAAGTCAACCTCAAGTTATACAAGTAGATTTTAAAACACCAATAGTAATTCCTGCTGGAGTTGAAAAAATTCTGGTGGAAGTTTTAAAAGGAGTTGGCTGGGGAGATGGTGTAGCTTTTATATCTGGTTCAGCTCAGGATAATGATGTGTCATGGCAGAGAGGCTGTACTTCCTTGTCTGGAGCTGGGGATAAATATGTTTCTACTGCAGATTTTGGATATCCAAATGCAAATTTCTACATCAACGTAACCGGAAATGTAAAAAATGTTTCGAATCATTTCGAAATGAATTTTTCAAATATCTGTTCTGAATTTTTAAAAGAATTTAGTGTCGATGATCAGTCAAAAGTTGGTTCAATTGCATGGGATTTTGGGGACCCTGCTTCGGGAATAAATAATACATCTACAGATTTATCTCCTTTTCACGATTTTTCAGTAGATGGAAAATATACTGTTACAGCCATAGTTACAGGTAAAGATGGAAGTGTTGAAACGTTGACCGAAAAAATCGATGCAAAAGAACCCCCAAAAGCATACGGGATTAATAATATTTATGCATGCGAAAGTGTATCTGGCACAGGTATTTCAACATCTTTTGATGTTTCAACGATTACGCAACAGGTTATAGGAGGTCAAACCGATAAAGACGTTATTTTTATAGATGGAAAGGGAAACAAATATACTTCATTACCAAATCCTTTTACCAACACTATTAAAGATAGAGAAACAATAACGGTAAGAGTAAGTCATAAAGATAACCTTTGTTGCTATTCTGAAACTAGCTTTGATTTAATTGTAAACCCATTACCAAACTTACTGGCTGTTTCTGATTTGATTGTCTGTGATAACGATAAAGATGGTTTTGGACAATTTAATTTAAAGCCAATAGAAACGTTGATTGTAGGAGCTATATCAGATATAAAAGTCGAATTTTATCATCAAAACGGACATAAAATAACGGCTCCATTAAATGCAATTACTAATTTAATTACCAAGGAGGAAATAATAAAAGTAAAAGCCATAAATACAAATACAAATTGTGACAACGAAGCAACTTTTAAATTAATAGTAAATACGCCACCAACCGCAAACCCTTTACAAGAGCTTCTGGGCTGTGATGATAATAATGATGGAATTTCAGAATATTTTGACACTTCGAATATTGAATCTATTGTTTTAGGAAACCAAACAGGAATGAAAGTTTCCTATTTTAATGCCAGTGGAAATGAATTAACAAGCCCCTTGCCTAATCCTTACAGAAATACTACTAAGAATAAAGAAACAATCACTGTTAGAGTGACAAATAGTTTGACTAATTGTTATGCAGAATCACCATTAGTTTTAAAAACAACTTCGCAACCAAAAATTAACAAGCCTACCAATAAGTATGCTTGCGACGAAGGCAATGGTTTTGCGAGTTTCGATATGTCTAATTTAAAAACCGAAATTATAGGGAATCAACCTGGTCTAAAAATAAGCTATTTTGACAGTAATCGAAATGAATTACCAAGTCCCTTACCCCCTTTATTTAAAAATACGCAATCAAAATTACAAACAATAAATGTAAAGGTAGAAAGCGAAATAAATAGTCTTTGTAATTCTGAAACAAGTTTCGACCTAATAATAAATGACTTACCTAGTGTAAAGATTGAGAAAACTTATTTTTTATGTAATTTGGAACCTTCATTAAATGTAAGTGTTGATAATAATTTAGATTATTATAGTTGGAAATTTCAAGAAAGCGATGTTATTTCTAATACTAATGAAGCGAATCTAGTAAATGCAGGAAAGTACACACTTGTAGTTGGAAAAATTCAAAACAACATTTATTGTGAAAATAATTATGAATTTGAATTAATACGATCTGTTCTTCCAACTATAAAAGAAGTAAAATACAAAGAATTGTCAGACAACAATTTTATTGAAATTATTTCAACATCTCAGGGAAATCTCGAATATTCTATAGATGGTGTAAATTATCAGGAAAGCAATTATTTTCCTAACATTCTGGGAGGAACTTATACAGCATATATAAGAGATAAAGAAGGATGCGGCGAAGATTTAAAAGAAGTTACTCTTATTGATTATCCAAAATTTTTCACCCCAAATAATGATGGGCATAATGATATTTGGCAAATAAAAAGTTTAAATAAATTTCCAAATTCTAAAATCTCAATATATGACAGATATGGTAAATTGTTGACTGAACTGTCTGAGAATGATTTTGGATGGGATGGTTTTTGCAATGGAAAAGAAATGCCTTCAGATGATTATTGGTTTAAAGCTAACCTTAACAATAAGATTGTTTTTTCAGGACATTTTGCATTAAAAAGGTAAAATTAAAAATACTCTAATGTCATAAAATGGCTTTATTAGCATAAAAACTCAAAGTCTGGAGACTTTGTGCAGCAGGGTAAAGCAATTTTTAAATCACAATATGAGAAATAATTTTATCACCTTTTATTCCTCTAATGCTACTAATTAATTACAATTTGATGAAATTAAAAAAAAAGCTATTGAGGCTAAATTCATAAATATCCCAACAACAATGTACGTATGTGTTGTTTCTGCTATAATGTAATCAAAAATAAAATTAACCTTATTCCATGTCCAACTTAGAGGAATCAAACATATTGCGATTATTCCTTGGATTTTAAGCGATTTATTAAACATTCCGATTAAGCCAACAATAGAAAATCTTTTAAAGAATTCGCTTTTGTATATATTCCACAAAATGGGAATTAAAAACATTAATGTTACAAGAATAGTTACTATTTCGATGTTTCCTACAATCATTTTTTAATTTAGATTTCTTTTGACTTTGATTATATGACGCACAACTCGTTTTATAACTCTAACAAAATCATACAAAGCCGCCCCTATTCGGGTAGACTGATCTGATCTATTTTATACTTTCTCATAAATATACCATTTTTACAGTGTCACACCGTTTTTTGCTCTAATCACCTGTAGCAAAATTTGTTTCTCGGCTTCGAGCAGTTTTATTTTTTCTTTCAGGGCCTCAATTTCGTTGGCTGCCGTGACATCTATGGGCGCATCGGTCGTATAGCTTTTGGGCAACTGCACCGCTATGTCCATCAAAAAATTGTACTCCAAACCCTCTGATAGTTTTAGTAAAGTGTCTACCCGTAAAGTCTTCGCTTTCTGATACTTAATGATTTACTGATAGTCAATACCTGTTTTTCGTGCCAACACACTTTTGTAAATGCGTTTACGGTTGTAGTAATTGGTGAGCAAGTCGCCTATGTGTACGTGTACCATCGTTTCTAAATTTAGAATTTTTGAAAAAAATATAAAATTATTTATACATAAAATACAATCGAATTATCCAAATCATATAATTAAATTCTATAAAAAGTATAACTAAATTGTGTAAAAAATATAATTAAATTCTACAAAAAGTATAATTAAATTATACATAACACATAGTAGTATAGCTAGCGCTTTAAAGAGTAAATAAGTTGGCGGATAGGCTCTTCAATCCCGAAAGCTTATAAGAATAGCTTTTTGTTTTTTAGCATTTTTCAGTCCGTAAAATAAAACTGCACGGCAATTAGGTAATCATCAACCGATCGTCTGCTCCAAAATCAAAAAATTTAATACTTCTTCACCATAAAAAAGACCTGAAAATTATAACTGAATTTTCAGGCCTTTTAGATATGATTAATGTTAACGCTTACTTTTTAATTATTTTTTTAGTTGTAACTCCCAAATCAGAAAAAAGTTTAATGAAATAAACTCCTGAAGCAAATGAAGACATATCAACGTCTATGTTATCTTTACTTTGCACTTTAGAAGAATATAGTTCTGTTCCATTCACTGAATAAACAGCCACTTTGGTTGGTACAATTGAATTTGAAAAAGACAAATTTACTTTTTCCTTTACCGGAACCGGATAGAATAAAACATTTGAAGTTGATTTTTCTGGTGTTGGATTAACAGACAATGACCCAGATTTTGCTCCAAGATTCACTTTTACAATAACAGATGATAAACCATTAACTCCACTGTTTACAGTACCGATTGCAAATATGTAATTATTAGCATCAGGCACTAATTTTGCTTTACGGGAAGTAGTATGACTTACTACAGGCGCTTCTAAAGGAATTAAATCATTTACAACATCGATTGCAGTTGGCATCTCAAAATCGTTCTTAACAGTTCCGTCAAGGTTTATTGCAGTCACACTTGGACCAACAACCGAAACCTCACTAACGTAAATAACAGAATCCAACTCCTCTATTTTACTGTAATTATGGTAGGTAATTCCACCAAGATTACCTATTGGGGATACATTTATATTATCATTAAATTTAACATCCATTTCTCCGTCTTTTGACAGTTTGACTATCTGATTAGGAACGGAAATTCCGTTAAAATTCAGAAAACCACCCGCAACTATAATCTCACCCGAATCCAAAACTTTTATTTTTTCAAATAGCGAATCTGGTCCTTGTCCAATATTAAAATTGCTGTCGATCGAAGTATCTAAATTAAATCGAATTAGTTTAGGAACGTACCCTGAACTAAAACTATTTAAAAGATATCCACAAATAATTTGATTATTTTGCATTTCAAATTTAATGCCGGTAGCCCAAAAATTCGGATCTGAATTTATCGGAAAAATGGCTTCTTGTATTCCTTCTTCATTCAATATATACAAACCCCACTGATCTGTAATTAAAATTTTACCGTTATCTAGGACTTTAAACTGTTCTATCCTTAATAATTGAGAATCTTTTTTAAAATCAAAATCTTTTAAAATATTTCCAGTATTATCCAGTTTCAAAAATTTATCTTTTGTACTAACAAAAATGGTGGTGTTATCTATAATTTGAAACTGTCTAATTTCGCCAAGATATTTTGGAAAAACAAATGTTTCATCAACCGTGCCGTTTTCGTCCAATAAACCAATACCAAAAGTTTCAACGTCGTTAATCTTCATAAAGTCCCCTTTAACGACTAGTTTTCCATCAAAATAACCACCCGTTTCAAAACTTCCAGACTTACTCGGTTGCAATTCAGACGAGTCAATTGTATTTCCGTCTAAATCAGATATCGACAGGCCATATCTATTTCCAACCTGCCCAGAATTAGTGTAAAAAATTTTGTCATCGATAAAATTTAGAGCAAAATCATCCATTCCAAATTCATCTAATTTAACACGATTAAACCTTTCGTCTAATGCCCCATCAGCATTAAGTCTGATTAAATATGGTCTACTGACAATTCCATCGTTTATTTCGGCATCTAAGTAAATAAAAGAATCTTTTATAACCACGGAAGAATTAGCATAACTATAATATTGGGAAGAAAAACTATCATCTATTGATCCGTCTAAATTTAGCCTTGCCATATTATATGATTGTACATTGTCTACAATACTTAAGAAATTCCCGCTAACTATTAATTTACCATCATCTAGAGGTGTCATTGAAAATCCATGGCCATTAGCTCCAACTCCAACGTCAAAAGAAGCGTCAATTATTCCATCAGGATTCAATTTTACAATACTGTTTTTTGTTATTCCATCCACTAATGAGAATAAACCACTTGCATATATTGAACTTCCAAAAACTTTTACATCGGTTACTTCTTTATCAAAAAAAATATCATTCTTAAAAGTTTCATCAATACTAAAATCACTATTGTATCTGCGTAAATAACCGTTGTCAACAGCCCAAGTACCGCCAGAAACTAGAATTTTATCATCATTTTGTATACCTATTGAGGTGATATCTACTAATCCTGTAATTTCAGTTTTAATTTCGCCTTCTGTACTAAGTTGAAAAATGATTCCTTTTTCATTATTAAAGTTATACGGATTATCAACATGAGCTAGAACAACTATATCACCATTACTCTGCAATTGAACCTTTTTAATTTTTAAATTGTCTGGATCATTGAATAAAAATGTTTCGTCAAGTGAATAATCGGCATTTAAACGAATAAGGTTATTTACTTTTTTATCTTTATAAAATGCAATATCTCCACCGAGCAAAATTTTACCATCGGGAAGTTTTCTTATAACAGAAATTTTTGCGGCTTTATAAGGTATCGGTTTAATAAAAGTTTCATCTATAGTTTGAGCATAAGATGAGAAAAATCCAAAAATAGCAAGTAATAATAATGAGTAAAGTTTCTTCATTCGAAGCATTTCAAAGGTTAATTTTATTTTAGAATTGGTCCTATTGAAAATATTTTTATTGCCTGGTGTAATTGAAATCTAGCAAAAAAATAAATTTGTTTTAACATTTCAAATATAATTATTTTTAATGACCATTATAAAAATAATCTGTCAGAAAGATGTTGAATTTCCTCTTAAATTGGTAAATTTTTTCATATTATAAGGTTTGAAGCTTTTACATTGTTAATTATTAGAGTTTTACAGAAAAGAAATAGGATAGTAACTCACCTAAGATTAATTATCAAAATCAATAAATGCCAGTACAACAAAATAATAACTTTATTGATATACTGGTATTACCAACCTAATTAAACTTCAACTATTTCCACTCATTAAATCTTTACAACAAACCCTCCATTGGGTTCCATTGTTACTTTGAGCTTTTTGTTTTTGGTGATCATTTGTTGTTCAAAACCTTTCCCATTTTCTAAAATAATATATCCCGACTCATCGGTTACAAATGACAAATCAAGTTCTATTTCTTTGACTTTATTTTCTCCATTGATTCCAACGATATGCCAAACGTTGTCTTTTTTTCTGGCCATAACAATGAACCTTCCAGGGTAACCGTCAATGAATTTGGAATCATCCCAATTGGTCGGAATGTCCTTTAGATAGTCTACCACATATTTAGGCATTTTAGCCATACCAACAGGCGTCTCTGCAATATGCTGAATCCCGGACAAAAACAAAACAGGCAAAGCCAACTCAAAAGCGGGTGTTGTTTTGCGCTTGATGTTCGGGATAGAATCCAATACCATAGGCGTAAAATCCATTGGATCAAAAACATTTCGGGCAAAAGGAAGCATAGCACAATGGCTAGGCTCCAAATCGGCAATTTCCTGAAAAAACGTAATATATTCTTGTCCTTTCACAGCCTCAGTAGACAATAAATTGGGGTACGTACGTTGCCATCCTCTAGGTAACGTCGCCCCGTGAAAATTAATCATCAATTGATGTGCCGCTGCATCTTTTAAGATCGCGTGGTAATAGGCAATCATCGATTGACCGTCACCTCCAAAAAAATCGACTTTGATTCCCGCAATACCTATTTCCTTAAGTTTTGAAAATTCTTTGTCTCTATCATCGTGGGTTAGTAATTTCCCTTTTGGATGATATTCCGTACTGTTCCAAGACCCCGAGGAATTGTACCAAACCAATAGCTTTACGTTTTTGGTTGCGGCGTAAGCTACCAATTCCTTCATTTTGGTATCACCAATTCTGGTATCCCAATCGGCATCAATCAGGCAATACGGCCAATTCATACTGGATGCATAATCAATAAACTGCAAAGTAGTTTCAAAATTAACCGAGTCGTCTTTTAGCAACACCCAACTCCAAGAAGACAATCCACTTTTGATAAAAGAAGTATCCATAGGAATCGCAGGATCGGCCAAATCGGTTCCAAGCGTGCTTTCTGTAATCGTTTTCAAAGAACCCACAGTAATAATTCGCCAAGGCGTGTACCAGGGCAATTGCGATTCCGGATTAAGAGCGCCGTTGGGGAAAATCTCTTCTTTTTGAGGAAAGGTAACTTGTAGTGCTTTGGAGATATCATTATAAACCAATCGGCTACCACAGTAGTTATCCTGCAATCCAGTTTCGGTAATCAAAACCCAAGCATCATTGGCATTGAACAAAGCCGGATACACCCACCCTTGTCCAATCGCTGGCTTTGTATTTACAGGAACGCCTATTGCATAATGCTCTTCGTATGACGGATTGGTTTCTTTCCATCCCGTTTTGGCTTTAGACATGGGTTGCAACCACGCTTTTGCGGTCGCATCAAAATTATAGGTAGTTTTCTCTTCCGTAATTTTCTTGATATCATTCGAAGTTTTAGGAAAATGGTAACGCAAAGCAATTCCGTCATGGGAAAGCTGAAAAATAATCTCCATCGCTTCTCCTATTTTGTTTTGCAAGCTTACTATATATTGATTGGCAGCATAACTGATGTTTTTTCGTTTCCCTTGGAGCATCGAATAATTGGACGTTACCGGTTTGGCTTCAGATACGTTTACAATCTTCATATTGGTATAAAAATCGGCATCTTCGCGAATAATCCCAAGCTCCGAATTGTTGATGACCAATTTATTTTTAAAAAAAACTTTATAGAAAGGTGTTTTCTTTTGGGTTAGGTTAAATTCAATTTTTATAGTTTTATCTGAATTGAGAAACGAATAATTGGCAGTTTTTTCAGCAAATGAATATAATGAAAGAGTCAAGCAAAGGATGCAGCAAATTTTTTTCATAATTATAAGTGTTTATTTTACACTTACAAGTTTACGACAAAAAAACTATAAATAATGCTACAGGCGAAAAATTATGATATTGAATTAGAAATACTTGGAATTTAAAAAAAAGAGAAAGTGCAAACAAAAAGAAACTTCCTAAAACCAAAAAAACCGCTTCTTTCGAAGCGGTTTTTGTACCCGGAGCCGTAATCTTTAATATCCAAAACTAAAAATCGTTGTAAGTCATCATAACATTAAAAACCTCTGCGTTTACAATATATTAGATGATATTATCCATTAAAAAATGGTTTTGATTTTTGAATTAGATTTAACCAGATTTACTCCTACCATACAAAACCCGTACAGATTATAACTTTGTATTGCACTAAAGCACATTTACTATGGCAACAGTTAATTTTTTGTACAGGTCCACTAAAAACAGTGGTGATTTAACTCTCAGATTATTATTTAGAAAATTTGGTGATGATATTATTATTGGCGCAAATTCAAGAATTACAATAGAAAAAGTATTTTGGAAAAAGCAATTAAATCAAAAAAACCTAAAAGACATCAATCATATTAATGATCAAACTAAGTATAAAAAGATAATTAATGATTTATCAGTACATATTCTTAACCAATTAAAAAAAACAGATTTAAATATAGTTAATAAAGAATGGCTACAACACCATATTGACATTTTTTATAATCCGGAAGAATTACAACCAAAAGTTCCAGTATTTTTAACAGATTATTTTGACTATTACATCGAATTATTAATAACAAATAGAAACACTAAAAAAAAA
This sequence comes from Flavobacterium sp. N3904, assembly GCF_025947305.1. Classification (NCBI taxonomy): domain Bacteria; kingdom Pseudomonadati; phylum Bacteroidota; class Flavobacteriia; order Flavobacteriales; family Flavobacteriaceae; genus Flavobacterium; species Flavobacterium sp. N3904. The sequence goes on from NZ_CP110009.1 coordinate 854,673, forward strand.
TTAGTTACTACAAGAAATAAACTTACCATATATGAGAAAAAAACAAAAATAAAATTGGCTATTGAAGAATTGAATAATTTCAAACTACATACATTTAAACAATATTTGACAGATTTAAAATATAACCAAAATACAATTATAGGTGATTTAACAAATATTAAAACTATTTGCAGACATGCAAAAACTGCCTTAAATGTTAATGAGGAAATCTTTAATTGGTCTTTAAAAAAATAAAAAATAAAAATTGTATATCTTAACTTTGATGAAATAAGAAAAATTCAAGAAGTAAAGGATTTGCCAGATTATTTAGACAATGCAAGAGATTGGCTAATCATTAGTTGCTATACTGGGCAGAGGGTTTCTGACTTTATGAATTTTGATAAATCAAAAATTAGAATTGAAACTAATTCAAAAGGAAAAAAAGTCTCCTTAATTGAATTTACTCAAATGAAAACAAAGCAAAATATCGCTTTACCTTTGCATCCTGAAGTAGTTAAAATTTTGAATAAAAGAAAAGGAGAATTTCCTAGACCAATATCAGATGTAAATTACAACAAATACATAAAGTTAGTAGCCCTAAAAGCAAATATAAATGAGTTGATGGAAGGTTCTAAGTTAGACGGCAGTATTAATAGAAAAGTTAAGAAAGTTTATACAAAAGACGAACTTGTTACTTCTCATATTGGCAGAAGGTCATTTGCAACTAATTACTACGGAGTTATACCAACACCATTAATTATGAGTGCAACTGGGCATCAATCTGAAAAAATGTTTTTAAATTACATCGGAAAAAGTCAAACAGACAGAGCTAAGTCATTATCTAAATATTTTTACCATGAAGTTTTCTAAAATTATAAAAGAACTAGAAGAAGAAGAAATAAGACTTATAGACGTCTTAAGTATCGACCCTATTGAAGATTATAATTCTGAGGATCTTAAAAGTTTGTATGTAAATGTTATTGATAAAGAAGGGTATATAGCTGCTTTAAAAGAGAATATGAAGCAGCTATCAAAAAAAGTATTTGAAGCAAGTAAAGTTGAAGTCCAATATTGGGCGTACTGCCCTTATAATGTATACAAACTTACTTACAAAAGCCGTCTAAAAGATACAATCCTCAATGACAATAATGATATGTTTGATGAAACAAACTTTATTGATAGTGAGATTTCAACCCTAAATTTATTGTCAAAAAGTGATTACTTAAATTTTTACCATCCTGATTTAAAAAAACCTATAGTAAAAAAATTAAGGTTCTTAGATGTTAGAAAAGAGGAATTAAATATTCATTTAAAAGAGGAACTAATAGATTTAAGTGAAACTACTGGGGAAGAAAAAATAGTATTTCTTCATAAATTAGGGGTATTGGATTTTTTGAAAAAACAGTCCCCTTATAATACCTCCACAAACAAATTAGCAATTTTACTTTCTGCAATAACTGGCGTGAGCTCAACGACTCTCCAACCATATCTTAACCCTATTTATAGTCCAGAGTCATCCCAAACGAAAAATCCACTCAAAAAAATCAATGTTATAGAGAGAGTTGAAAAAAAGCTTTCCATAATCTAGTTTTTTTTAGACCAAGTCTAAAATTAACCTAATGCTATTTGCAGCCAATTTTAAATCTATTAAATATGGCAGATGCAATTATGGTACATAATCTAGATGTACACCAACTACAAGAAGTAATCATTTCAACTTTAAAAGAACAGTTGAATGATGTATTTGAGGCTCTAAAAAGAGAAAAAAACGAAACTCTTTTAACTAGAGAAGAAACCTACAAGTTACTAAAAATTAACTCAACAACCTTATGGTATTGGACTAAAGCAGGAAAGCTTAAGTGCTATGGCATTGCCAATAGGAGGTATTATAAAAAAAGTGAAATACTTGAGTGTTTAACTCTTTTGAAAAGTTAAGTCAAATAACAATTAAAGTCTTTAGAATCTAAAGATTTTAATGGGGATCCTTCAGAATTTTACTGAATTAAAAACAACCATTACCATTTTATTCAGATTAAGTTTTAATAAAAATCAATTTAAACTGAATAATAATTAAAATGAAAATGAATATTAAAATTTATTATTATGATTGAAAAATTAGGATATGGGTATATAGACCCTGCAACTTATATAGAAAGAAACGAAGAAGTAGAAGAAATAGATGAAGTAGATGATGATATTGAAACAAAAATAACTGATGTTCCATTATATGATTTGTCATTAACAATTGAAGAGAATTTTAGAGATGGAATCCAAATAAAATACATCTTGCTCCCAATAAAAGCAAATGGAGTTCAATATGAAAATAATTATTCACCACTTTTAAATGCCGGAGCAAAAATAGTCATGAATGCTGAAAAATTTGAAGAAAATTCAGAATATTTAATGGATTTCATAGTAATTGATTATGATACAATGTTTGGCTTGAGATTATTATCATTTCAAAAATACAATAGTGATTTATTTAGTTGTGATGAAAGAGTTTTTTTTGAAACATTACTAATCAAATTTCAAAGGTTTGGTTTTATTCCTTTCTTTATTTCGTACACAACTATTGAGAAAGAATTGGGCATTAAAAAAAATAGGGCGATAACAATATCTAAAAAATTTAAAGAACTTGGATTTTTAAATACTGAAATACAAACCAGCAAAATAGATGATAGACCATCTCAAGTAACATACTATCATATTAATGCTTCTAAAATAATAGAACTATTGCCAAAAATATACATCAAGGAACATTTGGATGTTATTGGGAGAGATGTCGAAAAATACCTTGCACCTGCAATAGCAAAAATAAGATTACCCGATAACTACGATATCTCAAGTATTATGCAATAATCAAAAAAGGAAGGCAAAAGCTTTCCTTTTTTGATTGCACAACCCATCAATGGAATCCTTTCAATAAATATAAAATTTTATTATAATTTATAATTTTATTTATGAAATTTAAGTATGTGATAAAGATTCTCTTTTATTAGAGGAATTCCATTGATGGTATTCGAAATGACTGAATTTAACCTTAAAAAAAAGAAAAAATGGAATTAAAAAAATCAGAAAGAAAAAAAACCAAAATCAAAATGGCTTTACAAGCACCTAGTGGGTCGGGGAAATCTATGAGTGCAATTTTATTAGCGCAAGGATTATCTAAAGGAGATTTAACCAAAGTAGCTGTAATTGATACAGAAGCAGGTTCAAGCAATCTCTATGCTCATTTAGGAAACTATAATGTCCTGAGTTTAGAAACTCCACATTCACCTGAAAGGTATATGGAAGCAATAGATGTATGTATTAAATCAGGGATGGAAGTTGTCATAATTGATAGCATATCGCATTGCTGGGATTTTCTGCTTGATTATCATGCTTCTCTTACTGGTAACAGTTTTACCAATTGGAATAAGGTAACTCCTAGGCAGAAAGCTTTTGTGGATAAGATATTGCAAAGTGATGTTCACATAATATGCACAATGAGAGTTAAACAAGACTATGTTTTAAGTGAGAGAAACGGCAAAATGGTTCCTGAAAAAGTAGGTTTAAAAGCTATTCAACGTGATGAGATTTCTTATGAGTTTACAATAGTTTTTGATATTGATTACAAGCATTTTGCAACAGCATCAAAGGATAGAACCAATTTGTTTGAGGGTAAACCACAGTTTATAATAAGTTCTGCTACAGGCAGAAAAATTCTAGATTGGTGTAATAGTACAATGACAAAAGGAGAACTTCAAATTAAAGTTACAGAGTGTAATACAGTTACGGAATTGACTGAACTATACCACAACAATGCAGATATAGCAAAGACTATTGAGCAAGATTTTGTTGCGAAAAGGAATTTACTAAACAATTTAACCTCTAATATTTCTTCAAATGGAAATGGAACTCATAAAAGTTAGAACAGAGCAGGAGCATATAGAAAAAAATCATCCAGCACAAGCACTCTTAGCCCAAGAAGAATCATTTATTGACATGAGTACACAACGAGTAGCACCTATTATAAAATCTCCTTTCATTGAGGCTAACACAGAAGAAGTTAGCCTTTTGCATTTAAAGGAAAAATGTGTAATACCTGTTTTTACAAAGGATAATGAAACAACATTATCCCATCAAGAGTTTATTGATGTTGCCTTAAACTGTGTGACGAGGTTCTTTCCAAATCAAATAATTGACGCTCCAGAAATACGTGTATCCCACCAGATTAAAGGAAGGACACCTGACGCGCTTTATATAGCTGCAAAAGAATTGCTTGAACATCAGCGTACATCATACTTTGAAAGAATGGCTTTTATTATAAGAGTTCCGGGAATTAAAGCAAATATAAATGGGAATGATTTAGCATTAACAATCGGAGGAGTAAGAGCTTACAATATGGAGAACCTTTACAACAAAAAAACCTTTGAAAAATTCAAGTTCTTTATTGGATTCCAAAATATGGTTTGCTGTAACCTATGTGTTTCCACAGATGGTTACCAAAGTGATATTAAAGCAATGAGTTACGTTGACCTAGAGGATAAAATGCTACAAGTTATTCAAAATTATAATGCACAAGAACATATTAACTCTATGCAAAACTTACTTGATTATTCCTTGTCTGAAAGGGATTTTGCTCAAATCATTGGTAAAGGCAGATTGTATAATTATCTCCCTAAAAAGGAAAAATCCTTGTTACCTGAATTACTACTTAATGATGGTCACCTTTCTACAATTGCCAAAGATTACTACCAAGACGAAAGTTTTTGTAGAAATTCTAATGGCGATATTAATATGTGGGAGTTTTACAATCTACTAACAGGAAGCAACAAAGCTTCCTATGTAGATACATTCCTTGACAGAGGAGTTAATGCCTTTGGCTTTGCCACTGGTGTATCAAAAGCACTAAGTGGTAGTTCTACCAACTATTCTTGGTTTTTGAGTTGATTATTAGGGCTATTTATTTAGCCCTAATAATTATTTATTCAATTGAAATACCTTACTTTTAATCCATATTAAAATATAGAAATGGAAAATTTTAGAGTTATTGGGTTAAAAATAGAAGATGGTTGTAATCCGAAGATACATAAAGTACTAGAGCCAAAAGTTATTTATTATTTCTACACAGATATCAAAATAGATGAAAAATCGGAAGAGATAACTATTAATAATAAATATTGTAAAAACTTGTATGAACTTCCGAATGTTCATATTAACATTTCAGCAATCGCGGGTAAAAATGGGAGTGGTAAAAGCACAATAATCGATTTGTTATTTATGATTATTAATAATCTCTCATATGTAAATAAAGATTTTATAGATCAATTAGATTTTATAGAAGGCTTACAAGCATCATTATATTTTGAAACAGATAATTTTTATAAACTTGTAATAAAAGACGATACTTTTGAAGTTTTTAAATACACAGATAACAAAATTTCTGAAACGGCAGAAACTGACTTTGAGTTGCATAAACTTTTTTACACTGTTGCAATAAATTATTCACAATATGCACTGAACTCATTAGAAATAGGGAATTGGATAGGTGGATTATTTCATAAAAATGATGGCTATCAAATACCAATTGTCATCAATCCAATGAGAACTGAAGGAAATTTCGATATTAATACAGAAAATAATTTAGCTAAATCCAGGCTTATTACTAACTTGGTAAGACCAGTAAAAGACGGAGATATTAATTTTAGAATAATAAGTGAGAATCTCATTGCTAAGAGATTGAAATTAACTTCTAATAATAGAAACCTCCACGATAAAATACTTTATACTAAAATAGAAAAAAGTAAAGAAAGAGCTAATGGGAAAGAATCTTTGAAGGAATTAAGAATTAATGTAAAATTAAATGACTTAAAAATCGATTTAAATTTAATTTTAAACAAGATTAGTGAGGTTTATGATTTTAAAATTTCCGATTTAGGAGTTTATGAATATGAAGACATAATTAATCCTATTTTAAAGATAAGCCTTGATTATTTAGTGTATAAATTAGTAAATATAGCTTTAGTTTATCCTAATTATTCACATTACTTTGATAGAGAAACAAATTCATTTGTCAATGATAAATTTGAATCTTATTTGAAAGAACTTTTATTTGACGATAAAAGTCATATAGGGTTTAAAATAAAGCAAACACTAAATTTTTTAAAATACCACCATTATAGTTTGACAACACAAAGTCTAACATTTGATAGTATTACAAAAAAGATAGATTTACTAATTAATAATTCTAAAAATGATTTAAAAGAAGAAAATAGAATAGAATTGATTCCTCCCCCTATTTTTAAAACGGAAATCATTTTGGAAACTATTAAAGGGGATAAAGAGACCGTCGAATTTCATACATTGAGCTCCGGTGAAAAACAATTGATTTATTCTGTAAGTTCAATCTTGTATCATCTTATAAACTTAGACTCAGTTGGTAAGGGCATTAAGTATAGTAATGTAAATATCGTTTTAGATGAAATTGAATTATATTTTCATCCTGATTTTCAAAGAAAATATATAAAGTATATTTTGGATAGCATTAGTGTTATCAAATTTAACAGCATAAAAAACATTAATTTTTGTTTCATAACCCATTCTCCATTTATATTATCAGATATACCAACATCAAATGTTATGTTTTTAGAATTAAATCAAGAGAAAAATAAGTTTACAGAACAAATTAGGGTATTAGCAAATACATTTTCTGCTAATATACATGATTTATTAGCTCAGAGTTTTTTCTTGAAAAATGGGTATATGGGAGAATTTGCAATATATAAAATTAAAGAAGTAATCTCAAAACTTGATATTATAAAAAAAGATAAACAAAATATCAGTGATGCATTGCTTAAAGAGGAGTTAATTAAGATTAAGGATGTAATTGATATTATTGGTGAGCCAATATTAAGACAAAAATTAAATGAACTTTTTGACGAATCAACTATAGATTACGAATCAACTGAAGACAAAATAAGTAGGTTGGAATTTGAATTATCTCAAGCAAAAGAAGAACAAAAAAGAACAAATTCATGATTAAGATAGAAAAAGGCTATAGTAGTATAAAAAATAAAGCAGTTACTCTTGACGACCTTGCATTGGAACATTATAATAGACTTGTGACAATTGTAGGAAATTATAAAATTACTCCATTAAATAAATTATGCGAAGAGCTTGATGAAGAACGATTAATAGCTATACGACCACTAACGAAAGATATTCAATTAAAAATTGATTTTCTAGAGAAAGTAACCAATGCGAAAGAATTTGAAAAATTGATAATTTCTCCTTTAAGCGATTTTGACACAATAATAGCAGATTATGATAGATTTAAAACCTTGTTTGAAAATAAAAAATATAAGAGTTATTTAGACATCTTTGGATACTCAAGGATACGAAAATTAAGAATGATGTATGTTTTTGCTCTGGATTTAGGCATTAAGACATGTCCTTATTGTAATAATCATTACGTTTTGACAATAAAAAAATCAAAAAAAGCTAATCTTCATTTTGATCATTTTTATTCAAAAAGTAAATATCCTTTTCTCTGTTTATCGTACTATAATCTTGTGCCATGTTGTGCAGTTTGTAATACTACTAAGAGTGATAAAGATTTTAATATCAAGAATTATATACACCCTTATTTTGATTCGATTAATGATAAATTTGATGTAGTAACAGATAAGCACACGATAATAGATATGATTTTAACGGGGAATCGAAAGTTTGAAAGCTTATCAGTAGAATTGAAACCTAAAAAAGGGCATGAGGATTTAGTTAATAGACACGATACAGTTTTTAATTTAAAAGAAGTGTATAATGAGCACAAGGATGTTGTTTTTGAAATATATTCAAAGCAATATATTTATACTGACAGTTTTATAAAGTCTTTGAAGGGTTCGTTTTCAAAAGAATTTTCAGAAAGTGAAATTGAAAGGTTTATTCTAGGAAATTATACATTAATAGAAGAAATAAATAATAGACCTTTAGCAAAACTAATGCAAGATATTTATAAGGAGGCTCGAATAGTAAAAGCAACTAAAAAATAACCAGTTATAAACAAGGCATAGGTAAGGTGTCTTTTGACAAAGTGTTCTTAGAAAACAAATAATTATAAGTAGTAAGATGAAAATAGTTTGAATTGAGAAAACCCAACTCTTTAATTAAGGATTGGGTTTATTTTACTTGAAAAATCCAACATTAGATGATATAATGTTAGATTATTTGACTTTGTAGTTGTATGATTAGATACATAGGAATATTTATAATCATTAATGAATTGATGAAACTTTAAGTCTGAAAAACACTTTGTGTTTTTCTCAATATCTATTGAATTAACTACAAATCCAATCATACCATTTACTTTTTTGAAAGATGGATATTTTTCATTTTCGACAAACCTGTTTATCCCATTTTCGATATATTTTTTATTCAATTCATTTGAACCGTCAATTCTTTTACATTCAATAATATAATACGCATTTGTATTTTTAGTTCTTTCAATAGCATTATAAACCTTTATATCTGTTCTACCTTTTACAGAATCATTATCATCATTAAAAAGTTCTACTTCTGTATCAAATAAATATGGTGTTAAACCTAATTCTTCTCTAATTAAATTGTTTTCTAAATAATTTTTATAAAGCCCATTTCTGATTAAATTTTCATTATTGTCAATTGTCGTATAATCACACAACATCTTATTATAACAATTATATATCTGATTAAGAATAAATTCAAACACTTCATCCTTGTAAAAATCAAGGAACTTAAAATTTGATGCATCTAACTTACCCATCAATATTTGAATTTGAGTTATGTAATGCTTCAATAAATTCTGATAAATCTAAATATGCAAGTGCAGGATGCCAAGATTTATATTCATTTGGTTTAATAACATAGAATCCATCATTTTCAAACCCTTTAATATCTTTTTGAATAAAAAGGTTTTGTCCAACATTTTCAAAATTCAATCTTGAAAATGTACTTAATAAATCTTTGTAGCCTTTTTGAGACCAAATAATTTTTTTAGATGATTTTGATTTATTTGGTATTACTCTAAAATACATTGCAATTGTATGATTAGAATATATAATCTCAACTTCAAAGAAATGCCCTTCTTTATTATAAATCGCTCCAAAGTGATTTAAAAAGATTTTAGCATACTCTTCAAGAACTGAATTTTTGTAAACTACTCTTTTGAAAATTTCATTATACTTTTTACCGGTTCTTAATGGAATAGAAATGTTTTCTGAATAATTAAGTAATGCCTTTTCTTGTTTACTAATTAAATAATTCTTTTTAAGCTCATTTTCAATTTTCTCTAAAATTATGTTTGTCACATCTAAATCAAATGGATTGTAAAGAATAGAATCATGAACTTTATTCATTTCAATTTTTAATTCATCAATATGCTGTATCAACAATTCACTTGTTACATATGGAGTATTAAGTTTCTCATCAATATGCACTTGTTTTCTTTCAATTCCTAAAGAGGATGCTGTCAACATTAAATAACTAGAAAAAAACTTTGAATTATATATTGCTTCTAAGGATTTAAGGATATCTACGTCTTCATCATTAATTGCTTTTATAGCAAAAACAGAATCTGTAAAAACACAGTCTACTGTTGACAAACAAGCAATTGAGAGATAGTCAGAATTTGTACCTTTTTTTGTTAACAAAACAGGTGCTTTAAAAATGTTTTCATCAGGTAAAAATCCAACTACTTCTTCATTCCAAAGCTTATTCTTTGTGATTAAGTAGTTTTTTAATTCTTTTTTAGAAGTATCCACAAATGGTTTACCTATTAAATTTACAGTTGAAGAATTATTTTTCCCATCTTTTCTTTTTAGTCCTCCATATTTTATGAATTTTTCAGAAGGTAATGTATCATTAACAGTTAAAAAATCATTTTTCAATCTTTTTATAAAATAAAAATCTAATATATTACCAAAAACTAAAGTTTTCCATATCCAGTCAAAATCTAAAAACAAACTTTGAAAAACTTCTTTAACATCAAATTTTTCTATTACTAATAGCTTTAATGTATTGAAGAAATAGTTTGGTTTTACTGAGATATGTGTAATTAAGTTGTTTTTAAAATCTTCATCTTTTTCTAAAACCTTGTAAAATAAAACTACAGCAGGCTCAATAGAAGAATCATTTGAAACATTAAATATTTTTTCAGCAATAGAAGACAATTCAAATACTTGTCTGAATTTAAAATTTGTAAGTAAATATCTTCTGTAATCTTTGGCATTAATATTATATAATACCTTACTTGTAACAATTAAAGCAGATTCATCAAAAGAAAAATCTTTTACTCTTATAAGAAAAACTTGAGAAATTTGTTTATCAGTTACTTTAATATCTGTCTTCTCAATTTTCTCTTTTTCTTTCCAATAAGATTCATAAAGCTTAACACTATCTTCAACTTTTCCCCAAGGTGGATTTCCTAAAATAAATTGAAAATGTTTATTTTTAATTATATTGTTATAATCAGCATTTAAATCAAAAAAATCAGCAACAAAAAAGTTAGTGCCAAGTAAGGCAGGAAATTGAAATCCAACTATACTACTCGGTTCTAAATAATCAAGTAGTGTAATGTATAGTGAAAATATTGCAACTTTAATTGCATTCTCATCTTTGTCAACTCCAAAAATATTTTCAGTTAAAAGATATTTTAATTCTTCCTTGTAATCATCTAATGAATCACTATAATTTGGATTAATTAATCTGTATTGTAAAATTATTTGCCTTAAAGTTTCAACCAAAAATATTCCTGATCCACATGCAGGGTCTAAAACTCTACAATTATATTGCTCTGTATTTAAGTTGAAATATTCAGTTACAGTTTGTTTTTGAATATAATCAACTAAAAAAAGTGGAGTGTAATAAGCACCCTGCTCAGCTTGATTACTTCTTCCTATAAATTTTTCATATACATTACTTACAAATTCAATTGGAATAATTGAAAAATCATAAATATCAAAAAATGACAATTGTATTTCAGATTTTTTATTTAATGAGGTTAATTTATCACCATTCAATAAACTTATAATTACTTCGAGACTGTCTTCACTAACAAAGTCTTCTTCATTTACGGCATCATTATCAACAATAAATTCTAAAGGAAATAAGTTTCCATTGAAATCATTTCTAAGTTGTTTAAAAAGCTTGTAAGCAGTTTTTTTATTTTTTAAAATTTCATAAAATTGCTCTTTACTTAAAATTTCATATTTATTTAATTCTACTTTTCTATCAATTAAATATCTAATGAAAATTACTCTACCAATAAGCGAATTAGCAATACTATTAGCAACATTGTAAGTAATGTTTTTATCTAAAAACTTGTTGAGTAAAATACTTCTTGCACTTTCAATGTTGCTTAATAAATAGTTATCAATTCTTTTTCTGCTATCAAACTTTGATTTATACTTTTCCCAAGATTCTCCAGTTATTAATTTAAAATAATCAAAATCACTAATATTATTAGAATCAGTTAAATCATTTAATCCAGCATTTTTAACAAAATTGAACCCATTCTTTATTTGGATTTGATTTTGAGAAATAATAAAAATTATTGGAGTTTGATTAAAATTCCAAATTTGTTGTTCAAGTAAATCTAAATTTTGAGGGTTTTCAAAAAATAATATTAAGGGTTCATTATTGATGCAAAAAACAGCATCAGGAGATAGTTTTAGTAAGGTTTCTTTTATTCTATTAGAAACAATACTGAATTGTTTTAATTTAATATCAGACAAATAGAAAAGACCATCTTTATCAAGAAGGTCTAATTTTTCTAAAACTGAATTAATTTGCATATTAAAAAATATTCATTCTTGCAAATTTAATCAAATAAACGGATTATAAAAGAAGTAAAATGATATATGTGTAAATATCTTATTGTCAATGATTTACATTATTTTGTAAATTCATAAAATGCAAAACTCATTCAAAAAATTTTACTTCATTTATCCTGATATACTTCAAATTCTTGAGTTTTTTATATCCAAATAAGACCTTTTGTCACGAGACTTTGGTGGGCTTGCAAACAACTCTAATGCTTTAATAGAAGTAAATATAAAGAATTCTGGTTTCTCTTTTGGATTGAGTTTCTGCAAGTAGGGAATCTAAGAACAGACCAAATGACTTTTATATAAAATATTATTACATACCTTACAAAGAATGGCACAATAGAACCAAGTATGCTATTTGAACCACCATTTACTGATATGAATGATTATTTAACGATAACATCAAAAAAGCATTAACGGATGAGTTAGATTTAAAAAAAAGTGGAGTAAAATTGTAATGATTTTGGTCAATGAAATATTTACATATTTAATGACATGTTTAATAAATAAAATAAAATGTTTTTTAGTTTTTATCTGGGTAGTTTACATTTTTAAATTCAATAATTTTTTCTATCCATTCGTTTAATTTTGGGCATTTTTCTAATACAGTTTCTAAACCAATTTCAAGTAAAATGAAATTACCCTCTAGAACTTTATCATACTCTACATAATTAGCCAAAATCCTTTTCGAGGGGGCCGTTGTTGGTCCATCATTTATATCTTCCGGAAACTTATTGTTTTCAATAATACTGCATAATTCTTCTAAATTTGCATTTCTTTCATCAACACAATTTACAAACCCACATTTGTCAGAAAACAGCATAGCTTCAAACTCATGAAGTTGAATATAGGGAAGGAAATTTTTTGGGCTTCCATATAGTAAAAACAATTCACTTTCGAGATATGCTACTCTTTGTCTTGGAGTAGCATAATTTCCTCTATTTTCATAACCTGGAAATTTAGATGGAAGTGCATAATAGTCAATAAATGTGGTAACCAAACCATGAGGGGTAGAATAAATAAGCTTCTGTAAATCGCCATTGAAATACTTCCAATTAAAATTTGATAAACCTCCTTTATAGTTTTTTCCATCCGCGACAACTTTTGTTGAAACAATTATTGGTATTGCATAAATCCCATATTTATCTATATATGGATTCAAAACTTCTTTAACAAAAGTTTCTTCTGTTTGTCCTTCGACTAATACATTTAATATCATAAAAATGATTAAGGTCTTGCTCCTAAAATATTTTTTTCCCAAGCTTCTCCAAGACTATAATCTTCGAGCCAAGTTTCAATTTGCTCAGGGCTTAACCTCTTGAAGGTTGTATTTTTGCTTTCTCTCTCTACAATAATTATATCGTCAATTGAAAATTGATTAATCAATGTAACTGATTGTGTAGATATAATGACTTGATTCTTTTTTGATGTTCTTTTAATTAAATTAGCTAATAAATTAATAGCCGCGGGATGTAAGCCTAATTCAGGCTCATCTATAATTATAGTTTTTGGCGGGTCTGGTTGCAAAAGCAAAGTTGTTAAAGCAATCATTCTTATTGTTCCATCAGAAAAATGATGAGCATTAAAATATTCATCACTCCCTTTCTCACGCCATTCAAGCCTAATTTTTTCAGTATTTAACCTCATCGGTTCAAGTATGAAGGTATCAAAAAAAGGTGCTATTTGCTTTATAACATTTTCTATTAATGCTAAAGATTTAGGGTTTTGCATTTTAAGTAAAAAAAGGAATGCCGCCAGATTACTACCATCTTTTCTTAAAAATCTATTGTCATGAATGTCACAATTTTGTTTTATAGGAGATTTTGAACTTGTGTCATGAAAATGATATATTTCAAAAGTGGAAAGAGCCATTCTAACATACTCAGGAATACCACCGTAGCCTCTTTTGTCTTTATGCTCTTGCGATAATTGATTAAGATTAGACTCTTTATACCCATAATTTTTCATACCATATTTATGCCACCCATTAGAGAAAAAAGCAGCAACCTCATTTGAAAAATAAAAAGTATCCTCGTCATTTGGTTTTAATGCAAACTCATATGCATTGTTATTGTGGAATATAATATGTCCTGCTAAAAAAGTAGATTTTTTAACTCCGAAATGAATTATATTGTTTGCTCCTCCCTTATCTGCAACATATTCCTGTAAATTCCTGTTAGCAATCTCTTTCAAAAGAGTCAGAAATGAAATAAAATTACTTTTACCAACACCATTTGACCCAATTAAAATATTGATATTATTTAAAGGTAAATTATCTATTTTTCTAATAGATTTATAATTGTATATGCTTATATCTTTAATCATAATCAAATATATGCATATTTTGAAAATTTTTCTTCATTTTTTTTTAGTTATACACAGTCCTGATGGTTTGATGTCCTGATGGTTTGATTATAACAATGAATATTAAAAACCTTTTGAAACCATCAGGATGTTGATTGACAAATATTAAAAAAATTAAATATACTGCACTTTTGTTTTTTTGTATATTTTTTCACGCTTTTTTAACAGACTTGATTACCCTGCCAAAACAGCCCCCCCTCCCAAACCAATACAAAACCCCCACCCATACTCGACAAAGAACAAATTTTACCAGCAAAATATGAGAACACGAGTTGATAGCTGTGTGTCTAAAAGTTGTAAAAGTCTTTGTCAAGAAAATGTTTAACTCAAAAATTAGAAAAAATGGTACGAATTATTAGTTACAAAAAAAAGAGAAACAGAAGAAGGTAAAGAATTCTTTGTGTTAGAATTTCAAGGAGGAATAACAATGGGTAAGAGCAAAGAAACTGGCAAGTTATATGCTGGTGCCAACAAAGCGACAATTCTTCAACATTCGATCAAAAAACATGCGAAGCTCTAATTGGAGCTTAATTATGGGTAAAAGTTTAAGCATATTTTAAAATTTATGCTTAAAGTATTTATTTTTTATTATACCAAAAATTTGAGTTGTTTTTTTTACGAGAACCACCCTACTAAACACCCCCCCGCTCCCTCCAAAGCAATTACAAGACCCCCACCCATTTCAAGAACAGAATAAATTTTAGTCCGCAGATGAAAACATAAGTTGATAGCTATGTTTATCCTTTGCCTAAGAGTTGTTTTGTTTTTAAACGTTTAACTCAAAAATTAAAGTAATGGTAAGAATTGTAAACTATCAAAAAAGACAAACAGAGGAAGGAAAAGAATTCTTTGTTTTGGAACTACAAGGTGGGATTGAAGTGATTAAATCCCAAGAAACTGGGCAGTTTTATATGACTGCGAGAAAAACATCAATTTCATCAACGTTTGATGAACTGACTTGTCAATCTTTAATTGGAACTGAGGTATCAGGAAAGATTGAGAAAGTAACTTGTGAACCTTATAAATATGTAATTAAGGAAACAGGTGAAGTTGTAATGTTGTCACACAGATTTCAGTATGTTGAAGAAGGCAATCAAACTGCTAAAGTTGAGAAGAGCAATTTAACAATTGAAGGCTTTATGGAGAATGTTCCGGTAGGAAATTCTTTTTCTACTAATGGAGCATTAACACATTAACCAAAATAATCCCTTTTACATAAGTACTCTTATCACTAGAATGAGAAGTGGATTGTAAGGGGGATTTTTTATAAAAAACTTATATTATGATTAATGAATTAGCAGAGATACACGTCTCGTACAGAACTAACAACTACAATAAGATTAAAATAACGAGTATTCAAATTGCTTTTGAATTATTAGTCAATTCATGGTGTAAAGATACTATTGAATTACAGGAAGAATTTAAAGTAATTCTCCTTAACAGGTCTAATGAAACTTTAGGGATTTATTCATTATCAAAAGGAGGTACTACCGGAACAGTGGTTGATGTAAGATTACTTTTTGCAGTCGCTTTAAAATGTAATTCCACAGGAATTATCATTTCACATAATCACCCTTCAGGAAAATTACAACCAAGTGATATAGATATTACCTTGACAAAGAAGATTAAAAAGTGTTCAGAATTTCTTGATATTGTATTGCTTGACCATTTAATAGTTACAAAAAATGGTTATTACAGTTTTTCCAATGAAGGATTAATTTGAAATAGTAAAAGCGTAAGACTGCTTTAAATCTGGATGAATTTTCAATAAAATATAAATTGAATCTTCTCAATATTATTATTAATAGCCTTTTATTTAAATCTGAAGAGTTCTATTGCAGGAACATTCAAAGCATTCGCCACAATCTGAATAGTAGTTAAGGTTGCATTTGCTCTTCCTGCTTCTAATCTAGACATGTTACTTTTTTCAAAATTACATTTGGCAGCTAAATCCTGTTGAGACATTTCTTTCTCAATTCGAATTTCCTGAATACGTTTCCCAACCCTTATTTGCAAAGCGTTTTCCAAATTTCTGATTATCATTTATGATAAGTCAAAATTTGTGTTATTTTTGCTTATTTGGTTATCGTTTAAGATAACATATGAATTTAATACAGAACCTTTAAACTAAACTTACACATGAATCAAATACAGAACAAAAAAATACCAATCACTATCATTCTAATTAGTGTATTAAGTTTACCCTTAAGCTTTCTAATTAAGGCTCCTTATGATTATGCTTTAATTGCGTATTATAGCGAGAATCAAATAAGCATCCCTTTATCAGAGTATTATGTCATATGGGATTGGTTATCATTAGAAAGGGCTACAATAATTCTATTTCTGTCTCTTGCTATTGGAATATACTGTTATCTCTACAAAACAGATGAAAACATTAAGTCAACTCTTAAGAATTGGTCAATAAAAAATAACGTGTTGTTGAGATTTTTCAGAACAGCGAGTCAGAAAACTGCAAACTTCTATAAAGTTAAGCCTGATGAATGTATAAATACACCTGAAATCACTCCAACAAGCGAAGACTACATTGAATATAATTCTGTCAAAAAAGAAAGAACTAAAGCATTATGCATTGGGGTTGTATTCTTGCTACTCTTAACTGCTGAATACTCTTTCGCTTATATGAGTACAGGCATGCTAATAACAGCGATTGTATTAATGTTTATTCAAAAGTTGGTAGGTGCAAACCTATGTAATGCGCTTGCACCATACAATTATGGTAACTCATGGATATGGATTCTATTTGGATTTATATTTCCATCTATTGCTTTAATAGTTTCTGGTTCTGGAATTGCTACAAATGAGAAATCTGAAATACTGAACAAAAAATTTGATAAATAGATTCAATAATTAAAACCAAAACTAACAAAAATGAAAAATTTACGATTACTCTTAATGGCATTATTAATGATCTTTTTGCTTTCCTGCTCTGGAAGTGATGACAATAACGAAAATACAAACCCGAACCCAAAGCAATATAAAATCTTACTTACAGGAAATGCTATAACAAATACCTGCGACGTTTCTACAAACTCTTATGCTATTAAAGCAGAGTACACTTCTGATGGAGTCATTATTGATTCAAATACATTTAATGGAAGCAACAACCAATCTATAAGTGATGAAACAACTACCGGAGGTACAAATCTTGCGGTTAAACTCACACTTAATAATTTCGACATCAACAATCAAAATATCGGCAGGGGAACTGGCATTCAAAGTGTTACTATCAAGGTTATAGATGTTGAAACTGAAGAAGTCTTGGTAAACAAAACTGGTATCGCCTTATTCATTTGCACTGACAGTTATTACCAAGCCGATTTAACCTATAATACAGAGACGGGTGTGCTTTCAAGTAATATTTTAAGACATGACTTTTAAACACTGTAATATTCTAGGTCGAATATAGGTCAAATCTTGCTGTGAAAAAGAATGAAAAAAGAAAGATAAGTATGAAAATGGAAAGATTATTGAAATACTTTTATATTTTTGTCGCCATGTGTTTTGGCAAGTAAATGTTGCAATATGTAACATAATGATATTCCCTTTCTACCTTCTGTTAATCAGAGAACACTTAGAATTAATAATTTATACTTTCATTATAAAACGAACTCATTAAAACAAAATAACCTAATTATTAACCGAACAATACAAAAATTGTACAAGTTTAAAAACAAAAAACCTCTAAATTCCTTACTTATAAGGTTTTAGAGGTTTTTAAAGTACCCGGAGCCGGAGTCGAACCGGCACGGTTTCCCACAGGTGTTTGAGACCAGCGCGTCTACCAATTCCGCCATCCGGGCTTAGCTAGACATGAAATAATAAACAATTATTTCAACGCAATAAAGAGACAATCAATATTAACAATTATCTTTTCCTTTAACACGGTGCAAATGTAAAAAATATTTTTAAACATTCTAATAAAAATACTTAAATTTTTCCTTTCAGAGTTGAATAAATTTTATAAATTTGCACCTCCTAAAAAACGGAACACTCAACTAACTACAAAACAACAAATTAAATGTCACACCTAGAACCAGAAGCTAAAATTTTTGCTTGTTCAAAAAGTGAATATCTTGCAGAGAAAATTGCAAAAGAATACGGTATCCCAATGGGGAAAGTTACCATGTCTACCTATAGTGATGGTGAATTCCAGCCTTCTTATGAAGAGTCTATCAGAGGGTTACGTGTTTTTATTGTTTGCTCCACTTTTCCAACTGCAGATAATTTAATGGAATTATTATTGATGATTGACGCGGCAAAACGCGCTTCAGCAAGACACATTACTGCTGTAATCCCTTACTTCGGTTGGGCGAGACAAGACAGAAAAGACAAGCCAAGAGTGCCGATTGGAGCCAAACTAGTAGCTAATTTACTGGACGCTGCAGGAGCAACAAGAATAATGACCATGGATTTGCATGCAGATCAAATACAAGGATTCTTCGAGAAACCAGTAGATCACCTTTTTGCATCCACAATCTTTTTACCATACGTAGAAAGTTTAGGTCTTGATAATTTAATGATTGCTTCACCAGATATGGGAGGATCAAAGAGAGCTTACGCTTATTCTAAATTCCTAAATTCTGAAGTAGTAATCTGTTACAAACAAAGAAAAGCCGCCAACGTTATCGAAACAATGGAGCTTATCGGAGAAGTAAAAGGCAAAAATGTAATCTTAGTGGATGACATGATTGACACAGGAGGAACTTTGGCGAAAGCCGCCGATTTAATGATTGAAAAAGGAGCCTTGAGCGTTAGAGCCATTTGTACGCACGCCATTTTATCGGGTGCTGCTTACGAAAAAATAGAAAATTCAAAATTGTTGGAACTAATCGTAACCGATTCTATTCCGTTAAAAAAACAATCTAATAAAATAAGAGTAGTGAGTTGTGCACCGCTTTTTGCCGAAGTAATGCACATGGTGCACCACAACAATTCCATTAGCGGGAAGTTTTTAATGTAATTCGTTACACCAAAACAAAAGCTAATACAAACAAGAGTTTAATTAATAACTATATAAATATTTACAATGAAATCGATTACAATTAAAGGATCAGAAAGAGAAAGCGTGGGCAAAGTAGCAACTAAAGCCTTACGTAATGCTGGATTGGTTCCTTGCGTATTATACGGAGGAAATCAGGCAGTTCATTTTCAAGCGGAAGTTATAGCTTTCAAGAACTTGGTTTACACTCCAAACGCGCACACAGTTGTGATTGAGCTTGGTACTGGAAAATCATTCAACGCCATTTTGCAAGATATTCAAGTTCACCCAGTATCAGACAAAATTTTACATATTGACTTCTTTCAAATCTTTGATGACAAAGAAATCACTATGGAAGTTCCAGTAAAAATCACTGGTAACTCAAAAGGAGTTTTAGCAGGTGGTGAATTACGTGTTAACAACCGTAAATTAAAAGTAAGAGCTTTGCCAAAAAATCTTCCAGATTTCGTTGAAGCAGACATTACTCCTCTTGACATGGGTAACAAATTATATGTTACTAAAGTGCCAACACCAAACTTCAAAATCCTTGCTCCAGACAATACAGTAATTTGTCAAGTGAAGATCTCTCGTGCCGCTATGAAAGCAGCTCAAGAAGCAGCAAAAGCAGCAAAAGCTCCTGCAAAAAAGAAAAAATAATACTTTTTCAATCTATATCAAAAGCATCAGTTTCACAACTGGTGCTTTTTTTTTGAATAGAAGCGAAAGATTGGGCATTTTTAGAAAACATGCATTCCTCGCCCCCGATAGCTATCGGGGTTCCAAATCTTTTATTTTTTAAAGGAAAAAATAAAAGGATTTTCCCTCCCATCGGGGCTAAAAGGGAAGCATCGTCTATTTTTGGAAGTATTCTTAAAATCAATTCAAAAATTCAAAATTTAGAATTTAGAATAATTTTACATTTCTCTTGGTTCAATTCTCTTGGTTCTTTCTTCTTAACACTTTTCTCTTTATTCTTTTTACCCTATTTTTGCACCATGATAAAATGGATACAAAACCTGTTTTCATCACCAAAAACAGCAGAGAACACAGATAATATGAAACCGGAGGTTCACGAACACCAAAAAACAATAAAAAACGTGAGTAAGAAATTTTTAATCGTTGGCCTTGGCAACATCGGCTCCGAATACGTAAACACCCGACACAACATTGGTTTCAAAATCGTTGATTTCCTAGCCAAGAAAGAAGGAATCTCATTCGAAACCGTAAAATTAGGCGCACTTGCCGAATACAAATTCAAAGGAAGAACCTTTCTGCTTCTGAAGCCCAATACTTATATGAATTTGAGCGGAAAAGCCGTAAAATATTGGATGGACAAAGAAAATATTCCACTGGAAAATATTTTTATAATTACCGATGATTTAAACTTGTCATTCGGAACCATTCGCATCCGAAAAAAGGGCAGCGACGGAGGACACAACGGACTCAAAAACATCAATCTCGTTCTGAATACACAAGAATACACCCGATTCCGTTTTGGCATCAGTGATGAATTCAAAAAAGGACAGCAAGTCGATTATGTTCTTGGCGACTGGGATGATACTGAAAAAGCAAAACTTCCCGAAAGGCTCGAGCTGGCTTCCGAAATTATAAAATCATTCGGAGCAGCTGGACTGGAAAACACTATGACAACCTTTAACGGAAAATAAAAAAAGGGAGACAATCAAATTTGCCTCCCTTTTTTATAAACTTAAAATCAAATTATTCGACTATAATTTTAGAAACCCCTTTTCGATCTCCATCAATAACCGTAACTATATAAGCACCAACAGGCGCATTAACCAACTGAATGTTTTCATTGAAATCGCCCGTATTTTTATATTTTCTTTGATATATTTTTCGCCCTAACATATCATTTACCAAAACTTGAATGTCTGTTGTATTTGGACTTGCAAAGCGAATTGCGAAATTTCCTTTATTCGGATTGGGATACAATACAAAATCTGTTATATCAAAACTTGGGGTAGCCAAAGTATTATAAGCACTGGAGCATATGGTTATAGAAGCCGAATCCAAAGTTCCAGTGTCGCCAACACCTTTGTCTCTAACTCTTAGTTTCCAAGTGCCTTGGGGATTTTCTCCATTAAAAGCAGACAACAGTTGAGCGGGTGCAACCGTTTGCTGAATAGTCTCCCCACAAGTAAGGGCGTCTCCTAAATCATCATAGGTAATAGTCAGGCTGCTATCGGTCGCACCACAGGAACCATCAAATAACTTTACTGTCGTTCCAGTTGGACTCACCATTTCTATTAAAACATCTCCCAGATAAGTATGTGTGAACTTTACGTTTACATTTACATCTACAATTTCTGTTGAAGAAGCAGGAACCACTATCGTTTTTTCAGCAAAAGTTGCTGATTCCGGAATAGCAAATGGCGCGGCAAATGTATAAGAACTACACGAAGTTGCTATAGCGTATCCCAATGCAAAAGGCTTACTGTTTACGGCATAATAAATATTTGCAGTAGGCTCAATCAAAATTCTACAGTTCTTAGCCGCCGTCATTGGCGCAGTTACAACCTCTGAGCCATCATTTGGTGTATTTGCAGCCAAAACAGTTGGAAAAGTCAAACCTCCATCTGTAGATAATTTAATATTTACATTGGCAGAACCTACTAAAGAAGTTGTCCCGTTAACATTCCAAGTAATAGTTTGTGAAGACCCTAAAACCCAACTAGCATCAGTTGCATTTTGAGAAGTGATGGTAAATGGTCCCTTAGTTGCATTCACTGTGACATTCATAATATCCGTATTGGTTTGTCCTAAACCGATAGCGGCATTTTCTCTAGCGGTAAAAGCAAATGTCATTGTTCTCGCTATAGAAGAAACCGACTCCCATGTTGAACTCAATTGACCTACCAAAACTTTATTTAAGGCAGGCATGTATCGATTTGAAGAACTGCTCGGCAAAACCGATCTGAAATTGGGTCCATTGGGTTTTGTATCATATGCAATACTGTTTCCGTCACTCTGACTACTGTCTGCCGAATTGTATTGTTCCCAACAATAAGTCATTTTATTTCCATTCGGATCCGATCCTGCACCTTTCAATACAAAAGCAGTATTTTTTGGTATGGTATAATCTAATCCTGCATTTACTGTTGGGGTTTGATTGGTCAATGCTGTACTAATAGGACAAGATTTAGTAGCCAAATTATCCTGAATTTGTAAAATACTGGCATAGGTAAAATAATCATCCGACTGGCTTTGAACATTATAATCAGTAATACCTGCATAGCCCATAATTGTAGAACCACTGCCTGGTTCTACACTCACACCTGTTCCTTCTACCTCAAAAGAAAAAGAGTGATTGGCTCCCAACTGATGACCCATTTCGTGCGCCACAAAATCAATATCAAATGTATCTCCTTCTGGCTTACTATCTGCTGGAGAGGTATAGCCACTGCCTTTGCCTAAACTATAAACTGGTTTTGAAATTGTACTAGACAATGGATCACAAACGCAGCCAATGCAACTGGCATTACCTCCACCTCCTGAAGCTCCAAATAATTGGCCAATATCATAATTGCCTTCCCCAATCTTATTCGTTATTGTACTTTGCACTTCTTCATTCCAAGTATCCGGGCAGTCCCCGGTACAACCAGAAACAGTAGTTACACCTTGGGTAGCATCCGAATATGGATCCGTAACAGGATTAGTATAAATAATATTGGTGTCATTGCCAATAATAATCAACTTTAGAGCCAAATCTTTATTAAAAATACCATTAACTCTGCTCATTGTAGCATTCATTCCTGCCAAAGCACCCGCAACTGTTCCTCCAAAATATTGGGCATATTCACCTGTACAAGAAAGTGCCAATCGCATGGTTTTAAAAACACCATTATTTGATTTCAATAAACTTGTTTTTTTTACCAAATCCTTATTCATTCTCACATCCTCCGTTTTACATGTCAAGGGCAAAATGCCTTTGTCCCTGCTCTTTGAAGTCAAAACTACATATAATGATTTATTATCAGCCAAGTGCTCAATAAATTCCGAACCGCTATCTCCTCTTAAAACCATAGTTTGAATTCCATTTGGGGAAATGCTAAAATTGATTGAAGCTTTAGGGTCTGTAATTCCAATTCCGGAAAAAGCTCTGATTTCGGGATATTGTGCTTGCAATTCAGGATCAAAATTAGATGATTCTACCACTACAAATTGTTCTATTTTGCCAGTATTGTTAGGTATAGAAATTCGAACTCCTTTATCTATATTGGATTTACCATACAAACCATTTAATGACTGTTTAAATTCCCCTTCATTGAGTTGAAAAAACAATTTTTGATTCGCATCCGTTGATTTGTTTTCAAGTCTTTGAGAATAAGAAATCTGAGAACTACCAACTTCTTTCCAAAAGTTTTTCTCTTGTGAATATCCTATAAAACCAAAGACAAAAACTCCAATAAAAAGTAGTAATCTATTCATTTCCATAAATTTTGAACAGCAAAATTAAATATTTTTAAAAGGAATAAGCAACAATTTAGAATTGTTTTAAGAAAACACCACAAATTGAAACTAATAAACACTTTTTTTAACCACTATTTTTAAATATAATTGCCAAAAAAGCATAAATTAGAAACCTCTTATGCTCTTTTTAGAATAGATAGTATAAATTTGCAAATTATTAAAAAAAAGCACTTTGAAGATTTTTCATTCTATAAACGATTTCCAAGTTTCAACAAACGGAACTGTAAAAAAAACGATACTTACTTTAGGTACTTTTGACGGTGTACATTTTGGACACAAGAAAATCTTGGAAAAATTAACTCAAAATACCGAGAACGGGAAATTTGAAAGTGTTGTACTTACTTTTTTTCCGCATCCACGCATGGTGCTCCAAGAGGATTCAGATATAAAATTACTCAATACCATTGATGAAAAGATTGAATTATTGGAAGCAATTGGAATTGAAAACTTAGTCATTCATCCTTTTGACGAAAGTTTTTCGAGATTAACTGCCGATGAATTTGTGCAGAATGTATTAATCGATCAATTTCACATTCATAAAATAATAATTGGTCACGATCATCGATTTGGCCGAAACAGAACAGCCAATATTGATGATTTGATTGCTTTTGGAAAACAATATGATTTTGAGGTTGAAGAAATATCAGCTCAAGAGATAAAGGAAGTATCGGTAAGTTCTACCAAAATCAGAAACGCTTTAATTGAAGGGAATGTAGCTTTGGCAAATGAATATCTTGGTTATAATTATTCACTAACTGGAACAATAATCAAAGGAAAACAGTTAGGAAGAACAATTGGCTTTCCAACAGCCAATCTAAAAATTAAAGAAAATTTTAAACTAATTCCTCAAAATGGAGTTTATATTGTAAAAAGTACATTCGGCTCAAAAACTGTTTTCGGAATGATGAATATTGGTTTTAATCCAACAGTTGAAGGCAAAATTCAAACCATTGAAATCAATTACTTCGATTTTAATGAAGATTTATACGATCAAAAAATCACGGTTTCTATTTTAGAAAGAATTCGATCTGAAGTAAAATTTGAATCCGTTACGCTTTTGAAAGAACAAATAGAGAAAGACAAAATTGCAGCTTTGACTTATTTTGACAACAATTGAGATTCATTCTATCTCAATTAAAAAACTGCCTCAGCAATTCCAAATTAAATAAATAACATCCCCATTGAAAGTATTAGGGACAAAACCCTCTTAAATCATTTTTATTATTCGTATTCTTTTTTTTTGTAAATTTATATCAAACTACTTGACTTTCAATTACATATTCTATTCTAACTTAAAAAAAATGAAAAAATGAAAGTAAAAAAAGAAATTAAAAATGGGTTCTTTATTTTTATAACTGTAGGTACTTATTTTCTTCTAATGGAATTCTTAGGATTATCTGATCTTTTCTATTTGAGATTATTCAATGTGTTTTTTATCATTTATGCTGTAAATGACACTTTAAAGTCTAGGATTGCACATGGCAAGAAAAAATTTGTCCCCAATGCGATAGCCGCAACGGTTACTTCGGTTGTTGGTGTTTTTTTATGCATTCTTGGGTTGTTAATTTATAGTTACATGAGAGGTGGAGATGCTTACATCCAAAATTTATCCGAAACCTTTCTATTTGGAGGACATCCGTCAATTAATATGTATTGTTTTACCTTGTTTTTTGAGGGAATTGCCTCTTCGGTAATTGTTACGATGCTATTAATGTTGTATTATAATGACAAATTTGTAGCCGATTAAACTACTTTTTAAAACTATTCAGAGTAAGTCTTTTTAAGACATGCTCGTTGCTTGTTTAGAACAATTTGATTACTTTTGGGGGCATCAAAATAAAGGATCAATGAGTATCACAAAACACAACTGGACAACAGAAGAAATTATTGCAATTTATAATAAACCTATGATGGATTTGCTTTTTGAAGCGGCTACAATCCATCGAGAGCACCATGACCCAAACGTGGTTCAGGTTTCAACTTTGGTTTCCATAAAAACAGGTGGATGTTCTGAAGATTGTGGGTATTGCCCCCAAGCTGCCAGATACAACACAGGTGTTGAAGGCAATAATTTAATGTCAGTAAACCAAGTAAAAGAACAAGCTATTCAAGCTAAATCAGGAGGTTCATCCCGTGTATGTATGGGAGCTGCTTGGAGAAATGTAAAAGATGGCCCTGAGTTTGACCAAGTGCTGGAAATGGTTCGTACCATTAACAAAATGGACATGGAAGTTTGTTGCACTTTGGGTATGATTACCGAAAACCAAGCGCAACGATTGGCAGAAGCGGGTTTATATGCATACAATCATAACTTAGACACTTCAGAAGATTATTACAAAGAAGTAATATCAACTCGTGGATTTGAAGATCGCTTACAAACCATAGAAAATGTTCGTAAAACTAGCGTTACTGTTTGTAGCGGTGGAATTATAGGAATGGGTGAAAGTATCGAAGACAGAGCGGGAATGCTAGTGGCTCTTTCTACATTAAACCCACAACCAGAATCGGTGCCGATCAATGCATTAGTCGCTGTAGAAGGCACACCTATGGAAAACGAAAAACCAGTAGAAATTTGGGAAATGATTCGAATGGTTGCTACCACCAGAATTGTGATGCCCAATACACAAGTTCGTTTATCGGCAGGAAGAATGAACATGAGTAGAGAAGGTCAAGCCATGTGCTTTTTGGCTGGGGCTAATTCTATATTTGCTGGAGATAAATTACTAACCACTCCAAATCCTGATGTCAATGAAGACATGAAAATGTTTGATTTATTGGGTTTAAAACCTCAACAACCATTTAAAAAAGCAGCACAACGCCCAACAGTCGAAGCAGCAGATTCACAATTTGAATCTCTTGGAGAAAAACCAAAATGGACAAGACCTGGACATACAATTGAGAAAAATTTAGAAGCTTCTATAAAAGGAAAGTAATCCTTTTTGAAATAATTTGTAACCCCCATTTTCAATATGAAAATGGGGTTATTTTTTTTAGAATTAAATTTATTCTAAAAAATAATTTCGTTAGCCTTTTTCAATCCGTTGCTCAATTCTGTAACTACAACTAGTATTTGTTTGCCACTGACAATATTAGAAACTACAAATTCATTTCTGTTTACTTCGATTTTTTCATAAAGCAACCTTCCTCTCAAATCATAAACCATCACTTTGGCAATCGTTTCCTCAAAAGAGTTAATGGTAATTTGGTGATTGTCTACCGATACAGCAACTTGGTTTCTAGATTTGCTATAATCCAGATTTCCTAAACTTGGATCTAATACTTCTACCGGAGGGCCAACCGCAACCGTTTTATCAACATAAACCAATACAAAACGATCGTTGAACGTTCCTTTCAAAGTAGTGAAAGTATAAGGGCCTTCTTTTAAATTATGAAAAACATTCAGACTTTTATCTTCTAAAAAAACTGCTTGGTTACTCAAAATCCCATCAGTTTGAATGATGCTTATTGTAAATGTGCCTTCTATTGCCGTTTTGTATCCCAAAGCTACTTCATCTGTTTTCATGAAAGGCAATGCGCGACCTTGTATCGTGAAATTGGCCTCTTTAATAATACTGTAAAAATCAATATAGGTATTCCCGTCAAAACTCGCACCATCATACAAATTATCCACACCATTGGTAGCTCCGGTGATATAACCAACCAACAGTTGCTTGAATGCGCCTCCTGCATTGGTCAGATTCAGCCAAACCCTATTCTTCTCAATACCTGATTCTTTCTTTGTCTTGGACATCTTGTAAAATTGTGCGTTGGAGGTCGCATCCGGAATCCGCATCGAATTGTTAAATTCAATAGCCCCTGCTGCTTTGCTACCCACAAAAAAAGATTGACCTGCAGCTATTTGACCGGATGGAGCCGGACCGCCTGTCGGCGCTCCTTTTGTTCCTCCTGTTAAGTTATAAACAGCATAATCATTTGATTGATAAATATAACTAGAACCACTTTTACTTATTGCTGTATTATGTGTCCAAAAATACAAGGAACCACAAATAATTGCAGAATTGTTAGTGTTGGTCATAAACAAATCGGCATCTATAGCGGATGGGTATGGATTTCCAATTAAATTATATTGATCGGCTCCAACAAAAAAATTATAATAACCATTATTCGGAATTCCAGTAAAAGCTACAGGCTGTGAATAAGGAAAAACTACTAATTCTCCATTTGCCCAACGGCCAGCTTTGGGTGTACGAATAATATATCCTACAGCAGCATCCATTCTTCCTGTATACAAAACCCACTTGTTTGCACCACCATCAAATTTAAAATATTTATCTGACAAAGTATTGGGAGACAATGCAACTGTAGTTTGCATTGGGCTAGTAACAGGAGAGGACCAATAGGTAAAATCAAAATTCTTCATTGGAGCAGAAATACGCTTGTAGGTAATTTTCCCTATATTCACTGCTGCATCGTTGCCTTGAATCAAACTTGCATTATTTTCAAAGACCAAAGAGCCAGTTTCCGAAACATTCAATCCGTTCTCGACATTCAAAATTGCTTCCGAATTTGTTGCTCCTGAGATTCCTACCGATATATTTACTCCAGAATTGATTTGACAAGAGCAAGCATTTAATTGCTCAGTAATTACAGCATTTCCATTAAAAATGGCTTTCTTGGTGATATCAGGCACACCATTGTCCCAAGAAATCCCATCAAAAATAGTTGCTGGTGAAAAAACAACACTTGTATTTGAATAATCACTTATTCCACAATCACTCTTTGCTCGCAAACGGACATAATAAGTTTGTCCAGCAATTATCCCTGAGACATCTTGTTTTGCAATATCCGCTAAAAACATATTGAAATATCCGGCAACTGGGTTTATAAAACTTGAATCCGTAGCAACATCCAAAATGTAACTATCGGCTTGGAGTGACTTAATCCAATTGACATCAAAAGATGTTGATGAACACGAAATAGATATGTCTGATAAATAGGGAGATTCTGGGATGAAACAACCTGTACTTCCATCGAAATTAAAACTATTGATACTAAAAGTTCCTGTACCGGCCATTGCCTCCCAAGCATAAATCCTAAAAGTTGTTGTCGTTGTTCTATTTTGAAAAACAGTATTAGACAAAGATACTGTAGAACCTGCAGCTACAATAGTGCCAATATCCGTAGCAAAACCATCTATACTAGAACGAAAAGCAAATTGTGTTGGACCATTTGCAGAAACCTGTCCTACAAAAGAAAAACTCAAAAAATCAATTTTTTTCCCAGCTATTGGATTTATCGAAAACTCATAGTATTTACTGGAATCTAAATTTGTAGAACTCCAACTTGTGGCATCATACCTATTATTAGCGTTTTTTCCAAAAATTCCGTTACCTCTACTGATGCCAGAAACCATGCAATTTGGGTCAACTGTTTGCCCATTGGTATAAGGGTTTGAAAGATTTGGGTTAATGTCAGTAATTGGATTGAAAAAAATAGATTGTCCGTAAAATCCAAAAGATTTTAAAAAAAGAATGGATAAAAGTAAAACGATTTGCTTCATAAATAACCTTTAAAAAATTAGAATGAATACCATGTGTAAATACGTAATATGTGCACAATATAAGAAATATTATAAATAATAAAACAATTCATATGAAATTTCTTTATAATAATTCAAGACAAAAATCGCAGTTAGATTGTTCATTAATAAAAAAATCCCACCTTGAATAAACAAGATGGGATTAAATTAATAGTGGGACTGTGTTCTAAAAAACGATTTCCTTGCTGACCCATTTGCCATTTGCCAATTGTACGACAACAATCAAAAACTGATCACCAGAATTCAAATTGGGTATCACAAATTCATTTTTGTCTGTGTTTTTGTTTTCATAAAGCAATCTTCCTCTCAGATCATAAACAAAAACATCTCCCAAAGCTTCGGCTGTAGAAACTATCGTGATTTTCTTGTTTTTTACATATACATTCAACGCTTTTTCAACAATTTCATGGTCATCGGTGCCCAAGGTCTTGTTGGTGTATTTCAACACAAAACGATCGTTTTCGGTGCCTTTTATTGCTGTAAAGCTGTAACTCCCTTTGGTCAAATCATGCATCACTGCCGTTTTCTTGTCCTCCAGCCAAATCTCCTGATTGGCCAATAGACCGTCTCTGTTTGCAATACCTATTTCAAAAGGCCCTTCAATGGTGCTTTTATATCCTAATGGTACTTCGTCTGTGGCTTTAAAAGGCACTGCTCGTCCCTGAATCGTATAGTTCTTCCCATTATTGAGACTGTAAAAATTAACATACGTATTGCCGTTAAAATTTGCCGCATCGTATAATTTATCCACATCATCGGTAGCTCCGGCGATATAACCAACCAACAATTGCTTGAAGGCTCCTCCTGAGTTAGTCAAGTTCAACCAGACCCTGTTTTTCTCAATTGCTGCCGATTTCTTGGTCTTCGACATTTTGAAAAACTGACTGTTATTTCCCGCTACCCGCATCGAGTTGGTAAATTTAAAACTACTGCCTGTTATATTAGCACTACCCACAAAAAACGATTGGCCGGCAGCTATTTGACCTGATGGTGGAGCACCCCCTGTAGAAGCAGCTGTTCCACCTGATCCATTATAAGTAGCATAATCACTTGATTGATAACTCGGACCGCTTGTCGCTATTGGCGTAATGTGCGTCCAGAAATACAATCCGCTAGCATATAAATCGCTATTGACATTCATAAACTCATCTGCATCTATAGCCGATGGATAAGGATTTCCTACCAAATTGAATTCGTTGGGTCCTACTGCATAGCTGTAATCCCCATTGTTGGGAACTCCTTTGAATGCAACGGGCTGTGAGTATGGGAAAACAACATTTTCTCCATTGGGCCAGATACCCCCTTTGGGCGTGCGGATAATATAGCCCACTCCCGGCGTCATTATTCCATTATAAAAAACCCAAGCATTAGCAGTTCCGTTATACTTAAAATACTTATCAGGAAAGGTATTGGGAGACAATCCGAGCGCACTTTGTCCCGTAACCGGTGAAGACCAATACGTATAATCGAAATTCTTCATCGGTGCCGAGCTACGCTGGTATTCAATAGCTCCCGAATTTGAGTTGGTAGTAGTAGCTGCATCTTGTACCAAACTCGCGTCGTTCTGGAAAATTAATTGACCGTTGGTCGTTACCGCATTAGTGATTGTTAATGTAACTCCTGATGGAACCGTTACAATTATACCCGCATCAACTGTCAAAGCACAGGCTGCAATATCGGCAGTAAATGGCTGGTTTGGAGTTACTGACGCAATTATGGCGCTTTTACTTGAATTAGGAGTTCCGTTAGTCCAAGTTGTACCGTTCCAAGTTGTAGACGAGGAGTCCAATATCGAAACAAAAGCCGATGGTGCTGATGGACAACCATTTCCGTCTGCTACCGTAAAGGTATAACTGTTTACAGCCAAACCTGTAACGGTATAAGAGGTTCCTGTGTCTGAAATTGCGCCAGGACCAGGATTAATTGTCCATGTACCACTAGGTAAGCCTCCCAAAGTAACACTGCCGGTACTTACTGTACAGCTTATGTCTGTTTTGGAACTTATCGTTGGGGCTGTTGGTAGGGCGTTGACTGTCATAGTCACAACATTTGAAATTGCTGGGCTTCCTGTTAAACAAGGAGTAGCATTCGATGTCATTTCGCAAGTAATTGCGTCTCCATTTGCCAAAGTAGTTGTTGTATATGTATCTGCTGTTTCACTTGGAATTAAAACCCCTCCTTTGTACCATTTATAGGTTGGTGTTGTTCCTCCGTTAGTTGGTGCAGCGGTAAAAGTTACCGATGTTCCTGCACAAATTGCCCCCAATGGTAACGCCGATATATTGACACTGGCTGGTATATTTGGGTTTACTGTTACGGTCCAAGTTCCTGTAGCTACTGATGGAGTAGTGTTACAAGTTCCGTCTTTAGCATAACGGCGGTAACTAGTTGTTGTTGTCAAGCCTGATGGCGGTAAATAGCTAGCACTTGTAGCTCCGGATATCGCAGCCACATAACCATCAACAGAAGACCTCCATGAATAGGTAATTGTAGTATCACCTCCACTGGCTGCTGTTGCACTTCCAATAGTAGTTGCTGGTGTACCTCCGTTACAAATCGTTTCGCCTGTTGTATTGATAGCTCCTGAAGTAAATAAAGCTCTTACTGTTACGGTCCAAGTTCCTGTAGCGACTAACGGAGTAGTGTTACAAGTTCCGTCTTTAGCATAACGGCGGTAACTAGTTGTTGTTGTCAAGCCTGTTGGTGGTAAATAGCTAGCACTTGTAGCTCCGGATATAGCAGCCACATAACCATCAGTAGAAGACCTCCATGAATAGGTAATTGTAGTATCACCTCCACTGGCTGCTGTTGCACTGCCTATAGTAGTTGCTGGTGTACCTCCATTACAAATCGTTTCGCCTGTTGTATTGATAGCTCCTGAAGTAAATAAAGCTCTTACTGTTACGGTCCAAGTTCCTGTAGCGACTAACGGAGTAGTGTTACAAGTTCCGTCTTTAGCATAACGGCGGTAACTAGTTGTTGTTGTCAAGCCTGTTGGTGGTAAATAGCTAGCACTTGTAGCTCCGGATATAGCAGCCACATAACCATCAGCAGAAGACCTCCATGAATAGGTAATTGTAGTATCACCTCCACTGGCTGCTGTTGCACTTCCAATAGTAGTTGCTGGTGTACCTCCGTTACAAATCGTTTCGCCTGTTGTATTGATAGCTCCTGAAGTAAATAAAGCTCTTACTGTTACGGTCCAAGTTCCTGTAGCTACTGATGGAGTAGTGTTACAAGTTCCGTCTTTAGCATAACGGCGGTAACTAGTTGTTGTTGTCAAGCCTGATGGTGGTAAATAGCTAGCACTTGTAGCTCCGGATATCGCAGCCACATAACCATCAGCAGAAGATCTCCATGAATAGGTAATTGTAGTATCACCTCCACTGGCTGCTGTTGCACTGCCTACAGTAGTTGCTGGTGTACCTCCATTACAAATCGTTTCGCCTGTTGTATTGATAGCTCCTGAAGTAAATAAAGCTCTTACTGTTACGGTCCAAGTTCCTGTAGCGACTAACGGAGTAGTGTTACAAGTTCCGTCTTTAGCATAACGGCGGTAACTAGTTGTTGTTGTCAAGCCTGATGGCGGTAAATAGCTAGCACTTGTAGCTCCGGATATAGCAGCCACATAACCATCAGCAGAAGATCTCCATGAATAGGTAATTGTAGTATCCCCGCCACTGGCTGCTGTGGCACTTCCAATAGTTGTAGCTGGTGTACCTCCGTTACAAATCGTTTCTCCTGTAGTATTGATAGCTCCCGAAGTAAATAACGCTCTTACTGTTACGGTAGTAGTAATAGAAATAGTAACAGGACATGAACCTCCTACTGGGCCTGATTCTAATTTTGTTATCTTTATAGCATTTGCCCCAGCAGTACTTAAAACCGCTGAAGTAAAACTACCTGCACCAGCTGTTGTAACAGTCATAGTAGCAGTTAAATTGGTAGCTGAACCAGCATCATAAGTAACTGTATAAATTCCTTTTGGAAGCCCTGCGGCTGATCCTGTTAAATTAATTGTAGTGGTACTTCCTGAACACACAGTAGTTGGAGAAACTGAAACACCTGTAAGACTATATGTAGGGCAAGTCCAAGAAATTTTTACCTGACCATCTCCACCCTTACCTCCAGCATGTGTATAACCTGCACCACCTCCACCGCCACCAGTGATTAAACCAGGATTACTTATCGTATTTGTTGTAACTCCATCACCTCCTTTTCCACCGTCACTATTTGGCGCACCTCCATTATTTTGATTAGCAGGATTCCCACTAGCAGTTGAATTGGCTCCTCCTCCTCCTCCTCCCGAATAATTTGAACCCACATTACCATCATCTCCAGAGCCTCCATAAAAATTAGATGATCCACCTACATTACCAGAAGTTACAGCTGCAGCACCTGCACCATTTCCAAAAAAACTTGCTTGTTTTCCACCACCACCACCTATTGCAAGAACTGTTACATTTGACACAAACCAGCTTGAACCGCCAGAAGAACCGTCAGTAGGACTATTTGTACCACCTGAACCACCCAAACCTACAGTAACAGTATAACTCGTTCCCAAAACTAGGGGAATAGCAAGTTTTTTAGCATAAGCACCACCACCACCACCACCAGCAGCTGCAAAAAAATTAGCTCCTCCTCCTCCTCCTCCCGCTCCCCAGCACTCAGCAGTGACCGAGGCAACACCAGCTGGAGCCGAGAAAGTTCCGGATGCAGGAAATGTCTGTGATTGCCCAAAAGAAAATAATGGACCTAAAAAAACGGCGGTAAAAAAAAGTAAAATTCTATTCATAGTATTTGGGGGAATTTGAAGGATGATTTAAAAAATAAAAGAAACTATAATTTATATGCTATTAATAAAAATAAGTTTGTTTTTTTATGTTAAATTCCATTATACCTATTCAAACACAGATATTTATACATGCAAAATTAAAAATTAAAAATTAATGTAATAACAAAATTATTCACAAAGTTCCACTCTTACACTAATAACTTGTTTTTCTTAATACTTTTATAAGAATAATTGTATAGATTAGAGTAAGCAACTACCAGACAAATAAAAACCTTCATCTTGAAATTAACACTCAAAAAAAATCCCATCCTGTTTATTCAGGATGGGATTAAATTAATAGTGGGACTGTGTTCTAAAAAACGATTTCCTTGCTGACCCATTTGCCATTTGCCAATTGTACGACAACAATCAAAAACTGATCACCAGAATTCAAATTGGGTATCACAAATTCATTTTTGTCTGTGTTTTTGTTTTCATAAAGCAACCTTCCTCTCAGATCATAAACAAAAACATCTCCCAAAGCTTCGGCTGTAGAAACTATCGTGATTTTCTTGTTTTTTACATATACATTCAACGCTTTTTCAACAATTTCATGGTCATCGGTGCCCAAGGTCTTGTTGGTGTATTTCAACACAAAACGATCGTTTTCGGTGCCTTTTATTGCTGTAAAGCTGTAACTCCCTTTGGTCAAATCATGCATCACTGCCGTTTTCTTGTCCTCCAGCCAAATCTCCTGATTGGCCAATAGACCGTCTCTGTTTGCAATACCTATTTCAAAAGGCCCTTCAATGGTGCTTTTATATCCTAATGGTACTTCGTCTGTGGCTTTAAAAGGCACTGCTCGTCCCTGAATCGTATAGTTCTTCCCATTATTGAGACTGTAAAAATTAACATACGTATTGCCGTTAAAATTTGCCGCATCGTATAATTTATCCACATCATCGGTAGCTCCGGCGATATAACCAACCAACAATTGCTTGAAGGCTCCTCCTGAGTTAGTCAAGTTCAACCAGACCCTGTTTTTCTCAATTGCTGCCGATTTCTTGGTCTTCGACATTTTGAAAAACTGACTGTTATTTCCCGCTACCCGCATCGAGTTGGTAAATTTAAAACTACTGCCTGTTATATTAGCACTACCCACAAAAAACGATTGGCCGGCAGCTATTTGACCTGATGGTGGAGCACCCCCTGTAGAAGCAGCTGTTCCACCTGATCCATTATAAGTAGCATAATCACTTGATTGATAACTCGGACCGCTTGTCGCTATTGGCGTAATGTGCGTCCAGAAATACAATCCGCTAGCATATAAATCGCTATTGACATTCATAAACTCATCTGCATCTATAGCCGATGGATAAGGATTTCCTACCAAATTGAATTCGTTGGGTCCTACTGCATAGCTGTAATCCCCATTGTTGGGAACTCCTTTGAATGCAACGGGCTGTGAGTATGGGAAAACAACATTTTCTCCATTGGGCCAGATACCCCCTTTGGGCGTGCGGATAATATAGCCCACTCCCGGCGTCATTATTCCATTATAAAAAACCCAAGCATTAGCAGTTCCGTTATACTTAAAATACTTATCAGGAAAGGTATTGGGAGACAATCCGAGCGCACTTTGTCCCGTAACCGGTGAAGACCAATACGTATAATCGAAATTCTTCATCGGTGCCGAGCTACGCTGGTATTCAATAGCTCCCGAATTTGAGTTGGTAGTAGTAGCTGCATCTTGTACCAAACTCGCGTCGTTCTGGAAAATTAATTGACCGTTGGTCGTTACCGCATTAGTGATTGTTAATGTAACTCCTGATGGAACCGTTACAATTATACCCGCATCAACTGTCAAAGCACAGGCTGCAATATCGGCAGTAAATGGCTGGTTTGGAGTTACTGACGCAATTATGGCGCTTTTACTTGAATTAGGAGTTCCGTTAGTCCAAGTTGTACCGTTCCAAGTTGTAGACGAGGAGTCCAATATCGAAACAAAAGCCGATGGTGCTGATGGACAACCATTTCCGTCTGCTACCGTAAAGGTATAACTGTTTACAGCCAAACCTGTAACGGTATAAGAGGTTCCTGTGTCTGAAATTGCGCCAGGACCAGGATTAATTGTCCATGTACCACTAGGTAAGCCTCCCAAAGTAACACTGCCGGTACTTACTGTACAGCTTATGTCTGTTTTGGAACTTATCGTTGGGGCTGTTGGTAGGGCGTTGACCACAACCAGAACCTCATTTGAAATTATCGGACTACCACAAGTTGGAGTAGATGTACAAACCACAAACCAAGTTCCTGCTGTTAAGCCTGCTCCTGTTGGAGTATATGTTGGTCCTGTCTGGCCTGTAATTGCTGTAATTGCTCCACCCGATACTGAACGTTTTCCCCATTGATTGGTCGTAACTCCGCCGCCTGTAATTGTTGCTGCCAAAAGTGTTCCAGCACTATTACTGCAAAATGATTGAGGAATGTTTGGTGTAACACCTACTGCTGTCAAACTAGGTGTAATCGCAATAGCCGCAGTTGAAGAATTTACAGCACAACTTGTACCATTTTTTACAACAACTCTATATTGAGTAGTCGTACTTAAGTTTGTTGCTGTGTAAGTTGCGGTTAGATTTCCTATAGAATTAACAACCGAAACAAAATTATCAGTTGAAGATTCCCAACGCTGAATAGTTCCAGTAAATCCTGCTAGTGACAATAAAGTACTGTTTGTTCCCGCACAGACCGTTGTGCTGCCATTCAAAGTTCCGCCTACGCTAGTGGTAGTTCCTACCGTAACTGCGAGAGTTTTAACTGCACTTGTACCACAGCTATTCCCAGCTGTAACACTTATGTTTCCACCTGTTGTACCAGTAGATACCGTAATACTTGTAGTCCCAGCTCCAGCAGTTATTGTCCAACCTGTTGGAACAGTCCAGCTATAAGTTGTCGCATTGGCCACCGCTACTATACTGTAAACCTGTCCAGTCAATGATGGACATTGTGCTGCTGTTCCACTTACTGTTCCTGGTGTGGCTGGTGTTGCAGACAACGTTGAAAAGGTTGCTGTAACAGAATTGGAACTTGTACCACAGCCATTTACAGCGCGAACTCTAATATAATAAGTTACACCTGCTGTTAATCCCGTTATAGGATAAGCAGTTACATTGGCAACATTCAAATTATTATACCCCGCAACAAAACTTGCAAAAGTATTTACTGCTGAGACATCCAATCGGTAGCTTGTCGCATCAACCGAAGCCGACCAATTAGCCGTAATTTGAGTACAAGCTGCTCCAGAACCAAAAGGAGAGGATGGTGCTGCTGCTATCCCCGGACTCGTAGTTATGGAAATCACATTACTAGTATAGGTACAACCCGAGGTAGCCGCGCTTGAGCCGACCACAATTCTTCGGTAATAAACAGTAACATTTGATGTTGTTGTAGTTACAGCAACTGGTGTATAATTTTGTAAGGTTGCACTAGGTATATCAGTCCAATTTGTATTGTCTGGTGACGATTGCCATTGGAAATTAATGGTCGGATTAACTGTTGCACCATTGTAAGTAAGTGTACCTATTATAGTATTTGGAGTGGTTCCACTACAAACCAATGCAGGAGTTGGAGCTGTTATTGTATTCGAACTAGCAACAAAAGGAGTCATACTAAAACCAACAACATTCCCTCCAGCATTCTCATAATAATCAAAAACCAACTCACTAGAACCTGTCAAATATATTAAAACATTACCAAAAGTTGTATTGCCTTTATCACCCCATGAATTAAAAACCAATGTACCATCTACATACAAACGAAATCCATCATCACCATTCATGTTTGCCAAATAACAACCAACTTTAGTTGATTTCATTCTATAACGAACTGCAAATTTATCTGCGTAAACATTTGTTCTATTCACTTCAGCCGTTAGTACAGGGAAACAACCCGTATCACCGCCAAAACCTTGGGATAAAATAGTCTCAGGCTCATTATAATAACCAGCATAATTGGCAGTTACAAAAGGAAGACTTGTTGTCAGTGTATTTGGTGATGCGCCTCCTGGAGGAGGACCTACTGTCCAATTGTACACATATCCTATCCAAGCATTATCACCAAAAATAGTTTGAGAATCTAATGTGTCACCAACAGTATTTAATTTTAATTGCAATGCCCCCCCTGTTGCTCCTGTATTTGAACAATCACTACTGGAAAGAACTATTTTTATTTGTCCCGAAAATGTGGCAGTCCAGTTCAAAGATGTTCCAGCAGCAGCAGTTGAAAATGCCGTAGGACTCACATTATTATTAGTACTGGCATCCAAAATATTTAAACTTTCGTTTAGTCCAGAAAAAACATCCCCTACAGAAAATGTATACCCAAATCCTTGCACCACATCGAGTAAAACATATTGTCCAGAATTGATAGAGGCAGTAGTCCTTGTATTTAAAGTAGGGCTGTCAATACATATTTGATAATTACTTCCTACCTGTGTTGTTGGTACAAATGCCAATGTTGTAGCCGATATCGTTCCCGAACTTGCTGTTGTACTGCAACCATTCATCGCACGAACTCTATAATAATAAGTAGAAGAAGGTGGTAAATTCGTAATAGTATAAGTCGTTACATCCCCAACATTTAGATTATTATATAAAGGAAGAATACTCGCAAAACCAGTATCTGTCGCTACATCAATTAAATAACTTGAAGCATTGGCAGATGGAGACCAATTGGCATTAATTTGCGAACAGGTAACCCCTGTAGCTGCATTAGCAAACGGTACCGGTATGGTTCCCACGGGACTGGTAGTAATGGCTATCGAATTACTAGTATAAACACAACTGGACGCCGCAGCAGCAACTGCCGAAACTACTCTCCTATAATAAACCGTCACATTCACGGTGGTAGTTGTAATGGCCGGCGGTGTATAATCCTCTGAAGTCGCTCCAGAAATATTGTTCCAAGTACTATTATCAGGTGACGATTGCCATTGAAATTTTATCGTTGGATTAACCGTTGCTCCATTATAGACAAACGCAGAACCATCAATAACTCCTGGCGAAGCACCACTGCAAACAGCAAAAGGCGAGGGCGCTGTTACCGAATTGGAACCAGCCACAAAAGGTGTCATGGTGAAATTAGAAACATTTCCTCCGTTTTTTTCATAGTATTCAAACAACAAATCAGTTCCAGTACCTCCATTCTTACTTGCATCAAGATAAACTAAAACATTATCATAAGTTGCTGTTCCCTGCTGAATCCAGGCATCAAATACTTTAACGCCATCTACAGTCAATCGAACACCATCATCCCCATCAATTTTCACTAAATAACAGCCATTCAACGTAGAACGCATCCTGTATTTTACTGCATAGGTATCCGTTCTAAAAGTTGCCGGAGCACCATCAGCTACATACGGAAAACAAGTGTCACTCCCTCCGTAATTTTGACTAAATGATGTTGTTGTACCAGTAACTGTATTTGTTTGATTAAAATAACCCAAATAATTAGAAAAAGCATTAGCATCATTTGGTGGAACTCCTACCGTATTCGAAAAATTATAAACATGTCCAATCCAAGAATTGACTCCATAAGCCAATTGAGAATCGCCTGTATCATTACCTCCGGTATAAGCAATCGTAATAGTGTCGGCACTTGTGCTCGCAGCACAAGCATTTGAATCATTGTTGAATTGAACATACAAAACACCCGTAAAAGTGGCCGTCCAACCTAGAGAAATAGCAGTAGTATTTGTCGATGAAATTGCTGTTGCAAGACTTGTACCCGTTGCAGTACTCTCAAAAAGCGTGACTCTTTTTATAAAACCTAAATCTGTATTTGTTGTTTTTATCGCATAGGTGTAACCCTTTATCACATTTACAGCGACATAAGTCCCAACAGTTACTCCGGCAGTAGCCACCTCACCTACATTGGGGGAAATAACTTCGGTATTGTAACAAATGGACTGAACGGTGGGCGTAGCGATAAAAGGTTGATTGGCAAAAGTACATTGAGCAAAACTGGCGCTTTGACATAGTAATAGAATCAACAGTACGGAAAGTAATTTTAATTTCATAATTAGAATTATTTATTTTTTACTAACGAACCTGATTTAATCAGTTGGCATTGCCATTAGAAATAAGTGCAAATACTTTATAATAAGCACCTAAAGAAATTTTAACAAAGTTAAAACTAATATTCTCCAATATATCGATAAAAGTTATATTTTATTAGATAAACAAATGTTAAATTAAAAATTTGTAATCCATTTATATAAAAAATGATTCACAGTATTATATGTTAAATAATTTTTAGTAATACAAAATTTTAAGACTTTGTAACAGAATAAAACAAATAAACCTCTATAAAATTTGGTTAGCATACGGAGAGTCTGCAAAGTTGCAGCATACTTTTTACAAAAAAAGAGCACAAATTAACACTAATTAATACCCAAAACCTCTACAATATAGTCCAATACTATTTTTGTCACATCTAGCGCAGTCGAGATGCTCTAGTGGTTCTCTACTGCGCTCGAACTGACAAATCGGACTATTTTATAAAAATTATTAAATAAATATATCTGGGATCAAAAAAAATCCCATCCTGTTTTTCAGGATGGGATTAAATTAATAGTGGGACTGTGTTCTAAAAAACGATTTCCTTGCTGACCCATTTGCCATTTGCCAATTGTACGACAACAATCAAAAACTGATCACCAGAATTCAAATTGGGTATCACAAATTCATTTTTGTCTGTGTTTTTGTTTTCATAAAGCAACCTTCCTCTCAGATCATAAACAAAAACATCTCCCAAAGCTTCGGCTGTAGAAACTATCGTGATTTTCTTGTTTTTTACATATACATTCAACGCTTTTTCAACAATTTCATGGTCATCGGTGCCCAAGGTCTTGTTGGTGTATTTCAACACAAAACGATCGTTTTCGGTGCCTTTTATTGCTGTAAAGCTGTAACTCCCTTTGGTCAAATCATGCATCACTGCCGTTTTCTTGTCCTCCAGCCAAATCTCCTGATTGGCCAATAGACCGTCTCTGTTTGCAATACCTATTTCAAAAGGCCCTTCAATGGTGCTTTTATATCCTAATGGTACTTCGTCTGTGGCTTTAAAAGGCACTGCTCGTCCCTGAATCGTATAGTTCTTCCCATTATTGAGACTGTAAAAATTAACATACGTATTGCCGTTAAAATTTGCCGCATCGTATAATTTATCCACATCATCGGTAGCTCCGGCGATATAACCAACCAACAATTGCTTGAAGGCTCCTCCTGAGTTAGTCAAGTTCAACCAGACCCTGTTTTTCTCAATTGCTGCCGATTTCTTGGTCTTCGACATTTTGAAAAACTGACTGTTATTTCCCGCTACCCGCATCGAGTTGGTAAATTTAAAACTACTGCCTGTTATATTAGCACTACCCACAAAAAACGATTGGCCGGCAGCTATTTGACCTGATGGTGGAGCACCCCCTGTAGAAGCAGCTGTTCCACCTGATCCATTATAAGTAGCATAATCACTTGATTGATAACTCGGACCGCTTGTCGCTATTGGCGTAATGTGCGTCCAGAAATACAATCCGCTAGCATATAAATCGCTATTGACATTCATAAACTCATCTGCATCTATAGCCGATGGATAAGGATTTCCTACCAAATTGAATTCGTTGGGTCCTACTGCATAGCTGTAATCCCCATTGTTGGGAACTCCTTTGAATGCAACGGGCTGTGAGTATGGGAAAACAACATTTTCTCCATTGGGCCAGATACCCCCTTTGGGCGTGCGGATAATATAGCCCACTCCCGGCGTCATTATTCCATTATAAAAAACCCAAGCATTAGCAGTTCCGTTATACTTAAAATACTTATCAGGAAAGGTATTGGGAGACAATCCGAGCGCACTTTGTCCCGTAACCGGTGAAGACCAATACGTATAATCGAAATTCTTCATCGGTGCCGAGCTACGCTGGTATTCAATAGCTCCCGAATTTGAGTTGGTAGTAGTAGCTGCATCTTGTACCAAACTCGCGTCGTTCTGGAAAATTAATTGACCGTTGGTCGTTACCGCATTAGTGATTGTTAATGTAACTCCTGATGGAACCGTTACAATTATACCCGCATCAACTGTCAAAGCACAGGCTGCAATATCGGCAGTAAATGGCTGGTTTGGAGTTACTGACGCAATTATGGCGCTTTTACTTGAATTAGGAGTTCCGTTAGTCCAAGTTGTACCGTTCCAAGTTGTAGACGAGGAGTCCAATATCGAAACAAAAGCCGATGGTGCTGATGGACAACCATTTCCGTCTGCTACCGTAAAGGTATAACTGTTTACAGCCAAACCTGTAACGGTATAAGAGGTTCCTGTGTCTGAAATTGCGCCAGGACCAGGATTAATTGTCCATGTACCACTAGGTAAGCCTCCCAAAGTAACACTGCCGGTACTTACTGTACAGCTTATGTCTGTTTTGGAACTTATCGTTGGGGCTGTTGGTAGGGCGTTGACTGTCATAGTCACAACATTTGAAATTGCTGGGCTTCCTGTTAAACAAGGAGTAGCATTCGATGTCATTTCGCAAGTAATTGCGTCTCCATTTGCCAAAGTAGTTGTTGTATATGTATCTGCTGTTTCACTTGGAATTAAAACCCCTCCTTTGTACCATTTATAGGTTGGTGTTGTTCCTCCGTTAGTTGGTGCAGCGGTAAAAGTTACCGATGTTCCTGCACAAATTGCCCCCAATGGTAACGCCGATATATTGACACTGGCTGGTATATTTGGGTTTACCGTCCAACTTAACGTGTTGCCTGTCGCTGTTGTACAGCCTGTTCCTGTTGATGTTCTTCGTGATTCTATTGTATTGGTTCCTACTACTGCTGTAAAACTTGGAACTGTTGTTGCCCATGCCGTTAAGCCCGAACCATTATTATAACGGTATTCATCCTGTGAAGTTCCTGTTCCGCCTGTTCCTGCTGTTGTCAATGTCATTGTCAATGTAGTGCCCGCACATACTGTAGCTACGTTTGGATTTTTGGCTATAACTGGTCCTACTGGAACCGCTACAACTGTCCAACTTAGCGTGTTTCCTGTCGCTGTTGTACAGCCTGTTCCTGTTGATGTTCTTCGTGATTCTATTGTATTGGTTCCTACTACTGCTGCAAAACTTGGAACTGTTGTTGCCCATGCCGTTAAGCCCGAACCATTATTATAACGGTATTCATCCTGTGAAGTTCCTGTTCCGCCTGTTCCTGCTGTTGTCAATGTCATTGTCAATGTAGTGCCCGCACATACTGTAGCTACGTTTGGATTTTTGGCTATAACTGGTCCTACTGGAACCGCTACAACTGTCCAACTTAGCGTGTTTCCTGTCGCTGTTGTACAGCCTGTTCCTGTTGATGTTCTTCGTGATTCTATTGTATTGGTTCCTACTACTGCTGCAAAACTTGGAACTGTTGTTGCCCATGCCGTTAAGCCCGAACCATTATTATAACGGTATTCATCCTGTGAAGTTCCTGTTCCGCCTGTTCCTGCTGTTGTCAATGTCATTGTCAATGTAGTACCCGCACATACTGTAGCTACGTTTGGATTTTTGGCTATAACTGGTCCTACTGGAACCGCTACAACTGTCCAACTTAGCGTGTTTCCTGTCGCTGTTGTACAGCCTGTTCCTGTTGA
Source organism: Flavobacterium sp. N3904 (assembly GCF_025947305.1). NCBI lineage: Bacteria > Pseudomonadati > Bacteroidota > Flavobacteriia > Flavobacteriales > Flavobacteriaceae > Flavobacterium > Flavobacterium sp. N3904. The sequence continues at coordinate 898,361 of NZ_CP110009.1, forward strand.
TGTTCTTCGTGATTCTATTGTATTGGTTCCTACTACTGCTGCAAAACTTGGAACTGTTGTTGCCCATGCCGTTAAGCCCGAACCATTATTATAACGGTATTCATCCTGTGAAGTTCCTGTTCCGCCTGTTCCTGCTGTTGTCAATGTCATTGTCAATGTAGTACCCGCACATACTGTAGCTACGTTTGGATTTTTGGCTATAACTGGTCCTACTGGAACCGCTACAACTGTCCAACTTAGCGTGTTTCCTGTCGCTGTTGTACAGCCTGTTCCTGTTGATGTTCTTCGTGATTCTATTGTATTGGTTCCTACTACTGCTGCAAAACTTGGAACTGTTGTTGCCCATGCCGTTAAGCCCGAACCATTATTATAACGGTATTCATCCTGTGAAGTTCCTGTTCCGCCTGTTCCTGCTGTTGTCAATGTCATTGTCAATGTAGTACCCGCACATACTGTAGCTACGTTTGGATTTTTGGCTATAACTGGTCCTACTGGAACCGCTACAACTGTCCAACTTAGCGTGTTTCCTGACGCTGTTGTACAGCCTGTTCCTGTTGATGTTCTTCGTGATTCTATTGTATTGGTTCCTACTACTGCTGCAAAACTTGGAACTGTTGTTGCCCATGCTGTTAAGCCCGAACCATTATTATAACGATATTCATCCTGTGAAGTTCCTGTTCCGCCTGTTCCTGCTGTTGTCAATGTCATTGTCAATGTAGTACCCGCACATACTGTAGCTACGTTTGGATTTTTGGCTATGACCGGCCCTACTGGAACCGCTACTACCGTTACTGTCCATGTCCCTGTAGATACCGTTGCTATAGTATTACAAGTGCCATCATTAGCATAACGTCTGTAACTTGTTGTGGTTGTCAAGCCTGATGGCGGTAAATAGGTAGCACTTGTAGCTCCGGATATAGCAGCCACATAACCATCAGCAGAAGACCTCCATGAATAGGTAATTGTAGTGTCACCTCCACTGGCTGCTGTTGCACTTCCAATAGTAGTTGCTGGTGTACCTCCGTTACAAATCGTTTCGCCTGTTGTATTGATAGCTCCTGAAGTAAATAAAGCTCTTACTGTTACGGTCCAAGTTCCTGTAGCTACTGATGGAGTAGTGTTACAAGTTCCGTCTTTAGCATAACGGCGGTAACTAGTTGTTGTTGTCAAGCCTGATGGTGGTAAATAGCTAGCACTTGTAGCTCCGGATATCGCAGCCACATAACCATCAGCAGAAGATCTCCATGAATAGGTAATTGTAGTATCACCTCCACTGGCTGCTGTTGCACTGCCTACAGTAGTTGCTGGTGTACCTCCATTACAAATCGTTTCGCCTGTTGTATTGATAGCGCCAGATGTGAAAGCCGGACGTATTGTTACTGTAAAACTATTCATAAAACTCACACATCCTGTACTGTTTCTTTTTACAGTAAGTGTTCCTGTATAAGTACCAGCAGGAACATTTGCAGGAATAGCAATGGTATTTAATGTTCCTCCAGCTGCTACAAAAGCAAAAGTAACATCTGTTTGATTTACTAATCCAGCTGTAATCGCAGCCGTATCCCAAACTACACTATATCTATCAGGAGTGCCTGAAGTGGCTGTATAAGCTAGAAATGCGTTTTGAGAAGCTGTGCTAAAACAAACTGCAGATGTACTTGCAGTGGCTGCAATTGAAACTGTATTTGCTACCGTTGTATTCATACACGCTGCAACTTTATTGCAACTATTTAGATATCTCACATAGTAAGTTGTACTGCCCATAGTTGGACTAACTATTAAACTAGCAGGTATAACATTTGATGTTCCCACAACCGTACCACCGCAAGAGCCTGAATAAAACTCAGCATAACCTCCTAGTCCAAGCGAACCTCCACTAACTGTAAGAGTGGCTGTTCCATTACAATTTGTAGCAGAGGTAAACGAGATAGGTTGAACGGGTGGCCCTGTTGTCACTTGTACAATAACAATTGTAGCATCAGAGTAAATACCCGAAGTTACTGTTCTCCTATAATAAGTAGTTTGATTTATACCCGCGGGAACTGTATAATCTTCAGCATTATTTGTTCCTGAAACTGGACCATAACCACTACTTGGTCCTGTTGTACTTACTTCCCATAAAAAAGTATAGATCCCATTCCCTCCTGTTGGTGTTGAACCATTTATAACAAAAGAAGAAACTGTAGAAGTGGCACAAAATGGTTCCGCATAAGTAGCTACTACATTATAGGATTTCACTACCCCATAACAAGGATCTCCAAATGTAGCATTAAAAGAACCAGATGCAGGAATTGTTGCTACATTACTACCTAATAAACCTGTAGTTACAGTACGACTGTTAAATGCATGACAAGTTCCTATCGTAAAATTTGGAGAGGTTCCTACTGGGCTACCATAACTTGCAAACTTCACATTGATAAAAGCAGAACCTGCAGGAGCAGCAAGTGTTACTGAACCTGCAATCGTATTGGTAGGCGGATTTGCATATTCCCCTGAACTTCCAGCCACTTGACCACTAACACCACTAGAATAGGAGGCATAATTATTATCAATTGCAGGATATGGCGCAGAGGAAACGTTGATTATACCAGTACCTGTAAAGTAATCATTAGTTGTATTTGCAGCTCCGGATGATGTAGATCCCCATGAATTTAAAAGCGGTCCTGCTCCACCCAAAACAAGTGTTCCTGCCGTGTGTGTAAATCCTCCCAAATTAGCCAAAGGTCCTAATACCATAGACCAATTACCACTTACGGTTGAAATAGCTCCAAAAGTTTTAGTTCCTGACCCTGAAAGTGTCAAATTATTGTATGTCAATGCACTTGACCCTAAATTTTGCGCACCAGCTCTATTAAATTCTACGGTTCCAGTACCGGCTGTAAAAGTCCCACCTGTACCACTAACATCACCACCTACTTTTAATAAACTTGAACCTCCATTTAAAGTCCCAGCAGTTCTTGTCCAATTTCCTGTAAAAGTATGCGTTAAACTAGTACCTAAATTCAAAGTTCCTGTTCCATTTATCGTCAATCCCGCGCCATTTACATTGCCTGCAAATGTAACTGTACTTCCTGTATTAGTCATAGAAACTAGACCTGTGGTTGTAAAACCAGCTATACTTTGTGCGGCAGTACCACTTATAGTAATTGCAGAACTTCCTGCAGTAAACGTACTGCTATTGGTAAAATTTCCTTTTAAATCTAAACTAAAATTTGCAGTAGCCAAAGTAGCCCCTGAAGCAATATTCAGATTCCCTCCAATTGTAGTCCCAACTCCCAAAGTAGTAGTCCCAGAATTGATATTCAAATTAGAAAATATTGTTGCACCGCCTCCAATAGCTTGTGATCCTCCTCCGACAAAACTCACAATACTGGCAGCCCCAGCAGTAAAAGTTCCACTGTTCACAAAATCTCCACTTATATTTAATAAACTTGTTGCGCTATTAGCTAACGTTAAAGTAGCCGAAGCATTAATCGTTATATTTCTACAATTTGCAGTAGTTCCTGCTGCAATAGTTGGCGAGAAAGTAGTTCCTGTTGGTATAACTACGTCAGTTGTTGCTGTGGGTATTCCTCCACACCAGTTTGCATCAGTATTCCAATCAGTACTTGTTGCTCCAATCCAAGTACCTGCTGTACATGTAAAATTAGCTACATTAAGTTGTCCTAAACCTACAACACCAAAAAAAGTACTGTTTTTATAGGTTGCTGCAGAAGCGGAGCTACCATATGAACCTGAATTCTGACCGATCGCATTTAGTGACAATGTCAATGCGGTATGATTGTTTGTGCCTAAACTGGCTACCACTCCCGTGTCTATAATTAAGCCATTGTCTACAGTTGTTGCACCAGCAAATGTCTTAGTACCAGAACCTGATAATCTAAGATTAGAATATGTTGTTGCTATTACCGTTTGTGCAGCACCACTATAATTTACCGTATTGCCCGCAAAAGTTGCAGTAAGAGTACTAATCGTAGGTACTGGTGCAATAGATATATTAAGCTGACTCGCAGCTGTTGCGTTATTAAAAGTAGTAATGGTTCCTGAACCTGCAAGATTTACAGTTCCGTTATTGGTAATCCCAGTTATTGCACCAGATCCATTTATATTAAGTGTTCCTCCAGCATTATTAGTAATTCCGGTAACTGTGTTAGAACCATTAATATTGAATGTCCCACCAGAATTATTGGTAACTCCAGTAATTGCACCAGAGCCATTAATGTCAAATGTCCCTGTATTGGTAAAATTTGCTAGAGCTGTAGTTATTGCTCCCGTGCCATTTTTGGCTGCAGTACCAGCATTTGTAAGTGTTGTGATTGAAGAAGTTCCATTAAGATTAAGTGTCCCTCCAGATGAATTCGTTAACCCTCCAGCTCCTGTTAGAGCTGCCGAAACAGTAAGTGTAGCATTATTGGTTGTAGTACCATTACTTATTGTCAAATTATTAAATGAAGTAAAAATAGTAGTAGGCAAAGTATTTGTTGTGGTTAATTGAACAGTTCCTGTTCCTGCTGTAAAGAGATTTGCCCCAGTATTTGCTAGAGAAAATCCTTGGCAAATTATAGTTCCTCCATTTGTCATATCCAAACTACCTCTCCTAGTAGGAGCACCATTATTACCCAGAGTAACCGTCCCATTTACAGTAAGTTGACTTGACCCGCCTGAAAATTGAAGTGTAGCAGTATTGGTATTTGTTGGGGCTATTGCGAGTGAAGCACAAGTGTAGATGCCATTCACAGCAACAATATGATTCGATACAATTGTTACATTATCAACTGGACTTGGCGGTCCACTTGTAGTTCGGTAAGTTTGAGCTGTAACGCTATTTGAGGCATTTGCAGTCAATGTTAAACTCGTATTACTAGCAATAGAAGCAACTGTACCTATAGCTGTATTTCCTAATGTTCTTATAACTGAGCCAACTGACAATTCGGTTAAAAACAATGTCCCAGTCCCATTAACAGTAGTAGAGCTACTTAAAGAAGTAACCGTTCCTGTTCTAGTAATATTTGCATTAGCCCAAGTTGAAGCAGCACTCCAGTTACCAGGAGCAGTACTTGTTCTCTGGGCAAAAGCAACGTTAATAAAAAACAACAAAACCAGCGAAAACACAAAAGTCTTCAATCGAGCTGCATTTTTATATACAATGTTGTCGGATAAATTGTCTTGATTATTAACCGGTAAAAAAGACGTAAATGCTTCTTTAAGTTTAGTAAAGAGAAAACAAAAAACAGCGGTAAATAAAAGTAAAATTTTATTCATAATATTTGGGGGTATTTGAGGCTAATTTAAAAAGTAAACAGAATCTATAATCTATATGTTATTAATAACGAATACTTTTATTTTGTATGCTAAATTTCATTATGCCAATTCAAAAACAGGTATTTATACGCATCAAAATTAGAACATTAAAATTTACATTTCTCAATAAGTTTTGAAATTGTATGTAAATTTTAACTAAATGACTGAAATTCAATAATTTTGTAAGTTTAGGATTCTAAAAAAAATTACACCAAAACCCCGTCTTGAATTTACAGGATGGGGGATATTGGTAAACATATTTGATTTATTAACTCCTAAAAAACGATTTTATTAACAAAACCTTTCCCATTGGTAAGCAATGTTCTAATTATTAAGAATTTATTGCTTGATTCTACATTTGGTATTACAAATTCGGTACTATTTATAGCAGCAACTTCATAAAGTTGTCTTCCTCCCAAGTTATATACCATTATCTTATCAATTTTTTCATTTGTTGAGTTCACTTTTATTTGATGATCATTGACAGAAACAATCACTGGTTTTGAATGTGAATCAAAACGGTTTTGTTTTATTTCAAAAACAATTGGAGTAGCGACCACTGATTCAGTTACGAATGGATTATCAATAACTGGCACCTCTACAATTGGGTCTTTTACAACTGGTGCATCCACAATTGGGTTGGTAACTACAGGTAATTCTACAATTGGATCAATTACGACTGGTAATTCTACAATTGGGTCTATTACGACTGGTACATCTACAATTGGGTCGGTAACTACGGGCAATTCTACAATTGGATCGATAACTACAGGTAATTCTACAATTGGTTCTATTACGACTGGTACATCTACAATTGGATCAGGTACAACTGGAGGAACGGCAACTACTGGCGGCACTTCTACAATTGGGTCTGTTACAACTGGTACATCTACAATTGGATCAGGTACAACTGGAGGAACGGCAACTACTGGCGGCACTTCTACAATTGGGTCTGTTACAACTGGTAAGTCTACAATTGGATCAGGTACAACTGGAGGAACGGCAACTACTGGCGGCACTTCTACAATTGGGTCTGTTACAACTGGTACATCTACAATTGGATCAGGTACAACTGGAGGAACGGCAACTACTGGCGGCACTTCTACAATTGGGTCTGTTACAACTGGTACATCTACAATTGGATCAGGTACAACTGGAGGAACGGCAACTACTGGCGGCACTTCTACAATTGGGTCTGTTACAACTGGTAAGTCTACAATTGGATCAGGTACAACTGGAGGAACGGTAACTACTGGGGGGACTTCTACAATTGGGTCTGTTACAATTGGATTGACAACTGGTACATCTACAATTGGGTCCGCTACAACTGGAGGCACGACAACTACTGGAGGTACTTCTACTACAGTTTTGTCAACATAAACTAGTACAAAACGGTCATTAAAAGTCCCTGTCATAGTTGTAAAACTGTACGGGCCATTTTTTAAATTATGAAAAACTCCTGAATTTTTATCTTCAATAAATACATCTTGGTTGACCAAAACTCCATCTACTTGACTAATACTAATCTCAAAAGTACCCTCTATAATCGTTCTATAGCCTAATGGAACTTCGTCTGCATTGGTAAAAGGCAAAGCACGACCCTGAATAACCAGTTTTTTTCCATCGTTTATACTATAAAAATCAATGTACATATTGGCATCAAAACTTATTGCATCATACAATTTATCCCAATGATTGGTTGCCCCCGTAATATAACCAACCAACAATTGTTTGAAAGCTCCTCCTGCATTGGTTAAGTTCAGCCAAACTCTGTTTTTCTCAACTGCAGCAATATTCTTAGCGTTGGGTATTTTAAAAAACGGATTGCTTGGCTCCGAAACTTTGATAGTATTGTTGTTTGCAAAAAAGGCAAAATTCGGAGCCGATTTTTTTATTGAAGACATCTCATTTACTAGAAATCCAGCAGAAACATCGACAATTCCAGGAACAACGTTAAGCGAAATATAATTTCGTTGCAAACCCATTTTTGCATAATTGCTTGCTACTTTCCCGAAAGAAATTTGCGCAATCAAAAAAAGTGCACTGATTAAAAGTAGAATTTTTTTCATTTTAGTAAGTATTAGATATTATGTTCCGTTTTGAAATGACCACTGAAAAACAGGAGGGTTGATATTATAAATTTTAACCAAAAAACCGTTTGAAAAATTGAATTTATACTCGTCAACCAGCAAAAGCTAATATCCTGATTCTAGGCATATAAATTTCTTCTTATTGACTCTATCAAAATTAGCTAACAAAAACGAATAAATCGAATAAAAGCATTTTTAATCGATGAAATACATAAAATAAAATTATATATAAATTTTAACTTACATTTACAGATGTTTTAATATTTAAAAAAAGCAGGTTCAGGTGAAAAAAAAAAAGAGGGCTTATCGTAAAATAAAATCAGGATGGAAGTATAGGCTAATTCAATCCTGATTTAAAAAAAAAGAAGCGAGAAAAGAATATGGATTAATACAAAATTAGTATTTCGATATATTCACAAAAAGAATCCCATCTCGAATGAACAAAACGGGATTAAATGAACAATTAAACGTTAATTAAAAAATAATTTTTTTAGTACCAATAGCATCATTTTGCAGTTTTATTTTAACCATTAGAACCTGATTGCCCGAAATCAGATTATTTATTAAAAACTCGTTACTTCCTATTTCTGTTTTACTGTAAAGTAATCTTCCTCTCAAATCATAAATAAAAACATCTTCCAATGCTTCAGCAGTCGAAATTATTGTAATTTTTTTATTTTTCACATAGACATTTACCGCCTCATCCACAATTTTATTATCGTTGGTGCCCAATGTCTTGTTGGTATATTTCAATACAAAACGATCGTTTTCTGTTCCTTTTATAGCCGTAAAGGTGTAATTCCCTTTGGTTAAATCATATGTGATGTCAGTTTTCTTGTCTTCCAACCAAATTTCTTCATTTGCCAATAGACCGTCTCTGTTTTCGATGCCAATTTCAAAAGGTCCTTCAATTGTACTTTTATATCCTAACGGCACTTCGTCTGACACATCAAAAGGCAATGCCCGACCCTGAATGGTATAATTATTTCCATTATTGACACTGTAAAAATCAACGTAAGTATTGCCATTAAAACTTGGTCCATCATATAAATTATCGTTATCATTTGTTGCGCCAGTAACATATCCTATCAACAATTGTTTGAATGCACCTCCTGCATTGGTTAAATTCAACCAAACTCTGCTTTTCTCTAGAGGAGTCGATTTTTTAGTTTTTGACATTTTGAAAAACTGACTATTATTTGCTCCAAATCGCATAGAATTATTAAAATGGAAACTACCTGCAGCAACATTCCCGACAAAAAAGGATTGGCCTGCAGCAATATAACCTGTTGGAACTGGACCACCAGAACCAGCTGGTCCTTTCGCTATACCTGTCCCTCCAGTTATATTAAAAGTAGCGTAGTCGTTGGCAGTATAACCAGGCCCATTTTTTTGAATCGCAGTATTGTGTGTCCAAAAATACAATGCTCCATAAATAATCCCTGCATTGTTTGGATCTGTCATGAATGCTACTGCGTCAAGTGCAGATGGGTAAGGATTTCCTAATAAATTATATTGATTGGCTCCTACTGCAAAACTATAACTACCATTATTGGGAACTCCCTTGAATGCAACGGGCTGTGAGTATGGGAAAACAACATTTTCTCCATTGGGCCAGATACCCCCTTTGGGCGTGCGGATAATATAGCCCACTCCCGGCGTCATTATTCCATTATAAAAAACCCAAGCATTGGCAGTTCCGTTATACTTAAAATACTTATCAGGAAAGGTATTGGGAGACAATCCGAGCGCAGTTTGTCCCGTAACCGGTGAAGACCAATACGTATAATCGAAATTCTTCATCGGTGCCGAGCTACGTTTGTATGTAATAGAACCGGTATTTACTGCGGCATCATTTACTTGAACTAAACTAGCATTGTTTTCAAAAGTTAAGCTGGTAGTTGCCAATACATCCAGATTTTCCTGTATTGACAAAACAACTCCAGAATTAACGATTACTGAACCCGAATTAATTTGACAAGAACACATTGCTAAATCAGAGCCAATTGTATAGACATCATTTATACCTCCATTCAAAACAACCCTTTTTAAAAGTGATGGTGTTCCATTTGACCATGCGGTTCCATTCCATGTTGTGGAAGAAATTGGAGATGCATTAACAACAATATTTGAAGAATTAGAAGAAAAGCAAATCCCTTCGGAAACAGCAACTGTATAAGTCCCTGGTGCCAATCCTGGAATCGTTATTGTTGTTCCACTACCAGAATATGACTCTCCTGTATTAAAATTTAAAGTCCAACTACCTGTTGGTAATCCGCTTAATGCCACACTCCCTCCTGCTACAGCACATGAAATTTGTGTTATTAATCCAACTATTGGTGCAGTTGGCCCCGTATTAATGATTACTGATATTACATTAGAAGGCGTTGCAACAGTACCACAGGTTGCATTGTAAGAGCGTACTCTATAATAATACGTAAATCCAGATGCTAATGGAGTCACCGCAAGGGAGGTAACATTCCCAACATTTAAATTATTATAACCAGAGACAAAACTACTGAAAGCTGGGTTGGTAGAAACATCCAAATAATAAGCCGTTGCACCAGAAACTGGGTTCCAATTTGCCGTAAATCCGTTGCACAATACTGAGGTTGCATCAATAGCTGTTGGAGCATTTATTTGTAAAGTAGCATAGGTAATTATATTTGAATAAGAACTCTCACCACAACTACTATGTTTGTGAACCCTATAATAAATATTACCTGGAGGCAATCCTGTCACTAAATAACTGGTTACATTACCAACACTAAAATCACTAAAACCAGAAACAAAAGTTGTAAAACCAATATCTGTAGCAACATCTAAGGAATAACTTATTGTACCCGCAGATGCTGTCCAATTTGCAGTAAAACTATTAGTACAATTGGCTCCTGTACCTGTCAATGCGGTTACAACAGGTGCAGAACCAACTGTAAAACCTGCAGCATTAGGACTACTTACCCCAATTAAAGAAACTGTAACTTTATAATCACCAGGCGATAAATTAGTTAAATTCTTAGTAGTAGCTGAAAAGGCTACATCACCTGTTTTTTGCCAATAATAATTATATGGATCGATCCATTCTGGTGAGTTTTGAAAAGTACCATTATTTCCAGAAGGATACGAAAAAAGAGTAGTTCCTGATCCTATAAAAAAATTATAACCCGCAATAATTCCTGCCTCATAACCTGAATAGGTAGTAGGACCAATAGCCAAATACGTGATGCCAATAGCTGAAATCGCAGTATTATAAAGTCCCATTTTCATTACTTGTCCCGTAAATGAATCACCTGTTGGGCTGTAAACGCCACTTCCGATCTTTGCATTATAAGTAGAACTTCCATAATTTGCAGTAGCAACCGCTCCTCCAGTTACAGCAACACTAGCGCCATTCAAATATATTTTAACCGTAGATCCGTTTCCCACAGCCGCTATGTGATGCCAAGCACCATCTCCCAAAGAAGGTGGAAGTGTAGCGGTTACTGAACCAGTTGCTGCTGTCCATAACTCAATGGTTGTTGAATTGGAAAAACCAAACTCTATAGCATCATTTTGTCCAAACAAGCCCATTCTTCCTGTAACATCAGCAATATTAAATTTTATCCAACCTTCGATGGTGAAAGCGCTTTTATTTGAAAGCAAAGGGCTTCCCAAATCGATATAATCATTATCTGCTCTAACAAATTTTAGAGCATTGTTCATGTTTGTTATTGTGATGGCACCATCTGTACCAACAGCACAAGAGGCTTCTGTAACTGTTGCTGTAGGAACAGGCAACAACGGAAAAATTGTAATTGTAGCTGTTGCAGTAGAACATCCTGCAACCGTATAAACTATCGTAAACGTTCCTCCTGCACTTGTCGCCAAATTTACTTCTCCAGTCGAAGAGTTCAAAATCAATCCAGTAGGTGATGAAGTGTAAACTCCGCCTGTCGCTCCAGTTTGCGTAACCCCAACTTTACCAATTGCAATGTAAGCGTTACCCGGATAGACTATTATAGGAGGCGGTGTAAATTGATACACTTGTCCTGAAGCTGGTTTAGTAGCTATAGTAGATGTAAATGTACCAGATTGAGCCGTAGGATTTGTTCCCGAACTATTTAATGTCAAATAATTACTATTTGCATCATAAATACCAATAGTAGCCGAACCATTAGTTACCGCAGCTGCACCTTGATTATAAATATATTCAATCCTATTAGACCCTTCATAAAGCCATACTTGAAAGGATAATACATCTCCAGTATTTTGATAATCCCACTTTTCTTTATACCACTCTAATTTAAAAATCCGATTGGGAGCCACTCCCGTTGTTACATATCGAGGAATTGTGGTGCCCCTTAAATCATCCCAAAGAGGCATCAAAATAGGCTTGGATGCGGCTGCATTTGCCACAGTATTTGTATAATTCTGACTAGCTGAAACTGCTGCTGCTCCAAAACTTAGCCATCCATTACTGGAAACCCTCACATCTGTATAGACGGCTCCTCCAAAAGTAAATGGAAACTGCAACGTAACGGCATTAGAAATCGCATCATCTTCTGATGCCGTTATCCCTACAACATCTGTGGTTCCTGTTAAAATCCCATAGGTTACTGTTTTTGTAGTAAAACAATATTTACTGGCTTCAAGACCGGTGACAGGTGGTGGTGTAAATCTATAAATTTGTCCAGTTGCTGGCTTAGTGCTAATATTGGTCGTAAATGTATTATATTCAGCCGTTGGGGTTGTTCCGGAATTAGTTAGCGTTAAATATTTACCGTTTGCATCACAAATTCCTATTGAAGCACCACTTGAATTATTTGTAACTGCTGTAGCTCCTTGATTATATAAAAACTCTATAACATTTGTAGTCTCAAAAAACCAAATTTGAAACGAAATCACATCCCCTGGAGATTGAGCATTCCATTTTTGCTGACTCCATTCTACTTTAAATCTTCTATGAGGAAAAATCCCAGTTGTTATGTATTTAGGCTTTGCAGTACAAATTAAATCATCCCACAAAGGAAACAAAACAGGCTTGGCAACGCCAGCATTTACAAGTGAATTCGTATTGTTCTGAGCATCTGTTACTGTAGCAGCCCCAAAACTAAGCCAGCCGTTGGGCGAAACTTTTATGGCAGAATAAGCCGTGCCTGCAAAAGTAAATGCAAATGGCAAGGTAATACTCGTAGACACTCCCACATCAGCCGTTGCCCCAAGCGAAGTATCAACAACCCCAGAAACTCCAGAAAGCGGAATATAACTCCCTGACACAGCAGTAAAATAATAACTGCTTGCCGCTTGTCCAAAGGACATTTGCGAAATCAAAAAGAGCCAGATAATTAAAAGTAGATTTTTTTTCATTTTGATTTGAGTGTTAAAATTTATATTCACTTTTGAATTGGCTGATAAAATCGGCGAACAGTACTAAAAAGAACCGAAATTGATATTTATAACTGTCATTAATAAATGACCATTCATTCTATTTAGTCTACTAATTATTGATAAAACACTATTATATCTTCTGCACGGTTATGCCGTTGAATATTGATTTTCCAATCAATATTTGTGGGGAAAACAGCAAATTATAGTAATCTAGAATTCGTTAAAAAGATATTTTATACTACTTTACTACAAAAAGTTAATTAATTGATATTAAGCATTAAACTAAATATCTTTAACTATATCTAATCTAGTGAATGAATCCTTATAAATCGAAAAAAAACACATTTTATCGATTAAATACATTATTTTTATATAATTATAGTATTTAACGTTCATAATTTAGACAAAATACAATTAGAAAAAAGTTCCATAAATAATAATCGAAACAAAAACAGGAAGTCGAAATGAAGAAGTCAATACAACCACAAAACAATTTAGTTTATAGTAAAAATTCACTGATTTAAAAGTTATTAATCTCAATCCGCGCGACAGAATACCGTACTGCAGAACTTATAAGTATCAATATATTTATAATATCTAATTTTGGATATCAAACCCGAAATACATTAAAAAAACAAGTTCACCATCCAAAAGGAATGTTCTATTTTTGCTTTAGCAAAACCAATGCAAATTGATATTTTAATATGAAAGAAGTCTATTCCCTCAAAGAAGCCAAATTAAAAATAGAGCATTTTTGCGCCTATCAGGAACGCTGTCACGAGGAAGTGGTGTCCAAATTGTGGGGCATGAAATTGGATCCTGACGAAATAGACGAAGTCATTGTGCATCTTATTGAGAATAATTTTCTCAACGAAGCACGGTTTGCCTGTAGTTTTGCCCGAGGGAAACATCGCATCAAGCATTGGGGGAAAATCCGAATTACCAACGAATTGAAAATTCGAAAAATCAATCAAACCTTGATTAATCTTGCCCTAAAAGAAATTGAACCTGAAGAATATATTACTACGTTTGAGGAACTCGCCGAAAGAAATTGGAAATCCATTACAGAAACTAATGCTCTCAAAAAACGAAAGAAATTTTGTGATTATATGCTTCGACGAGGATTTGAGAGTAATTTAATTTATGATAAAGTACGGCAATTAGAGAATGAAAACTCAGATTAAAAAGGATTCTTTTCGCAAAGATTCACAAAGAAAAAATATGAAGAAACGCAAAAAAATTTTTGAGTTAATATAACAAAAACCTAAAACTTTCAAAAACTCTTGGCGAAACTCTGTGAAACCTTTGTGTGACTTAGCGAAATAATCTACCTTGTGTTCCTCTGCGAAACCTTAGCGAATCTTTGCGAAATAGCGCACCTTTTACAAACTCAAAAGTACACTCACCGCATTCCCTCCAAAACCAACTGCATTGACCAAAACTTTCTTTATTGGCTTCGTTTGTTTTTGCGCTTCCGCAAAAGGCACTCCAATGAATTGATCGTGTTGCATCATCAAAATAGCCATTTCCATACTTAAAATGCCCGAAGCGCCAAAAGTATGCCCAATTTTCCATTTATTAGTAGTCAACAAAGGCAGGCTTTCACCAAAGACTTTTCCGATTGCTTTATACTCCGTCAAATCCCCTTTTATCGTTCCAGGCGCGTGCATAACGATAGCATCCACTTCAGATATATCTATATTTTGCAAAGCCATTTTCATCGATTTCTGAAAACAAGTTGCTTCTGCCGAAATCGAAATATTGTGTTCCAAAATCTCTGTCGCATACCCGATGCCTTCAATGTAAGCAACAGCATTTTCTTTTTTCCCGATTTCAAGACAACATACACCTGCCCCTTCTCCCAAAATCATTGTGTTTTGCTTTTTATTCAAATCCAAAGCTCTATTGGGGTATTGTTCTTCGCTTTTGGAGTAGATTTTCAAGGCACGCATTTGTCCAATCGTAAAATCGGTCAAAGGCGCTTCACTTCCGCCAACCAAAAATTTATCGGCCATACCCGCTCTCAACCATGCCACACCATTCAGTACTGCATGCAAAGCGGTGGAACACGTGATGGAATGTGAAATTTCAGGCCCTGTACTTTGCAAATCATGTGCCACCCAAGAAGAAATATTTCCCAAAGTTGTGGTAGGGGACGCCAAAGTTTGTGCTTTGCCCGTTTCCAGATATTCCTGAAAATGCTTTTCGAATAAGTCTGTTGCACCACGGGAAGAACCAATGTTGATTCCAAATTCATCTCCTTTTGCCCAACCCGCTTTTTCGGTAGCTTTGCGGGAAGCTACCATTGCAAAAAGAACAGATTTATCTAATGCTTTATATTTAATATCAGATTGTTGTAATGCATTAACTTCCTCCATCGAATCATCATCAAGTACAGCAACGACTGTGTTTTGATGATCCAAAAATTGTGTTGTGAAACAAGGATTTTCTGAAAGGTAATTTTCCCAAATCGACTCGGATGAATTTCCTAATGGCGAAATGGAAGCTATGGCTGTTATGGAGATAATTTGTGACAAAATATTCAATTCTGGTTTAACCGCAAAGGTCGCAAAGTTTTACGCAAAGTTGGCAACGGATTATAAATTTATCACAACAGAAAGAAACAAATTGTTACAATTATAAATTCAACACATTTTGTGATTCGTCGCGACAACTTCGTACATCTTTTGGAAATAACTTTACGCTATTTCCAAAGCACTTTCGACTACTTCATACACTTTTTGCAATTGTGCATCAGTAATTACATAAGGAGGTAAAATGTAAACAATATTCCCAACAGGACGTAAAATCACTCCATTTTCGATAAAAAAATCATAGAGTCTGTTGCGCAGCGACCCGTAATAACTTGCCGCTGTTTCTGTTTTTATTTCCAGTGCAAAAATAACGCCTAGTACTCGAGTTGCTGTAACCATTGAATGATTTTCGACTCGTTTTTTAAATTCCAAATGACTTTTGTTGATTCGGACTAAATTATTTTGCATTTCGGCAGTTTCCAACAAAGTCAAACTAGCCAAAGCTGCGGCACAACCCGTAGGATTTGCAGTAAACGTATGACCGTGAAAAAGTGCTTTATTGATATCATCATCATAAAATGCATCAAAAAGACCCTGAGTAAAGGTCGTTATCGCCATCGGAATGGTTCCTCCCGTAAGCGCTTTCGACAAACACATCATATCTGGTTTTTGTTCCAAATAATCACAAGCAAATGTTTTACCCGTTTTCCCAAAGCCTGTCATCACTTCATCAGCGATGGTCAATACATTATTATCTTGACAAATTTGAAGTAATTGATCCAATGCATCAGGTTCATACATCACCATTCCCGCTGCCCCTTGTACCAAGGGTTCAAATATAAAACCGGCGCAATTATTGTTTTTAATTACTTCTTTCAAAACATCAAAACTAGCCTCCTCCTGCCCTTTCACCGGAACCGGAATCCGAACCACATCAATAAACATTCCTTGAAAGGCTTGCGTATAAAATGATATTCCACTGGCGGCCATAGCGGCAAAAGTATCACCGTGAAAAGCATTTTCGAAAGCAATAACAGTCGTTCTTTTTTCTCCTTTATTATAAAAATATTGTAAAGCTACTTTGATTGCCACTTCTACGGAAGTCGATCCATTATCCGAGAAAAAAACTTTTTTTTGATTCTCTGGCAAAATTGCCATTAGCCTTTCGGCCAAAATAATGGCCGGTTCATGTGTAAATCCACCAAAGAGAACATGCTCCAATGTGGTCAACTGTTTGTAAATCGCATCGGCAATAAATTTATTGGAATGTCCAAAAGGATTGACCCACCAAGAGGCGATGGCATCGATGTATTCTTTTTGGTTTTCATCCCAAAGTAAAGCGCCCTCTCCCTTGACAATCGCAATAGGAAGTGCTGCAGTTTTGTGCTGTGTATAAGGATGCCAAAGATGTTGGCTGTCTCTTTCGATTAAATTCATTTTACAAAGATAAAAGAAGAAAGAACCAAGAAAAAGAGTTTCGATAAATTTAATAACAATCTTGTCTTGCTTCCTGTTTCTTGCTTCTTATTTGTTATCTCTATCTTCTTTGAACTTTACAAATTCAATAGTTTATCCCGGAACAAATCCGCATATTCTTTGATTACATTTTGGTCAAAATACGGTTCTTGTTCAATTCTACCAATGCATTTAACACCTGTTTTCTTCAAAATAATGCTTTCGGTAGATTTGTTTTCTTCTCCCGAAAAGATTATTCCTCCAATCGTAATTTTACGATTAAGCAAAGATTCGATGGTTAGTAGCGTATGATTGATGCTTCCCAAATAATGTCTGGAGACTACAATCACTTTATAATCGGGTTGGATCAAATCAATAACACAATCTGAATCATTCACAGGGACAAAAACGCCTCCCGCACCTTCTATAACAAGGTGATTATTCGTTTCGGGCGCTATTATTTTTTCTAAATCAATAATAACACCATCAATTTCTGCTGCAAGATGCGGACTTGCAGGAGTATTTAGCAAATAGCTATTCGGGTGAATTACTGTTTTATCATTAGAGACCAGCAATTTGATTTTATGACTGTCTGAATTGTCAACATCGCCCGCTTGAATCGGTTTCCAGTAATCAGCTTCTAAGGCTTCGACAATAATGGCGGAGGCAATTGTTTTGCCTACATCGGTAGATATTCCTGTAACAAATAGTTTCATGTTTTGGCCCACGGATAAAACCGATTAAACGGATTATCACTGATTTTAAAATTACTTCTTATTGTTTGTATATATAATACGTTTGAATTCTGGTTCTTCTCCAAAATTTAAGACTAATCCGACTTCGATTTCTGTTGCTTTCAAATAATTCATTAATTGAGCCACGTGAACATTCATAAGCAACTCACAAGCTTTAAGTTCAACAATGACTTTATCTTCAACTAATAAATCTGCATAATATTCACCAACTAATTGATTCTTAAAATAAACTTTTATTTGTTTTTGAGCTTCAACTTTATAGCCCAGAGATTTTAGTTCAAAATACATCGCATTTTGATATACTTTCTCTAGAAAACCATAACCAAGTTGATTATAAACAGCATAATATGCTTTCAAAATTGAATCAGTAACATTTTTATAAAGTAGGTTCGTCATAATAAATCTGCGTCAATCAGTTAAGTCAGTGTTATCTGTGGGCTAATATACAAAGCTACTCAACAACGTCAATACTTTGGTAATATCTTCTTTAGTATTATAGCTGTGAATGCAAAAACGCAAACGTTCCTGCCCTTCGGGAACAGTTGGTGATAGTATGGCTTTTACATCAAAACCATTTTGTTGCAAGGCATTGGCAATACTTTTTACTTTTTCGTTGCCCGGAATAATGACACTTTGGATAGCCGATTTACTGCGAACGAAAAGTGGACTTAAATACAACATCTTTTTCACCTGATTAAAAAAAACAATATTCTCCCGAAGTGATTCGAGTGCAATTTTATCTTTTTCTAAATGGTGGTAACCCATTAAAATAGTTGCTACCGAATGCGGTGAAAGTCCTGTAGTATAAATAAAACTTCGGGCGAAATTAACGAGATACGACTTTAACTCATTCGACCCCAAAATAACTGCGCCATGGCACCCTAAGCCTTTGCCAAAAGTCATAACTCGGGCAAAAATTTTATCCTGTAATTGCAAATGTTGTATCAATCCTTCTCCTTTTCCTCCAAAAACTCCCAAAGCATGGGCTTCGTCAACCACTAAATAGCAGTTATGCTTTTCGGAAACAGCGACCAATTCTTCCATATTTGGACAATCACCATCCATAGAGAAAACCGATTCGGTTACGATATAAATTTCGTTAAGCAAAGTACTTCGACTGCGCTCGGCATAACAACGTTGGATTAAAAGCTCCAAGTCCTCAAAATCATTGTGTTTGAATTTATAGGACTTGGCATTCGACAACTGGATTCCGTCCCGAATAGAAGCATGACACAATTCATCATACAAAATCAAATCGCCTTTATGGGGAACCGAACTAAAAAAACCCACATTGGCATCATAACCCGAATTAAACAGCAAAGCTGATTCCGCCTGATGAAACTGGGCAATATAATTTTCGGTTTCAGTATATAAAATGTGGTTACCAGAGATTAGCCGCGATCCAGTGGCGCCATTTCTTTTTATATTATAATCCAATAAAAATTGATGGGTGGCATTAAAAATCGCTTCCGATTTTGAAAAACCAATATAATCATTCGAAGAAAAATCAATTAAATCATTGGGCTGAGGAAGAATGCGCAATGATTTATTTTGTCTTCGGGTCTCGAGTTTATCGCTAAGATTTTTTGGGAAATTCATAAAAGCAAAGTTATTAAAATGAACTTAACTTTTGCACGAATACTGTTTTTTAGCCCAGATTAAAACGGCATCCTACGCTTTTGGGCTAGAATCTAATATACAGTTAGATGATTTCCTGAAATAATTGTTGCTGAATGTTGCTATTTCTCTTCTCCAGCTTTCTTTTCCGCGGCTATTCTGGCTGCTTTCCCTTTGCCAATAGGAATTCCGGCTGTTATATAGAAAGAACGATTGAATTGATTTGGACTAGAATCTCCTTTCAATACTGGCACCAAACCATAGTAATATTGAATACCCAGATTCATTCCGTTTCCACCAGTCAATCGATACCCGGCTCCCACTGCTAAACCCGCATCGATAACATGAATCTGATCCCGGATATTGTTTTTGTATTCTACATCTTCACCATTATAATCATTTTTGAATTCATCATAAGCTTTGGACAATAAACCCAATTGGGTGCCGGCTTTTACATAAATATTATTGTCGAATTTATACTTTATCAAAATGGGGACATTAAAATATTTTATCGTTCGGTCTACGTAACCTCCTGCAAAAACATTGTCTAAATTTTCATTGTTTAAAGAATAGACAGCCAAACCATCAGCTCCCATAGTCGATTTTACAATAACCCCAGTATTTACCATCCATTTGGGATTTTTTAGATTGAAATCGAAATAAAACCCTAAATTAAAGTCAGTGGCATATTTGGCATCCTCTAGATTGGAAATCGTCGAAAAATTAGCTCCTCCCTCCAACCCAAA
The DNA here is from genome assembly GCF_025947305.1 of Flavobacterium sp. N3904. NCBI lineage: Bacteria > Pseudomonadati > Bacteroidota > Flavobacteriia > Flavobacteriales > Flavobacteriaceae > Flavobacterium > Flavobacterium sp. N3904. Next base: position 918,226 of record NZ_CP110009.1, read on the forward strand.
TTCAAGGTTAGGAGAATTCAACTTATCTCCAAAAATGAGCGATAACAACACTTGAGAATGAGCAGACTGAAAACTAAAACATAGTGCGATAAAAAGTAGAATTTTTTTCATGTGCTGTTCATTGATTTTTATCAAACCAAAAAAATCATTTATAATTAACTATTCTTTTTAAAATCTATAATCCAAAACGATACTGAAGACTGGTCATAAACTGAGTCCTAGTTCCCAGAAAACCAACCTCGGCTCTTAACATAATATGTCTATTGTATTGATATTGGGATCCTATAATGAAGTTCCACATTTCGGTTTGCTTTTTTTCCAGTGAATATTGAACTGTTGAACTTCCCACCGTACTCAACGCCCCATCTACAGCATTCAATAAATTTCCGGCTGTTTCAAGTGCTCTATTTGCTGTTTCATATTTGGCTTTATTTGCAGGATTGGCTTTTTGGGCATTCGATAGACCATTCCACCAATCATCAACTTTAACCTGAGTATCCGCTACTTTTTGAATTCCGTTATCCACTTTTTCTTGTGCATCATTTGGAGGCACCACCTCTGAAAATGGCAGAGAGCCTGTGGTTTCATTATTCAAATGTACTCTAAAAGCTCCGACCCAAACTGCAATATTGCTTTCCGGTTTTCTGAATTTAAATGTTTTTCCCAATCTCGGCCCAAACACAAAAGCAACAGCCGGTTTTTCCAATGCATCCGAATCGGACCAAGACATATTCATATCCAAAGCCAGCCAGCCGCCACCAATACCAATTGTAGGGGTAAGACCCAATCCAAAGGTGGTAACATCAAAATTAGCTTTGGTTTTGAAACTCATGAGTTCTGACCAGTTATTTTCGGCATCAGGAATCCATATTCCAGCATCTATTGCTGTAGAAGCTTTTCCTTTACCAAAAATACCGTACACATTTAAAAACGGAAACAGCCAAATGTCTGGCCTGATATTGACAGCGTTTGCCGTTGCCACTGCACTATTAAAACGTATAATTTGATCCAAGTTATATTGCGGTCCGTTGTTAAAACCTACCTCCAGATTACTAATCGTTAAGTCGGATTCTTGCCAAAAGTAATTTACAGAAACCCCAGCAGAATAGGGCAATTGATATCCTTTTTTAGTTGCTTTTTCGCCCCAGATTGGCAATGTATAAGGATAGGGCTTTTCTTTAATGCTATCCAATAGTGCTATGTTTTTTTTTCCAACTATTTTATCACTGTATACTTGACCAAACAATGTGGAACTGAATATTAAAAAAAGAAGTGATGGGATTATAAAGGTCTTCATAGCAATTACTTTTAATTTAAACTAATGAACATCAATCGATAACAAAAATAGGGAATAATAAAAACAAAGGAGAATAATCCCAAAAAAAAGTACCTATTTAAATGAAGAATTTAACACTCCTAATTTTAAGAAAACAAGAGGAAGAATAGAAATAGCAACTGAACTTTAATGATAAAATAGTTTAGAAAAAGCACTTAAACATCCCTTTCATTTTTACCCATAAAAAAAATGCCCAACTTTCGTTAGGCATTTTTATTTAAAACGGAATTGTCTTAATCTGCTAAAACAATAACTTTATTGTCTTTTAACTCAAGAGTACCAGAGGCAATTTCTAAAGTATAATTTTGATCATTTACTTTGGTAAACAAACTGGCAGTTTCTTCGTTTAAATCGAAACTTGGAGCAGTAATATTAACCGTTCCTTTCTGTAACAATGAAACTATTGGCGCGTGGTTATTCAACATTTGAAAACGACCGTCAACTCCTGGAACAGAAATAGAAGTTATTTCTCCTGAAAATAATTTCGCTTCTGGTGATACTATTTCTAATAACATATTTTTTTTGTTATGAGTTATGAGTTATAAGTAAAACTGAATACTGATAACTGCCAACTGATTTTAAGCTTCTGCCAACATTTTTTCTCCAGCCTCGATAGCTTCTTCAATAGTACCTTTAAGGTTGAAAGCTGATTCTGGCAAGTGATCTAATTCACCGTCAATAATCATATTAAATCCTTTGATAGTATCTTTGATGTCTACTAAAACTCCTTTCAATCCAGTAAATTGCTCAGCAACGTGGAAAGGTTGAGACAAGAAACGTTGTACACGTCTAGCTCTTGAAACCGCTAATTTATCATCTTCAGATAACTCTTCCATACCTAGAATCGCAATGATATCTTGCAATTGTTTGTATTTTTGAAGAATTTCTTTTACTCTTTGTGCACAGTCATAATGTTCTGCACCGATAATATGAGGAGCTAAAATTCTTGAAGTAGAATCCAAAGGATCCACTGCAGGATAGATACCTAACTCAGCAATTTTACGAGACAATACAGTAGTAGCATCAAGGTGAGCAAATGTTGTTGCTGGTGCCGGGTCAGTTAAGTCATCCGCAGGAACGTAAACCGCTTGTACAGATGTAATAGAACCTTTGTTTGTTGATGTAATACGTTCTTGCATCGCTCCCATTTCAGTAGCCAATGTTGGTTGGTAACCTACCGCAGATGGCATACGACCTAAAAGAGCCGAAACCTCAGAACCTGCTTGTGTAAAACGGAAGATATTATCAACAAAGAACAATACATCTTTTCCTTGATCAGAACCTGCACCATCACGAAAATATTCTGCAATGGACAATCCTGAAAGTGCCACACGAGCACGAGCTCCTGGAGGCTCATTCATTTGTCCGAAAACGAAAGTAGCTTTAGACTCTCTCATTCCTGGCATATCCACTTTAGACAAATCCCATCCTCCATTTTCCATAGAGTGCATGAATTCATCACCGTATTTTATAATTCCTGACTCCAACATCTCACGAAGTAAGTCATTCCCTTCACGTGTTCTTTCCCCTACTCCTGCGAATACTGAAAGTCCTCCGTGACCTTTTGCTATATTGTTAATCAACTCCTGGATCAAAACTGTTTTACCTACTCCAGCACCACCAAACAATCCAATTTTACCCCCTTTTGAGTAAGGCTCAATCAAATCGATTACTTTAATACCTGTAAATAAAACTTCAGAAGATGTAGATAAATCTTCGAATTTCGGAGCTTGTTTGTGAATTGAAGTTCCGTTTTCACCTGTTTTTGGCAAAGCCGGCAAACCGTCAATAGCATCACCAATTACGTTAAACAAACGACCGTAAACATCGGCGCCGATTGGCATTTGGATAGGATTCCCTGTTCCAACTACTTCATAACCTCTACTCAAACCATCTGTTGAATCCATCGAAATGGTACGAACAGTGTTTTCACCAATGTGAGATTGTACTTCTAGAACTAATAACGTTCCGTCTTTTTTTGTGATTTCTAATGAATCATAAATTTTCGGAAGTTCAACATCTTTTCCGTTGAAAACTACATCGACTACTGGTCCAATGATTTGGGCAACTTTTCCTATTACTTTTGACATTACTTATGTGTTTATTAAATAGCTATTTAGGTTTATGAAATACAGCCCATCGAAATAGCTCGAATGGATACTTTTTTCAGAGTGCAAAGATAATTTTTTAAAATATAAAATCAATAATTTTTTTTATAAAATACACTAATTTTTTATTGTATTGATTATGAAGCCCATTTAAACTAATAAAAGACACTTATACACCTCCAAAAACCAAAAAACCACCATGTTACAAACGGGCGGTTTTTTGATTCTAAGAAAATTTTATTTATTGAATTGTCGCCGGGTACTGAATTGGGTATTGCCCCAAATCTACTGTTCTTAACGTAGCATCAAATTTTGCATTAATTGCATTCACGAAAAGATTAGCGATATAGGCATATCCTCTTGCGCTTGGATGAACTCCATCCAATGAAAAAGCACCACCAGTTACATAAGAAGAGGTCATCTGATAATTTCCAAAACTTATTCCGGTTGTAGACAATTGCGTCATGGCCGCTTTTGTATCCACAAATGCCAAACCTTTAGAAGTAGCAATTGCTTCAATTGCTTTATTATAAGCATCAGTTGCCACTTGAACCTCTTTAACTTCGTCTTTAGAAAGAACCCATTGATCTGCCAAAGGAACAGACACACCATTCACTTTTGTCGGATCTCCTCCAACAGGAGTTCCTATGAAATTTTTAGCTGTTAAAACTACCAAATCCTCTTTGGTTGCCTGTCTGTAAGAAGGAACTCCGTATGCTGATAAATTAGTCAAATAACTATCTACTATAACAACTGCATTACTCCCCGCTACAAATTTAATTGTTCTTCGAGCAGCCTCTTCGGCTGTAATTGCATTATAAGGATCTTTCGTCATTGCTTGCAAACCGGCATTGTATTGAGCATATCCCGCATTTAACTGAGCTGCTTTTGTAGCATCCAAAGCGACAGGATTAAACGGTACAGTCTTAAAATAAGGTAAAGTGGTCACGTAAGGCAAATTGGCAACAACGCCTTTTGCTCCGTTTGCAGTTAAATTTGTTGTCAAAGCTGTATATACATTAGCAAAAACCGTTGGGTCTGTAATGTCATTTGAACCATACGTGGAAGGATCTAAATTCCCTTTCTGATCCACTCCAATTCCCCCAGAAGTTGCATAGGACAAAACATCATTTCCTCCAATAAACAAAGAAAAGAAGGTTGGACTTTGTACCAAGGCATCTGCCAAAACCGAAGCAGTTCCGGAAGAAGCAAAGCGAGCATAATATGGATTTGCCTTCCCAGAAGCCACTCCTGCTACATTTCCATATCCTTGAGCAAGCAAATGAAAACTTTTTGCCCCTGGAACGCCTAAATTATTGAAAGGTCCGGTTAAATGATTGGTAACTTCAGTAGTTGGAGTGCCAGGAATAGAGCCAATAATTGGAGTTCCACTAGGCGTAAATCCAAGAATAGCAAATCTGCTACCAGCAATTACATTTCCGCCAAGCAAAAGTCCGCCAATATTATCCGCCATTAAAGGCGTTGTAATTGCCGTCCCCCCAGCTGGCGCAAATTGTTGGGCCAATATATTTACATACGATCCCTCTTGTCCTGTTTTAAACAAAGCGCCATCGCTATAACCCGCTGCAAAAGAATCTCCTAATGCCACATATTTTGTAAAAGTCGCCGTTCCCGGAGTAATTGGAATTTCTACTGGTGCCGAATCTTCATTATCGTTATTACAGGCAACAAAGGTTAAGGAAACCAATAGTAGCCATTTGAAATTTTTTATCATAACTATATATTTTTAAATTATTGTCTTTTTATTTAATCAAGGATTAATAGTCCAATTTATAAACCATTGATTTCCTATGCTTCCAGCTCCAACAACCTGAACATATTCTTTACCAAATAAATTGGCAGCACCAAGTTTAACCACAGATTTTAATTTTGGAATTCCATAATTGATTTGGGCATCAAAAACAGTCATTTCTGGAACTACACCATCTGCAAAAGTAGATTGGTAAACATAAGCCGTATTCCATCTTACATTCACATTAAATCCAAAATTATTAAACAAATTAGAATTACCAATGGATGCTTTTACAGCATGTTTTGGCGTATTAAATCCTGGAACGAAAGCTGGATCTTCTGCTTGGTCAAAAGAAAATTGCGAATAATTATAATTGGCTCCTAATTCAAAATTTTGATATACTTTTTTATTCAATCCAATTCCATACCCTAAAGAAGTAATTTGCGCTGTAGTATTAGTATATACTTGATAAATTCTTCTGTCACCATAACCTAAGGCTGCAATAGCTAGTAATGATTCAGGGCTGCCAAGTGGTGCATTTACATTTCCATAATACGGGCTTGCAACTCTAGCAGTACTCAAGAAATTGTCATACTGATTGTAATATACATTCAAATCTACCGTCATATCTTTCAACACCACACCACGATATCCAACCTCATAAGAGTGAACTTCTTCGGGCTTAACCAATCCTACATTTGCAGCTACTAATAATTCTGCAGCAGCTAGAGGTTTTAATGGATCTGCTGCCAAAGCTGCTCCAAATGCCTGAACAGAAACTAATGTGTATGAATTATCATATGCTTGTACTCCAGTCATAACCTTAGTAGCTGGTTGATTTAAATTTGACTGTGCGGCTAAACTCACTGGTCGAATTTCAGAATAACGAGTTAGATTTTCAGGAGCAGAACCAATCAATGCCAATGCTCCAACGTCAAGACCAATGTATTGATCTTGCGTTGTTGGATTTCTAAAACCTGTTTGAAATGAAGCTCTGAAATTATTATTGTTATTCGCTCCAGTAGTATAAACCATAGACAAGCGAGGAGAAACATTCCCGTCAAAATTTAGACTCTTGTCATAACGCAGCGATGCTACAAAATTCAATTTTTCATTTAAGAATTTTTTACCAAATTGCCCATACATGCCATATTCATTATAACTGATTGGCGCATCATAATCTGTAAAAATAGTCCCTTCTGAATTCAATTCGTATTGTCTAACCGAACCACCCACTTGAATATTGGCAAATTTGGTCATTTCGTTAAAATTATAATTGGCTTCACCGTTATAAATTTTAGAATGATCAATAAACTTAGCACCTTTGGTCAAATCAGATTCAGATTTTACCGCAGTCAATGCATTATTGAACTCTGGTGTACCAGGTAAAAATCTAGCTTGTCCTGTTGGCGTAGGAAGGAAAGGCAAACCTGCCGGTTTGATATTATAATCAGCATAATTTCTGGCATTAGCTGCAGATTCAGTTGCATTTGTTCCTAGAACTGCACCAGACAATTGATAGGCTGTTGCGTAATTTGTAAACCACTCTACATCGGTTTTGGCTGCTCTTAAAACGTTCCAGCCTGCAAATTGCATATTATAAGAATTGGCAGCATCCTCAGAAGTCATAAATCCTCTTACAAAAAAGCTTTTCCCTTTTACTTCTAATTTGGTCTGACTCATGAAGAAATCATTCAATGAATATCTATTTGAACCTTGATAAATTGTAGTTCCTAGACCTAATTTATATTCGAAATTGAATTCAACATCATTATCCCAAGGTCTGTAAAACAAAGAGAAATCTGCTTTCATATTGTGTACCTTATTGTCATTTAAGTCTTGATCCAAATATCCGGTTCTACTCACTTGGCCTACATTTGAAATAAATGTGGTAATCTCATCTCCATAAACGTTCATCCCGTTATAGTTTGGATTGTTTGCGTGACCAATAGAACCACCAGTCAAACTGGTTAAATCATCCGCAATCCATTCAGAAGCTTGCATATAGGTCAAATTGGCTTTGGCTGCAAAGTGTTTGTCAAATGCTTTAGCCAAACGAATTCCAAAATCATATACGTTGTTTGTTCCTGCAGCTTTTTGTGTTGTCTGTCCGTATTTAAAATAAGTACTTACTCCTTCATATTTAAAAGGACTTTTACTGTTCATAAACAAAATACCATTAAATGCATTAGCTCCATAAAGTGCAGACGAAGCACCTGGCATCATTTCCACAGAAGCGATATCAATATCATTTAGACCTACTAAATTCCCTAAAGGAAAATTAAGTGCTGGTGATGAGTTATCCATTCCGTCGACAATTTGCATAAAACGCGTATTTCCGACAGCTGCAAACCCTCTGGCATTTATGGATTTAAAAGACATACTACTGGAATTTAATTGCACATCTTTCAAATTGTCCAATCCATCATAAACTGTGGGAGATGTGTTGCTCTTAATTTGCTGAATCCCAACTCTTTCAATTGTAACAGGAGATTGCATAATTCTTTCTGGAGTTCTTGAAGCAGAAACAACTATTTCATTTAGTTTCGTTTCTTCAGAATTAAGTTTTACTCTTATTTTTTCACCAACAGATTCTACGCTCACTTTTGTGGCTGTGAATCCAATAGCATTAACATTTAGAATAAAAGGGGGCTTTACAGATGTGCTTATCATAAAAGATCCATCAAAATCAGAAACCGCACTTTGGGTTCCTCCATTAATTTTAATGCTAGCACCTGCTATGGGTTGATTTTCAGAATCGGTAACAACTCCGGAAACAGTATTTTGGGCAAATGTAATGCCGCAAAAGAACAATGTTACTAAAAGTAAATACAATCTCATTTGGTAGAATTTTGTTGGTTAGTGGTGCCAAATTACATATATTTTTTAATTATCAACAATAAAATACAAAAAATTTATAATAATAATTAATAAAAAAGGTTATAATATAACAATTCTATATTTATTAAAATTACATTATTACTAATAAATTAATGACTTATTCGCAATAAATAGTATGCATACATAGCAATTTCGTTTAAATTTTAAATTAATCTCAAAATTACAACGATTTCGTAAAATTGCAAAAGCATAAAAAAAGCGAGAAATAGTTCTCGCTTTTTAAAAAAAAATATAAATTATTTATTCAACAGTAACCGATTTTGCTAAATTTCTGGGCTGATCAACATTACAACCTCTCATTACAGCTATATGATAAGACAATAGTTGTAAAGGTATTGTGGTAATTAAAGGAGACAATGCATCTGAAGTCTCAGGTATTTCAATTACATAATCTGCAAGATCACGAACTTGAGTATCCCCTTTGGTAACAACAGCAATAATTTTTCCACTTCTTGATTTAATTTCCTGAATATTACTTACAATTTTATCGTAATGACCTTGTTTTGGCGCAATAACAACAACTGGCATTTGCTCATCAATTAAAGCAATAGGGCCGTGCTTCATTTCGGCTGCTGGATACCCTTCTGCATGAATATAGGATATCTCTTTAAGTTTCAAGGCTCCCTCAAGTGCCACTGGAAAATTATATCCGCGCCCCAAATACAAACAATTTGGCGCATCTTTAAATGCTGCTGCAATTTCTTTGGCTTTATCATTGGTTTCCAAAGCTTCTTTCACTTTCTCTGGAATTATTTCCAATTCTTGCAAATACATATGAAAATCAGACTTGGATAATGTTCCTTTGGCTTGAGCCAAACGAAGTGCAATCATAGTCAACACAGTAATTTGAGTTGTAAATGCTTTGGTAGATGCTACACCAATTTCTGGTCCCGCATGGGTATAAGCTCCTGCATGGGATTCTCTAGAAATAGAAGATCCTACAACATTGCAAACCCCGAAAACAAAAGCCCCATGTTCCTTGGCCAATTTTATGGCTGCCATAGTATCGGCCGTTTCTCCAGATTGAGAAATGGCAATTACAACATCTTTACTGTTTATAATTGGATTTCTGTATCTAAATTCAGAAGCGTACTCCACTTCAACAGAAATTCTGGCAAATTCCTCAAAAACATATTCGGCAACCAAACCTGCATGCCACGAAGTTCCGCAAGCTACAATTATAATACGATCTGCATTTAAGAATTTTTCTAAATTATCTTCAACACCTGCCATTTGGATAATTCCTTCATTTGCATGAAGTCTTCCTCTGTACGTGTCTTTTATTACATTAGGTTGTTCGTAGATTTCTTTCAACATAAAGTGGTCGTATCCTCCTTTTTCAATTTGCTCCAAATTCATTTGAAGTTCTTGAATATAGGGATCTACAATGGAATCGTCTTTTATTTTTCGTACTTTCATAGGTTTATGCAACCTAATATTTGCCATTTCTCCATCTTCAAGATAAATAGCATTCGATGTATATTCTATAAATGGGGATGCATCTGAGGCAATAAAATACTCCCCTTCGCCAACTCCTATTGCTAAAGGACTCCCTAAACGAGCAGCTACAATTTCGTTTGGATTTTTTTTATCGAAAACAGCAATTGCATAAGCTCCTACCACCTGATTTAAGGCAACTTGTACCGCTTTTCCTAATTTTAAATTTTCCTTTTTTTGAATTTCTTCAATAAGATTTACCAATACTTCTGAGTCAGTATCAGAATTGAATATGTATCCTCTTTTTATTAATTCAACTTTTAAAGGGGCATAGTTCTCAATAATTCCGTTGTGGATTATTGCCAGATCGCCAGAATTTGAAAGATGTGGATGTGAATTCACGTCATTTGGGACACCGTGAGTTGCCCAACGTGTATGACCAATACCTATAGTCCCGTTTGTGGTAATTTCTGCGGCAGCTTTCAATTCAAGATCAGAAACTTTTCCTTTTGTTTTAGACAACTTTATAGCTTCTCCGTCATATAGCATAACCCCTGCGCTATCGTATCCTCTATATTCTAACCTTTTTAATCCTTTTATAATAATAGGATATGCTTCTCTATAACCAATGTATCCAACAATTCCACACATAGTTTTTGTTTAATTAGGTTTTGTATAATAAATTTCAAGTTTCAGTCTTTTATTACTAGGGACATCTTCAGAATCAGTGCCTCCAAATAAAATAGCGCCCAAAGGATTCATTACAGAAGTCATAGGTATGTAAGTCGGATCTGGGTCTGGTCCTTTTAAAGCATACATAGTAGCTTTGTTTATATCTTCAGTCACAACAACGCCAAGTTTGACATTGGTAGAATCAGTGTTTTTTATAAGACTCTTAATATAATTTGTAATTCTAAATTTATAGCAATAATCTCCAGCAGGATTTTTGGTTAAATAACCTCCAAAAATAAATTTTGAGTTTTTGATATTTGACGCAACAGATCTGTCAACAGCATAATCAATAAGTGACTGATTGTTTGTAAAATCATATAAATAAATTCTTTGCGGGAAATAATTTATTTTGCCAGCGTCAGTGGCATTTTTTTCCATTTTAGCCGAATTTAAATAAAAAACTATATTAGCTTCATTAATTAGTAAGCTTTTTGTTCTCATAATATCAAGCGCATCGGGAACTCCATTCTTAGAACCCGTAACGCCATCAGGACCAAAATTATCCACTCCAAATAATTCCAAAATAGACATCGAACCTTGTCCGCCTTTTAGATATAAATTATCATCCCCAGTTGTATGATTTATGTTATTTGGATCAGTAGCATTAGTATACTCAGCATTTGGATTACTTTCATTCAATAAACTCACCGTATTACCAGATAAATTAATTTTCAGCGTTTTATATACCTTTTTTGAGTCGATAGTTTCCTCATAAGCAACCGTGATACTTCCTTTTCTAAAATCAATCATGGCCTGATTAGCTTCACTTCCCAATGATTCAACCTGAAAATACAAACCTCTAAAATAATCTTTAAATAAATCATTATTCTTCAAAACCCCAGCAGGAGCCTCTGTTATCAATTTTTTAGTAAAAAAATCTTTATTTAAATCCAATTGCATTCCTGGAGGCGATTTGGTTTCGGTAGCGACTCCAGTTGTCGCATCCTTTGTAGAAACTGTAAGCTCTGCAGGACTAAAAAAGAATTCGTCATTTTGAGCTTTATTCGCACTGTTATTCAAAGGCATACCAATTTTCAACGCAGCAAACTCAGCGTTCTGATTTGTGTAGTATTTTTGAGGTTTTAAAAATTGGTCAGCTGGATCTAAATCCCTCATATAATAGCCCGATTCATATATACGTAACTTAAATTTTGCTAAATCAGGCCCGTAAATAGAATCTAAAAAATAAGTCTTTGCTCCCGTAGTTGTATTTGTTTCTGTTTTTGTTTTATCATAAAAATAGGGAACAGTAAGGATCACACTTGTTATTACAGCACTGTCATCAAAAGTAGGATCTACTACTGCCAAAGCCACTTGCGTATTAAAATTAGCTGTAGTTGTTCCGAATGAAGGATTATCATATATTCCTAATGCATTAATTTCCAAATTATTAGACTGTACCGGGCCAATTTTTTGATTGTATGCAACTATATCATATACTGTGTCTTTGAGGGTAAAATTATTATCCCCTATTAAATCTTCACCAACAACATTATATTCTTTATCACATGAATTTAAAAGAACGACAAATAAAATAAAAGCAATGGTTTTAAAAAAAGAATTTTTAAGCATATTTATTCGTAAAAGATTGATTTATAACAACATATTTTTATAGAATTCGGTATAAGCCACACCAAATCCATCTCTGGGCACCAAAGGTAAAAAAGGTTTACCTGAAGATTCTATAAATTTTGTTAAACTTGGAGATAGTCCATCAGACGCAATAATAACAGCATCGGAATTTAAAATTGTTGTTTTTAATATGTTTTCATAATCTGGAGATTCAAGATCTGCAATAGCTTCTGCTGGAATCCCGTCAAATTTCACTTTATTGATCATTTCAATATCCAAAGTTCCATCGAAAGATTGGCTGTAAACAGAGGTGACAATTTTAGTGTCTGAAAATAAAGCCTCGTTTTTATAAAAATGTTTCATATAAACCGGTAACATTGCAGCCATCCATCCATGAACATGTATAATATCTGGAACCCAATTCAATTTTTTCACTGTTTCTACAACACCTTTAGCAAAGAAAATAGCTCTCTCGTCATTATCTGGATACATTACCCCCTCTTCATCAGCAAAAGTTGCTTTTCTCTTGAAATATTCATCATTATCAATAAAATATACTTGTATTCTTTCTTTGGGAATAGAAGCGACTTTTATAATTAACGGCATATCCAAATCGTTTACAACCAAATTCATTCCTGAAAGTCGAATTACTTCGTGCAATTGGTGTCTTCTCTCGTTAATATTTCCGTATCTTGGCATAAAAATACGAATTTGTCCACCTTGATCATTAATCATTTTTGGTACGTCATAAGACATTAATGAAACCTCATTTTCAGCTAGATAAGGCACAACTTCAGATGATACGTATAATATCCTCTTATCTTTCATAGTATAAATTGATTAATTAATTGGCAATAAAAACCACGCAAAATTACAAAATTTTATGCAGTTATGGACTAAAATATTATGTTTGCACCTAATTTAAACAAAAACACCATGCATCTATTCCATGGAAAAGTAGCTTTGATGGACTATTTATCATCAATTAAGACTACAAATTCTACTATAGGATTTGTCCCAACCATGGGTGCGTTGCACAAAGGACATCAGTCGCTAATGCAACAATCTATTAAAGAAAATGACATTACAGTTGTCAGCATCTTTGTAAATCCTACCCAATTTAACAATCCTGAAGACTTAGCAAAATACCCGAGAACCTTAGACGAAGACTTGAAAAAAATAGACACTATAAATTCGGGAATTATCGTTTACGCCCCAACAGTTGATGACATATATGAAGGAAAAACCTTGTCTCAGTCTTTTGATTTCGATGGATTGGAAAATAAAATGGAAGGCAAGTTCAGACCAGGCCATTTTGATGGGGTTGGAACAATAGTAAAACGTCTTTTTGAAATTGTAAATCCGACTAATGCTTACTTTGGTGAAAAAGATTTTCAGCAATTGCAGATTATTAAAAAAATGGTCGAAAAATGCAAAATGAAAGTAAACATAATTGGCTGCCCAATTTTTAGAGAATCCAACCATCTCGCGATGAGTTCTCGAAATGAACGCTTAACTTTGCAGGAAAGAAAAGATGCCGCTGTTATTTATAATGTTCTCGAAGGAGCCAAATCTAAATTTAAAACCAGTAGCGCCAAAAAAATAAATCAATGGGTAAAAGAAGAATTTGAAAAAAACAAACCTTTTACATTAGAATATTTTGAAATTGCAGATGAGGAAACTCTTTCAACTTGCATCAGAAAAAATAAAAACAAAAAATACCGCGCTTTTATTGCCGTACATATCAATACTATTCGGTTAATAGACACAATTTCATTAAATTAAAATAAAACAAAATGCACATTCAAGTAGTTAAATCAAAGATACATAGGGTAAAGGTTACTGGAGCCGATTTAAATTACATAGGCAGTATTACAATTGACGAAGCCTTATTGGAAGCCTCAAATATTATAGAAGGAGAAAAAGTATCGATAGTCAACATCAACAATGGAGAACGTTTTGATACTTATGCCATTGTTGGAGAAAAGAATTCCGGCATCATTACTTTAAACGGCCCTGCCGCGCGAAAGGTCCAAAAAGACGATATCATTATTATAATTTCATACGCAACACTAGAATTCGAGGAGGCCAAAAAATTCAAACCTTGGATTATTTTTCCAAATGAGAATGACAATTCACTCTCCTAAACTTATAAAATAAAAACTGAATCGCCTCTGCTACTCAAAGCATTAAATTATTCATTATATTGCTTCTTTATTCTATTTTAATTAAATCAACCCCAAATTATGAAACAATTATTAATAGTAGTGTTAGGTTTGTTTTCAATATCATCCTTTTCTCAAATTAAAATTTTAAATTTTAATTCAGATAAGCTTCAAGAAAAAAGAGAAATTGTCATTTCGTTGCCGGCTTCTTATGAAAAAAATCCAACAAAGCGTTATCCTTTAATGATTTTATTGGATGGTGATTATCTATTAAATCCCTTTTTAGGAACTGTAACATACGGAGCCTATTGGGATGATTTACCAGAAGTAATTATAGTTGCCATAAGTCAAAATAAACAAAACGAAAGAGCAACAGATTGTGGTTTAGATGAAGTAACGGGCATGCCTGATGGCAAAAGTGTAGATTTTTTTGACTTCATAGGCTTAGAACTTGTTCCTTTTATACAACATGACTATAGAACTACCAATTTCAAAATAATAGCAGGTCATGATACAACTGCTGCATTTTTAAATTTTTACTTGTATAAAGGCGACCCGTTGTTTAATGCTTATATCTCAATGAGTCCCGAATTGCCGGTAAACATGGAAAACGAATTGCCAAACATTTTATCGTCAATAAAGCAACCGATTTATTATTATCTATCAACTGCTGACGGTGATGTTAAAAACATGCAAGAAAGGATCAAAAAACTAGACAATAGCATCAGAGAGATTAAAAACCCTGATTTGAATTATAAATTTGAATATTTTAAAGAAACTTCACATTTCTCATTGGTATTGCATTCAATTCCTAGTGCTTTATATCAAATTTTTGGTGTTGCCCAACCCATTTCTACTTTAGAATATGATGAAAAAATCGTGACACTAAAAGAAGGATATGTAGATTACCTAACCAAAAAATACGATGTTATCGAAAATTCATTTGGGGTAAAAACACCAATCCGAATCAATGATTTCAAAGCAATTGAAGCAGCAATACTTTACAATAAAGATTACAATGACCTAGATGCTTTAGCGATTCTTGCCGATAAAAATTACCCGAAAAGCATGCTTGGTGATTATGAATTGGCAACCATGTTTGAATATAAAGGTGACAATCCTAGAGCCGTACGCTATTATATGTCTGGATTTAATAAAGAAGAGATAGCCGATCTTACCAAAGACATGATGTTTGCCAAAGCAGAAGAATTGAAAAAAACCTATGCTAAAAAACCAAAAATAAAAGGTAAAGTTGGTCAAGTTGAAACAAAAGAAGAAGTTATTGAAGAAACTCCCGCAACTGATACTCCTGTTACCGAAGAAAAAAAGCAATAATAATGACCGCCAAAGTAAAAACAACTTTTTTTTGCCAGAATTGTGGCGCACAATATGCCAAATGGCAAGGACAGTGCAATTCCTGCAAAGAATGGAATACTATTGCTGAGGAAATTATACAAAAACAAGAAAAAGTAGCTTGGAAAAGCGAATCTTCAACCAACAGTAAAGCACCAAAACCTTTACGAATTAACGAGATTGACAGTGCCGAAGAAATCAGACTCGACACAACTGATAACGAGTTGAACAGAGTTCTGGGTGGCGGGATTGTTCCTGGATCTTTGATTCTATTGGGCGGAGAACCAGGTATTGGAAAAAGCACACTTTTACTGCAAATTTCTTTAAAATTACCCTATAAAACTTTATATGTTTCTGGAGAAGAAAGCCAGAAGCAAATCAAAATGCGTGCAGAACGCATTACTCCCAACGGAGATAATTGCTACATTCTTACCGAAACCAAAACACAGAATATCTTCAAACAGATTGAAGCCATTCAGCCCGAAATTGTTATAATCGATTCGATTCAAACGCTACATACCGATTACATTGAATCAACGGCCGGAAGTATTTCTCAAATTCGGGAAACCACTGCTGAACTAATAAAATTTGCTAAAGAAACCAATATTCCAGTTATTTTAATTGGTCATATTACCAAAGATGGAACTATTGCCGGGCCAAAAATATTGGAACATATGGTCGATACCGTTTTGCAATTTGAAGGTGACCGAAATCATGTCTATCGTATTTTGCGTTCCTTGAAAAACCGTTTTGGATCAACTGCCGAAATTGGCATCTACGAAATGTTGGGTAGTGGCCTATGCGAAGTTTCCAATCCATCAGAGATATTGATTTCGCACAAGGATGAAGAATTATCGGGTACGGCAATTGCCACAACCCTCGAAGGCATGCGCCCTTTGATGATTGAAATTCAATCGTTAGTAAGCACCGCAGTTTATGGAACTCCGCAACGAAGCACCACAGGCTACAACGCCAAGAGACTGAATATGATTTTGGCTGTATTAGAAAAAAGAGCAGGTTTCCGATTGGGAGCCAAAGACGTTTTCCTGAATGTAACGGGTGGAATTTCGGTGGACGATCCAGCTATAGATTTAGCCGTTGTGGCCGCCATTTTATCATCAAATGAAGACATTCCAGTAAATAAGGATTTTTGTTTTGCTGGCGAAGTTGGTCTTTCAGGTGAAATTCGTCCTGTGAACCGTGTGGATCAACGCATTCAGGAAGCCGAAAAATTAGGATTTTCGACTATTTTTGTATCCAAATACAATAAAATTGCCCTAAAAAATACAGGTATAAAAATCCAATTGGTCGCCAAAATTGAAGATGTTGCCAGCCAATTATTCGGCTAAAACAGTATAAAAAAGAATTCCTTTTCCATTTCAAATATGAGAACACACAAACAAAAGTTACTATTGGCATCCAAAATACTTGGAATCGTTATTGCTCTGCTCATAATTGGTTTTCTGGTATTTCGAGATGAACTTTTGGATCAAGCCATTGCTAAAGTTTCAACCACTATGAAACTGGAATACAATAGTGACTTTGCCATAAAAAACGCTTCTTTTGATGGTGTTTCCGGAATAGAATTGGACGAAATTACTTTGGCACCAAAAAATCTGGACACTATTTTTAAAATTCAAAAAATAAAAACCAGCGTCAATTTATGGCGATTGTTAATTGGCGATGTGCAACTCGGCACCTTAGAAATAAAAAATGGTTATGTACAATTGACCAAAAAAGGGAAAATCAAAAACTTTGGTGCTTTCCTAAAAAAAGACAAAAACGAACCAAAAACAAACAATAAAAGGGATTACGCCGAATTTGCTTATCGCATTATCTCCAAAGTCCTCAATCTGGTCCCAACGGACATGAATCTTGAAAATTTGGTTTTTAAACTAGATGATAATGGCAAAAAAGCAACGGTAAATATCAAAAAACTTTCTTTATTTGAAACCAAATTGGAATCGGCAATAGAAGTTCAAACCAATACTTTTGCCCAAAGATGGAGAATCAACGGAATGGCAGATCCCAGAAACAAAAAGGGAGATTTACGTTTTTTTAATATTGACACAGGCGCTATAAAAGTGCCTTATTTTGATGAACGTTATAATCTAAAAGCCAGTTTTGACTCTATTCGATTTAATATTCAAAACATTGATATGAACGGTGGTGAATTGCACTTGGACGGTTACACTTCGATTACAAATCTAAAAATGAACCACAAAAGAATTGCCAATAAAGACGTCATCATCAAAAATGCACGATTTGATTATCGTTTCTTATTGGGTTCCGATTTTATTTCTATCGACAGTAGTTCGACAGTTCAATTCAACAAAATCAAACTACATCCTTACCTTTCCTATAACACCGAAGAAGATACTGTTTATAAACTAAAGGTTGCTATTCCAAAAATGAAAGCGCAAGATTTTATAACCTCGCTTCCCGATGGATTGTTCACCCATTTTCAAGGTATGGAAGCCACCGGAGATTTTGATTATAAATTGGATTTTATGTTCAACAAAAATAGACCAAATACCATTGTTTTCAAAAGCAACATAACCAAACAAAATTTAAAAATAACCAAATACGGGAATATAGATTTAGCCAAATTAAATGGTGAGTTTACCTATCGAGCCATTGACAAAGGCGTACTTCAACGACCAGTTTTTGTGGGTGCCAGTAATCCGTATTATACACCTTTGGACCAAATATCACCTTACTTGCAAAAATGTGTTTTAACTTCTGAAGACCCTTCTTTTATGTCACACCACGGCTTTATAAACGAAGCCTTCAAACAGTCGATTCTAAAAAATATTCGCACTAAAAAGTTCTCCCGTGGGGCGAGTACTATAAGCATGCAATTGGTGAAGAACGTATTTCTTACCCGAGAAAAAACGCTGTCGAGAAAACTAGAGGAAATACTATTGGTATACATCATCGAAAACAATCACATCACGAGCAAGCAACGTATGCTCGAGGTGTATTTTAATATTATCGAATGGGGTCCAAACGTATATGGAATAGGTGAAGCTGCCGAATTCTACTTCCAGAAAAAACCAGCCGATTTGAACGTAAACGAATGTTTGTACTTGGCTACGATAATTCCAAAACCAAAGAAATTCATGTGGCAATTTGATCAGGAAGGTTTACAAAAAGCCTATGCGACCAAACAGCAGACTTTCTTGAGAAATTTAATGTTTCGTCGTGGTTTGTTAGTCCCGGAAGACACTATTGGTTTGTCTAAATCTATCCTATTGACTGGCCGAGCTCATTCGTTATTGAACATCAAGGTTCAAGATACAACGGTAATTGATTCGATGGCGGTGAAGGAAGAGTTTGATTTCTAACTATTTATTTAACCGCAAAGAACGCAAAGCTTAGCGCTCTTTGCGGTTAAGTTTATTTAAAATTCCTCAAAAAATCCTCTTTGTAAGTCGGGGAAACTTCAATTTCAGTGGCATCGTTTAGGGTAATAATTCCACCCTTATTATACGATTTCACGCAATTCAAATTGATGATATGTGATTTGTGAACGCGGATAAATGGCAAAGGCAAGATTTCTGAGAAATGTTTCAAAAAACGACAGACCATTTTCTTGCTTCCGTTATGGAGATACAAATCGGTGAAATTACCGTTACCGCGAAGACGAACAATTTCTTCCATTTTAACAACTTCAAAACCTTCCAATGTTGGTAAAATTACCTGTTGTTTCTCGGGCTTTGTTTCCTTAAAATTTTCAACGATTATCTTGTTTCTGTTAAAGATTTCGTGATTCAGAATTTGATGATGCACTTTGTTTACTGCAACGATTAATTCTTCAATGCTAATGGGTTTCAACAAATAATAGGCCGCACTTTGATTTAACGCTTTCAAAGAATATTCCGAGAAAGCCGTTACAAAAATAGTCTCAAAATGCAAATCTTTGCAGGCTTCCAGCACATCAAAAGCATTTCCAAAAGGCATTTCGACATCTAGAAAAACTAGTTGTGGCTGTAATTCATGCAACAGCGGAACGGCTTCTTTTATATTTTGGGCTTCGCCAATAACCTCAACTTGCGGGCAATATTTACTCAAATAATTTTTGAGCACTTCTCGTGCCGCCAATTCGTCTTCGACAATGACGCTTTTTATCTTTTGAAAATTCATCCTATTTTATCAATTAATGGAAAAACAATTTCAACTATGGTTCCTGTTTCTGGCAAGGCTTTCTCAGCAATTTGGAATGTAATATTCCTTTTGTACAATTCATTGAGTAAACCAATACGCTCTTTCGTATTGCTCATTCCCCGTGATTCATGCGCTTTTTGATTGCTCGTTTTAAGCTCCTGACTTTTGGTCAAGCCAATACCATTATCTTCGATACGAATTGCCACTTTCCCATTCACTAACTGAACTTGAAACTGCAATAAGCCTTTGAAATCCAAATAACGTAATCCGTGCCAAATGGCATTCTCCAAATGAGGCTGAATAATCATATTGGGAACCATCGTTCTTTCCGCATCCAACTCTGGGTCAACACTTATCTTGAAATCAAATTTATCCTGAAAACGCAAATGTTCCAACTCCAAATACTTTTTTAATTGCTCCAATTCATTATCCAAGGTAATGAAATCCTTATTGGAATTCTCCATCGTATTTCGCATCAAATTCGAATACGAAGTCAGGTATTTATTGGCTTCCAATTCTTTGTTCTCGGATATAAATTGGTTCACACTATTGAGACTGTTGAAAATAAAATGCGGATTCATTTCACGACGCAACGACTGCAAGGCGATTTCTTTATTCTTTGTTTTAATCGAAAAAAGCGTTTTTACTATCCATATAAACAATAGTAAAAGCAATCCAATCGAGCCCAAAAGAAAATAATTAAAAGTGTTTTTCTTTGTGATTAGCTCATCTTTCAGTGATTTTTCTTTTTCCAATTGACGAATTTTATCTTCGCTAACCTGAAATGCTTTGGTATCCATCAAAGTCGTGTCTGATTGCACTAATTGATCAAAATTTTGTATAAATTGATCGTACAAAGCCAAACTTTCCTTGTTCTTTCCTTGTTTATTGTAATACTGAGTTAACGAAATCAAACTCTTTTTGGCTTCGGCAGAATTTCCTTTTTGCAATGCCAAAACAAAGGCTTCCTCCAATGCGGTAATGGCTTTATTAGGCTCTTCTTTTTTAAAGTAAAGAGTTGCCAAAGATTGTAATTGTTTAATTTGAGTATTGAAATCTTCTTTGGTTTTGGCTTCCTTCAAAAGTTTTTCGTTGATGTCTATCGCTTTATCAAATTGATTGTCTGAAGCGTAAACCTTGGCAATTTCATTATTGATTTTGATGATCGCTGCCGGTTTTCCTTTTGCGTAAGTGAGCGCCTGATTGTAACTTTCTATCGCGACTTCCTTGTTTTTTTGTTTCAAAGAATTCTCGGCTTTTTGAACATAAGCCGCCGAAACTTCTTCTTCTTTATTTTCTTTTTTGAGCAACTCTATATTCGAATTTACATAACTTTCCTGAGCCACTGGACTTGCCACTGACCTCAAACGATTGGCATCATTTTCGTTTATTTTTTCGATGCTTTTATCTGCGGATATTGAACTCGCCTTGTCGTAATTTTCAATAGCCGAATTATATTTTTTCTGGGATTCCTGAACTTTGGCAAGACTCCTAGTTACACGGGTTTTATCATCAACCAACTTTAATTTGGTGTAACTGGTGATGGCTTTTTTAAAATATTCTTCGGCTTTGGCATTGTCACTTTTATTTAGAAATTCATTTGCCAATCGTTCATAATTCTGGGCAATTTGAGCTTCGTCATTTACCTCCAAAGATTTTTTTAAATCATTACTCACTTTACTCATCTTAGAAGCCGGCATCGATTTCTTTTTTGATATAGAATCCTGAGCCATAACAGCAAATGGCATTACCAGAACTAATATTAAAAAAGTAAAACATTTACCTTTTGAACGCATTTTTTATTTTTTTAAATTTAGATACTCGGAATTTATATCACTAAGCAATCAGAAAATCAACCTCTTAGCAACTTTCAGATTAATTATGTAAAGTAAAGTATTTTAAATTCCTTTTACAACTCGTTTCACCAAGTCAAAAGGCCGTTTCACCATTTGTTCAAAAAACGAGTGTTTTTAGTTTTTAAGTTTGGTCTGTAATCAACCTTTAAAAACTAGAAATCATGAAATCGACGCTATTTATCTCCGCACTATTGGCAACCACACTTTCTTTTGCAAGTTGCAATTCTTCCAATGCAAAACCGATAAAAAACAATGGAACAGAAAAACCAAAAACTTCAGAAAATACCAAAATTCAAGTGGCTCTTTTACTAGACACTTCCAACAGCATGGACGGATTAATCGATCAAGCCAAATCGAGACTTTGGAATATTGTCAACACCTTGACTACTCTAAAATATTCAGGCAAAACTCCGGATATCGAAATTGCGTTGTATGAATATGGCAACGACGGTTTGGCACAACAATCCAATTACATTCGACAAGTTACGCCACTCACCACCGACTTGGACTTGATTTCTGAAAAATTATTTGCTCTAAAAACCAATGGGGGCAACGAATATTGCGGAGCCGTAATTCAAGATGCCACTCAAAAATTACAATGGGGCAAAGCAAACAGTAATATGAAACTCATCTACATTGCTGGAAACGAAGCTTTCAACCAAGGCGGAATAAACTACAAAGAAGCCATAAGCGACGCTATGAAAAACGATATTTATGTGAACACTATTTTCTGCGGAAGCAGTACGGAAGGTATTAACACCTTTTGGAAAGACGGAGCCGATTATGGAAAAGGAAAATACTTCAACATTGATTCCAACTTATCAGTTCAATCCGTATCAACGCCTTATGACGATCAAATATCCAAATGCAACGTAAAAATTAATAACACCTACATTGGTTATGGAGCAAAAGGTTCTTCCAAAAAAATGAATCAGGAAGCACAAGACAAAAATGCACAAGGAGTTTCCTCTGCAAATTATGCCGAGCGTGCCGTAAGCAAATCCAAAGCAGTATACAAAAATGAAAGCTGGGACTTAGTTGACAAGGTAAAAGAAGACCCAAAAGCCATTGCAAAAATTAAAAAAACAGAATTACCAGTTGAACTTCAAAACAAATCGGAAGCCGAAGTGGAAGTGATTGTTACCCAAAAAGCTAAAGAAAGAGAGATAATCCAAAAAGAAATTGGGGAATTGGCCAAAAAACGCCAACAATATATTGATACCGAAGCCAAAAAAACAAAATCACAAGACGATTTGGGAAATGCAATCAATACTTCAATTGTAGCTTTAGCGAAAGCAAAAGGCTATACGGTGGAGCAATAAAAAAATTTCAACATATAAGTCATATAAAAGCAGTAAAGTCTTTAACTTATTTATATGACTTATATATTTAAAAAACACGTTATTTGTAATAGATATCTTCTAAAAATTAAAACACCTACTTATGCTTAAAAAAACAGTATTATCTGCCTTTTTATTGGTTACCGCTATTGCTTTGGCACAAAAACCAATTTTCACCACCGCCAAAGTAAAAGCAGCAACAGTGTATTTTAATGCTGCCGAAATTTCGCAAACCACCAACGTAAATCTACCGCTGGGAACGAGTGAAATTGTTATCAAAAACGTAGCTGTTGACTTAAATGAAAATTCGGTTCAAATAGGTGCACCAGCATCTGTAACAGTACTTTCTGTTCAATTCACCAATGATTATGTTTCGGAATATGAAATAGATTTAAAATCGCCCGCCTTAAAAAAAGTAAAAGACAGTATTATTTTGGTACAAAAAGAGATTTTAAAAATAGGTAATACCAAAAATGCGGAAACCAAAACACTGGCTCTTTTAGACAAAAACCAACAAGTTTCAGGAGTAAATTCGGGTTTGAATGTGATGGAATTAATGAAAATGGTCGAGTATTACAAAGCCAAACAGACCGAAATCGCCAATACCATAAATGCGTTAACCGAAAAAGAACAAAAACTGAATGAGATCCTTCAAAAACTGAACAACAAACTCGAAGTAGATACGAGCAAAGAAGAGAAAACCTCATCTGGAAAATTGATTGTTCAAGTGATGAATAATTTGGCTGGAGCCGTTCCGCTAGATATTACTTATTTGTCGAATAATGCTTCTTGGACTCCTTTTTATGATTTACGTACCGAAAGTGTAACAGCTCCAATCAATATGATGTACAAAGCACAGGTTATTCAAAACACAGGAATCGATTGGAAAAAAGTAAAACTAACTTTGTCCAGCGGAGTTCCCAATCAAAACAATCAAGCGCCTTTGTTGAATTCTTGGTTCTTGAATTACAGGCCGAATCTGAGTGAAGTTGTTGTTACTGGGTATGGCATAAAGCGTGACAAAAAATCATTGGGTTATGCATCAAATGTTCAAAATGATATGGACGCCAAAGGTCAAATGGAGGCACAACCGATTATGCAATCAGAATCAACAATTTCAAACTACACCACAGTATCTGAAAACCAACTGAACGTCTCTTTTGACATCGATATCCCTTACGATATTTTGTCTAATGGAAAAGTGCACAGCGTTTCGCTAAAAGAAATCAAGCTTCCCGCATCGTATAAATTTTATGCCGTGCCAAAAGCAGAAAAAGATGCGTTTTTACTGGCTGAAATTATAGATTACAGCAAATACAACCTACTAAGAGGTGAAGCCAATATCATTTTTGAAGGCATGTATGTGGGGAAAACTTTTATAGAGCCGAGCCAAACAAGTGACACTTTGAGTTTGAGTATGGGTCGTGATAAAAAAGTGACCATCAAACGAGAGAAAGTTGTGGATCAATCGGGAACCAAGTTTTTATCTTCCAAGAAAGAGCAAACTTTCACCTTTGATATCACTATTAGAAACAACAAGAAAGAAGCGATTGAAATGTTATTGAAAGACCAATATCCGCTGAGTTCTAATAAAGATATTGAAGTTGAATTACTGCAAAGTGATAATGCCAAAGTAAATCTGGAAACTGGAATTCTCTCTTGGCAATTGCAAATGAAACCGAATGAAACTAAGAAAATTAGGATTAGTTACAAAGTTCGCTATCCTAAAGATCAGGTTATAGAAAATTTGTAAACGAAGGGGTATTTGTTTTAAAGAATCCCCGCAAATCACAAAGTTTGCTGGCATTTATTAATTTTGAAAGCTCTGCTTTATGGTTTAAACCGCGCTACTTGCTTCATGATGCTTTTATTTCTGGCTCAGTGTTTTTAGAATAAAAAACAATCTAACTCCTATCAACATCACGTAACTATATAAAAATCAGTTTTTTAAATGTAATTTAAATTGTTTTTATTTTATAAATTTGACTATAACTTTAAAAACAATTGATTATGAAAATAGCTTTATTATTTCTCACATTGTTTTGTTTAAATTTTTCTTACTCACAAACGATCGGACTTCAAACTTTTGCGACAGGTTTTACAAGACCACTGGAAATCACAAATGCGGGTGACAGTAGGTTATTCGTCGTAGAGCAAGGGGGTATTATAAAAATCCTAAATTCCGACGGAACGACCAATCCAAATCCTTTCCTCAACATTTCAAGTTTAATAACTAACAGTGGTGAGAGAGGTTTACTTGGATTGGCTTTTCATCCCAATTATGCTACGAATGGTTTTTTCTTTATTAACTACATCAACTTGGCGGGAAATACTGTGATTGCCAAATACTCTGTTAGCTCGGGAAATCCAAACATTGCAAATGCAGCAAGTGGAATTATTCTTTTAACCATTGCACAACCTTATACAAATCATAATGGAGGAACTCTAAAGTTTGGACCAGATGGTTATTTGTATATTGGCATGGGAGACGGTGGAGACGGTGGAGACCCTGGAAACCGAGCTCAAAATATAAATGAGTTGCTAGGAAAAATGCTTCGCATTGATGTAAATTCAGGGAATCCATACTCTATTCCTTCTGGAAATCCATACGTAGGAATTACCGGTGCCGATGAAATTTGGGCGATTGGACTTCGAAATCCATGGAAATTTTCCTTTGACAAAACCCTTGGAAATTTATGGATTGCAGATGTCGGTCAAGGTCAAATAGAAGAAATTAATAGTGCCCCTTCATCACAATCTGGATTGAACTATGGCTGGCGTTGTTATGAAGGAGATAACGACTACAATACTGCAAGTTGTGCTCCAAAATCAACTATGAAATTTCCACTAAAGACCATAAATCACAATACTGGAGCATGTTCAATAACCGGAGGCTATGTGTATAATGGAACTACATATCCTAAATTTAAAGGGCTGTATTTCTTTACCGATTATTGTGATCCAAAGATAGGCATGCTTACAGATAATGGAACTCTTACTTATTCTAGTATGTACGGGGGAAATAATTTTTCGACTTTTGGGGAAGATAATGCTGGGGAATTATACGTCGCAGCTATAAATAATGGTGCTATTTATAAAATTACCGACACTTCTTTGGGACTAAACTCAAATGAGAAGATTGCTTTTTCAGTTTATCCGAATCCAGCAAAATCCGAAATCATTATTCAAAACTCCAATGAAAATTATCCCGCAGAAGTTATGATTTATGATTTGGACGGCAAATTATTACTGAAACAAAAGGCTGAAGATAAAAATTTAAACACTGTCAAAATGGATAATTTGTCTCAAGGTCTTTATATTGTAAGCATCAAAAACAAAGAAGGCAATGTTTCAAACTACAAATTAGTTGTGAAATAATAAATCCAAAAATTTGTCATAAAAAAACCTGCCAACGTTTGAAGACTGGCAGGTTTTTCTATTTTGTTTATTTCGATATTATGGTGCTGGATCGGGAATAACAGCCTGCACAGCATCTATTTCTTTTAGGATATCGTTCGATAATACAACATCAATTGTGGCAATATTTTCTTTAAGTTGTTCCATTGTTGTTGCACCAATAATTGTACTGGTCAAAAAGGGTTGCTGTTCTACAAATGCCAAAGCAAGTTGCGTCAAAGTCAATCCGTTTTTATGTGCTAATTCTTGATATAATTGAGTAGCCTCGGTGCATTTGGCACTACTGTATCTTGAATATTGAGGAAACAAACTCAATCGTGCGTTGGGATGACTTTCGCCTGTCAAAAACTTACCTGACAGAACACCAAAAGCCAAAGGTGAGTACGCCAATAATCCCACATTTTCGCGAAGACAAACTTCGGCTGACGCATTTTCGAAAAGGCGATTCAGTAACGAATACGGATTTTGAATGGTTTTAATTCTTGGCAAATTATGGTATTTACTTTCTTCGAGAAAACGCATCATTCCCCAAGGATTTTCATTGGAAACTCCAATGTGCTTGATTTTACCCGCTTTGACAAAACCATCCAAGGCTTCCAAAACAGCATGGATATTGTCTTCCCAAGCATCGTCTTGAACTTTGAAACCTCTTTGTCCAAAAAAATTGGTTTTTCGTTCTGGCCAATGCAATTGATAAAGGTCCAAATAATCGGTTTGAAGGCGTTGCAAACTATTGTCCAAAGCATACTGAATACTAGCTGGTGAAAAATCTAATTTTTCGCGCATATAACCGAAAATAGGACTTGGACCAGCAATTTTGGAAGCCAAAACCACTTCGTCTCTTTTCCCAGTTTTCTTGAACCATGAGCCAATAATTTTTTCGGTGCTTCCGTAGGTTTCTTTTTTTCCTGGAATAGAATACATCTCGGCAGTGTCAAAAAAGTTAACGCCTTTTTCCAGTGCATAATCCATCTGGGCGTGTCCTTCAGATTCTGAGTTTTGTTGACCAAAAGTCATGGTGCCAAGACATATTTTGCTGACTTTTATATCGGTATTGGGTAATGTAGTGTATTTCATTTTTTTAAGTGGCTAAGTGGCTAAGAAACTATCCCGATAGCTATCGGGACTAAGTTTTTTTGAAAGCAAAGATAAAAATTAGTTCTTCTTTTTTGGTTTGACATTTCCTAATATTAACATAAAAGGTTCGACGTTTTCACGCGAACCTTTTCTAAACCTATAGTCTTAGTATCTCAGCAACTTAAATTCATTTGCTAAAAGTCATTCAACATTTTTGAAATTTCGTCCAATCTTGGAGTCAAAATAATTTCGATTCTACGATTTTTGGCTTTTCCATCGGCAGTAGCATTGCTTGCCAATGGTGAATATTCGCTTCTTCCAGCAGCAGTAAGATTTTGTTTGTTTACTTTTTTGTTTTCTCCCAAAATAGTAACAATCGCCGTAGCTCTTTTGGTCGAAAGATCCCAGTTATCCGCTATTGGTCCAGAACCTTCGTACGGATCATTATCAGTGTGACCTTCTATCAATACTGAGATGTCAGGATTATCGCCCAACACTTTCCCAACTTCAACAACTGCTTTTTTACCTTCAGAACCTACAGCCCAGCTACCCGAGTTGAAAAGCAATTTGTTCTCCATAGAAACATAAACTTTTCCGTTTTTTTGTTCTACTGTCAAGCCTTTGCCTTCAAAACCATTTAGTGCTTTTGAAAGCGTTTCTTTTAATTTTTTCATACTTGCTTCTTTGGCAGCGATAAGATCTTCAAGTTCTTTCAAACGCTGACTGCTTGCCGTTAATTTTTCCTGTTCCAGTGCCAATGCTTTGGCTTTTGCATCTAGTTGCGCCAATAACTCACGATTCTTTTTCATATTGGCTTCCAGCGATTCATTACTGTTTTTTTCTAAAGCAGCGTAGGAATCTTGTAGCACTTTCATTTTGTTTTGGGCAGCAGCATAATCGGCCTGTACTTTGGCCAAGTTGGCATTAACATCATCCAAATTGGCTTGCAAAGCGGCTTTCTCTGTTTCCAATTGTTTTTTGGAAGCCAAAAGTGCTGCATTTTCATCAGAAATGGATCTGTTTTCCTTTTTTAAATCGGCAAATTTGGTTTCAAGATCATTGTATATTTTCTTGGAAACACAGGAAGTGGACAGTGCGAGAATTAAAAGTCCGATTGAAATTTTTTTAATCATTTGGGTTAAATTTTAATATTTATATGTAGTATTTGAGGTCAAAAGTTTTTGTAAAAAGTATTATCCTAGCCCCGATAGAAGTGGAAATCCTTTTTTTGGGCTATTTTTTTAGCCAAAAAAAGATTGAAACGGATAGCGGGATTAGCTCCTTAAAGCTTTCATTCTTTTACATTTATAATTGTTTTTATTCTATTTCAACCAAAACCGGGCAATGGTCTGAATGCATGGCGTCTGGCAGTATAACGGCTCTTTTGAGTTTATGTTTTAAGGAGTCGCTCACTAAATTGTAATCGATACGCCAACCTTTGTTATTCCCGCGAGCTCCGGCGCGGTAACTCCACCAGGAATATTGGTGTGGTTCGCTGTTGAAATGGCGAAAACTATCGACAAATCCCGATTTCATAAACTTGTCTAGCCACGCTCTTTCTTCGGGTAAAAAGCCCGATACATTTTTGTTTCTGATTGGATCATGAATATCAATCGCCTCGTGACAAATGTTGTAATCTCCGCAAATGATAAGATTGGGTATTTCTTTTTTGAGCTCATCAATGTAGTTTTGAAAATCGTCCATAAACATAAATTTATGATCCAATCGTTCAAAATTGGTTCCCGAAGGCAAGTACAAACTCATCACAGAGCAATCGTCAAAATCGGCACGAAGGTTTCTACCTTCAAAATCCATGTGCTGAATTCCAGTTCCGTACACCACGTTATTGGGTTTTGTTTTTGAAAGTATAGCAACGCCGCTATACCCTTTTTTGGTAGCCGGATAATAATACTGATACGGATAGCCAGCGGCAGTAATATCTGCAACAGGAATTTGCTCTTCGGTGGCTTTGATTTCCTGCAAACAGATTACATCGGGATTAGCATGTTGCAACCATTCGATAAATCCTTTGTTGATAGCGGCGCGAATTCCGTTTACGTTGTAAGAGATTATCTTCATTTATATGTTTAAGTTTTAATAAAAAAAAGGGCTGTTCCCCATAAATATAAGGTTCAAACTTTTATTTAAAATTCGAAATATTTTTTTTGTCGAATCCAAAAGTAATAAAAAGTATAAAGAATGAATCAAAAAAAAACATAAAAAAATGGAGTATTTTGCTATCTTTGTGTCTTGCTCAAAAAACAAAAAATAAATGGGTTTAGTTACCGCGAAAGAAGTTGCAAAGGCAATTAACACGGACAAGTACGGCGTTTTCGGTACTTTTTCGGGCTGGTTGTTGATGAAAGTTTTGAAGATTTCGACATTAAATCAAATATACGACAGGAACAAGCATTTGAAAGAATTGCCGTTCTTGAATGCCATATTGGATGAATTTCAAATTAAATTTGAAATTCCTGAAGAAGATTTTAAACGATTACCAAAAGATGGCGCCTATATTACCATTTCAAATCATCCGCTTGGGGGAATTGATGGTATTTTGTTGTTGAAATTAATGCTCGAAAGAGAACCCAATTTCAAGATCATAGCCAACTTTTTGTTGCATCGTATTGACCCAATGAAACCGTATATTATGCCGGTGAATCCTTTTGAAAACCACAAAGACGCCAAATCCAGCGTGGTAGGAATTAAGGAAACGCTACGTCACCTTAGAGACGGAAAACCTTTGGGTATGTTTCCGGCAGGTGAAGTTTCTACTTATAAAGATGGAAAACTAGTCGTGGATAAAGCTTGGGAAGAAGGAGCAATAAAAGTAATCCGAAAAGCTCAGGTTCCTGTTGTCCCTATTTATTTTCATGCCAAAAACAGTCGTTTGTTTTATTTTCTATCCAAAATAAATGACACTTTAAGAACAGCAAAACTGCCTTCAGAGTTATTGACGCAGAAAGATCGTATTATCAAGGTACGTGTTGGGAAACCGATTTCGGTTGCAGAACAAAACGAACATGAATCAATCGAAGATTACACGGAGTTTTTGAGAAAGAAAACATACATGTTGGCCAATCCTTTCGAAAAAGAGAATAATTTTTTGAATACGGCGAGTTTGAAACCGACCAAAAGCCCTAAAAAGATTGTAACTCCAGCCAACACTGAAAAAATGATTGCCGAAGTGACTGCGTTGCGAACAAAAGACCTCCGCCTTTTGCAAAGTAAAAACTATGAAGTCTTTTTTGCCGAGGCCAAACAAATTCCAAATATTCTTCATGAAATTGGACGTTTGCGTGAAATTACTTTTAGGGAAGTTGGAGAAGGAACAAACGAATCCATTGACATTGACAAATACGACCAATACTATCGTCACCTCTTTTTGTGGGATGACGACACCAAACAAATTGCAGGAGCCTACCGTATGGGATTGGGATCTCAAATTTTTCCCAAATATGGTATTGAAGGGTTTTATTTGAACGGACTTTTCCGTTTTGAACCCGAATTGCATGACATGATGAGTAAGTCCATAGACATGGGTAGGGCTTTTATAATTAAGGAATATCAGCAAAAACCAATGCCATTGTTCCTATTGTGGAGAGGAATTATACACACCACTTTACATTATCCAGAGCATAAATATTTGTTGGGCGGAGTGAGTATCAGCAATCAATTTTCGGATTTCTCGAAATCATTGATGATTGAATTCATGAAATCACACTATTATGATCCTTACATCGCACAATACATTCATCCGAAAAAAGAATTTAAAGTCAAACTGAAAGATGCCGATAAGGATTTTATTTTTGACGAAGCGGAAGCCGATTTGAATAAATTCGACAAACTTATTGATGAGTTGGAACCAGGGATTTTGAGACTTCCAGTATTGATAAAAAAATACATCAAACAAAACGCTAAACTTGTCGCTTTTAATGTTGATCCGTTATTCAACAATGCTATTGATGGATTAATGTACATTCGGATTTCGGATATTCCGGAGAGTACAATGAAACCCGTGATGGAAGAATTCCAGACTGAATTGGAACGTAAGCTGAATGATAAAGAAGAGTAAATTTTAGATTGCAGATTGCAGATTGCAGATTGCAGATTGCAGATTGCAGATTGCAGATTTATAAAAAAAATCCAGAAATTCTGGATTTTTTTATGCTTATTTCCAAATGGATTCTTTTAAAATGGAATCGTAGGTGTTGTTTTCTACAAAATAGGTTATTCTCACAATCTGATAAAAAATTAAAAAACAAGCCAAAACATACGCCAATTTTTTATTGTATAAAACGCGATTGAAATACTCTTTTTTGGTGATTAATTCAGCAATTAAAACTACAATTGTTACCACACAAAAAAGAGCCAAAAACGGCCCTAAAACATGATAATGAAGGCTTTTGTATAAATCTCCTTCATAGAAATACACCAAAGATTTGGTTATTCCGCAACCCGGACAAGGAAAACCGGTAAGCATCTTGAACGGACATAAAGATTGATCAGTTTCAAGATGATTATTCTGATTGTGCATCATTAAAAAAAACGGAATTACAAGGGTTATGATAGCCCCTATAATTCCGAGTATTTTGCGGTCTCGTTTCATCTTTTATTAAAATTCAAACGTTTAAAACCATCCTTTCTTTCCAACTTGGTAAGTTTGGTAAAACTCTTCATCGGTTTTGGTCAGATATATTATACCTTCGATTAAACCAATTATCCCACCAATACCACAAGTTACAACACCCAAAATAAGTTGAATGATTCCTTCTTGTGTGTATCCTAAAATAAATTTATGAACCCCAAATCCGCCCAAAACGATTGCTAAAACTCCAGCTACAACTTTTTTGTTTTCTTGACGAATTGGTTGTGGTGCATTCCATTCTTCTTTTTTTGAATTTTCCATAATCTAAAATTTATTCTGTTTGACCAATTTCATTTATTTCTTCAAAGCTACTTTTCGGGTCTGAACCATATGCATTCGCCCCACTATCTCCTTCTTGACAGAATAATACAAGCAACCAAATTGAACCTATTAAAGGAATTAAAATAATAAAGAAAAACCACCCACTTTTACCTACGTCATGTAATCGTCTTACAGCCACAGCGAAACCTGGCAAAAAAGTCGCCAATGCATACGCAACATAAAGATAACCGTACGGCAACGGTTCAAAATTCATTCCTGTTGAACTATCAATAATAGTAGCTAGAACAAGAATAATCATATTCATCAATAAATAATACCAATACTCACTGCGCCTAGCCCTCCCTGAAAAATTTGCATAATTCTCGAAAACAACTTTTTTGTACCATTCAATCATAATTTTATTTTTAGTTGGTTAATAGTGGTCTAATGTATAAAAAATATCCCAAATTCCTATTTTTTAGACAATTAAAAATCCTACACAATCACGCCTTCCCATACAAGGCTTTTATTTTATCTACAATTACTTGGGCCAAGCGTTCATGGCTTTCGTAGGTCCAACCAGCTATGTGCGGGGTCAAAATCACTTTTCGCCCATCCAATAAATACTGGAAAGCATCGGGTGTGTTTTTGTCTTTAAAGAGCGTTTCGAATGATAATTTCTCGTATTCCAAAACATCTAGACCTGCACCAAGCACTTTTCCCGTTTGCATGGCAGTAACCAAATCGGCTGTGACGATGTTCTTTCCTCTGGAAGTATTGATAATCCAAATGTCTTTTGCGAAAGCATTAATAAATTTCAAATTTACCATTTTGTCGGTTTCGGTTGTCCACGGAATATGCAAACTCAGTACATCGGTTTTTTGCTGTAATTCTTCTAACGAAACTTGTCTTGCATTGGCATCACCCACATTTTCTTTGATGTCGTAACACAAAACTTCGACATCAAAGCCACGAAGTTTTTTGGCAAAGGCTTTTCCCATATTTCCATAACCAATAATCCCAACTGTTTTTCCGTCGAGTTCATATCCGCGATTTTTTTCTCTATTCCATTCTCCTGACCGAATTTCGCTATCGGCTATATTCAATTTATTAAAAAGTGATAGTATCATTCCCAAAGTATGCTCTGCAACGGCATTGCAATTCCCTTCGGGTGCGGCTATGAGTGCAATGTTCTTGGACGTTGCATAATCGCAATCTATACTTTCCAAACCGGCTCCCACTCTAGCAATGAATTGCAAATTGGTCGCTTTGTCCAGAAACTGCTTGTCGATTTTAAAACGGCTTCGAATCACAATCCCTTGATAATCTTGAATTTTGGATTCAATTTCCTGTTTTGAAGAAGTAAAATCGGCATGATTGATAAAACCAGCTTTTTCCAATTGTTCCCAAAGTAAAGGATGATTGCTGTCTATGTGTAGAATTTTGATGTCCATGATACGGAGTAGTAATTTAGAATCTCAAAAATAATTAAAAAAATGCGGTTTATGGATTTAACCAAAAATAATTAGGATACAATCCGTAAATTAGCAAATCCATTTTAATCAGACTTTTCGATATGAGATTAACCAAAACATTTGATGCCTTTTTCCACAGTGAAAAAGCTGGTGGATTGTTGCTCCTTTTTGTAACAATACTTTCTTTATTCCTTGCCAATTCTGTTTTTCAAACCGAATATATTGCCTTTTGGAATACCGAAATAGGACATCACTCTATCACGCATTGGATTAATGATGGATTAATGACTATTTTCTTTCTGCTTATTGGTTTAGAATTGGAACGCGAAATGTATGATGGTGAATTGGCCAATATCAAAAATGCGATTCTTCCAATTTTTGGAGCTTTGGGAGGCATGATTGTACCAGCTGGAATTTTTCTGGCATTAAATTACGGAACAATTACTCAAAACGGAGCGGGAATTCCAATGGCAACCGATATTGCATTCGCGATTGGGATATTATCTTTATTGGGCAGCAAGGTTCCTGCATCATTAAAAATATTTTTAACAGCTCTCGCCGTAATTGATGATTTAGGAGCCATAATTGTAATTGCTCTGTTTTATACCAAAACGATAGCTTATGATAATTTACTCATTGCACTTGCCATTATGGGTTTCTTGTTCTTTCTTAATCGACGAAAAGTGCACAACTTGATTCCTTATTTGATAGGTGGTGCTTTTATGTGGTATTTTATGTTGAATTCCGGAGTTCACGCCACCATTACCGGCGTGTTATTGGCATTTGTTATTCCGTTTGGTGATGGTGGAAAAAAAACCTCTTCCTATCGATTGCAGCATTTACTTCATAAACCCGTTGCTTTCTTTATTCTTCCATTGTTTGCCGTTGCCAATACTTGTATCGCCATCAATCCTGGTTGGCATGAGGGTTTGAGCCATTCCAATTCTATTGGGATTATTCTGGGTCTTGTGGTGGGCAAACCGTTGGGAATCTGGTTATTTTCTTTTGTTGCCGTAACTTTGGGAATTTGTACTTTGCCCAAAGATCTAAAATGGAAAGACATCTTGGGAGCAGGAATGCTGGGCGGAATAGGATTTACCATGTCTATTTTTATTACTTTATTGGCTTTCAAAGAAGATGGCGAAGAAGTTATTACTTACTCAAAAATTGCCATATTGATTGCTTCATTTATGGCGGGAACTTTTGGTTATTTTTGGCTAAAATTTACACTGAAGACCCCTGTCAAAAAGGTTAAAATCAAAAAAATAGCCTAAAAAACGTACTAAATAAATCTAAAAAAACAAATAATATCCTTTTCTTTGCAAACAATTGACTGCGAATCTTCAAGCAAATTCCTCGTAGCCATATTCATGCCATGAAAAAGATTTACTTTATTCCTTTATTGTGTTTTATCTTTTTATTTCAAAGTTGTTTTGAAGTTATTGAAGAAGTAAAATTGAAAGATGACGGTTCTGGGCATTTTAATTTTGCTATTAATTTCAGTCAGAGTAAGAGCAAGATTAATTCTATTTTAAAGATGGAAAAGGTAAACGGTTATGCGATACCATCCAAAGATGAAATCAGAAAAGAAGCCTCAAAACTAGAAACTTTGGCGCAAAACACCACAGGGATTTCGAATGTAAAAACCAATATTGACTTGACGAATTATATTTTTATAGTCGATTTGGATTTCGAAAAAATCAGCAATCTCAATGCCGTTTTTTTGAAACTAAAAAATAATAAAAAATTAGATCCAAAAATAACTACCGATTATTTTACCTATACCGACAAAAAATTCATTCGAAGCCAGAAAGTACCCATAAAAGCTTTGTATGAAAAACTTGATAAAGCCAATAAAGAAATCTTTGAAACAGCAAAATACACTTCGGTTTACAAATTTGATTCGACTATAAAATCTTTTTCAAACAAAAACGCTACTACTTCAAAAAGCAATAAAGCAATCAAACTAAACGGCTCTGTGATTAATG
The DNA here is from genome assembly GCF_025947305.1 of Flavobacterium sp. N3904. Lineage (NCBI taxonomy): Bacteria > Pseudomonadati > Bacteroidota > Flavobacteriia > Flavobacteriales > Flavobacteriaceae > Flavobacterium > Flavobacterium sp. N3904. Next base: position 953,812 of record NZ_CP110009.1, read on the forward strand.
TAATCAATGGAAGCGAAAAAATAGAAAACACAATTACACTCAATTAAAATCATGAAGAATTATTTAGTATTACTCGTTATTTGTCTCTCAGCAAGATTGAATGCACAAGATTTAGCCTATAAAGTTCCAGAAAATGTGCCATTTGCAATGTGTTTTAATGGGAAAAATTTAAACAATAAAGTACCTTTCCAAACCATACAAAACTATCCTTGGATGCAGCCTTTATTAGAAAAAGATTTAAAATTTTTACCCAAAGATTTAAATCAGACCGGAATTGATTTCAACGAAAAACAGTATCAATACTACATCAACAAAGATTCTGTGATGAGTTATGCAATATTGCTTCCTCTAAATAATGCCGCTCTTTTTGAAAAACTAATTCAGACTAAATACGGAGACACAATAAAAATAAAAAATCAAGAAAATTATAAAACGATTTCAACATCAAAAAACCATCATTTGGCTTGGAATGACAAGTTTGCTATAATGGTCAATGGAAGCTATACCAAACCATATACCTACAAAGATGATTATTCTGACCCTTACGGTACAGCGGTTGTAGATACAGCCTCCATCAATTTTGATGCTCCGATTTTTACCGAAGAACTACCATCGCCAGATGAAGTAGCTCCTCCACCGCCTCCCGCTCCCCCAAAACACAAGAAAACATCAAAAAAAGGGAAAAAGAAAACCAAAGAAGTTGCCCCGCCAGTAACAGAAGTTGTTGAACCAACCGAAGAAGAATTATATGCCGCACAAGACAAAGCCAATGCCGAATTGGAAGAAACCAATAAAAAACTAGCAGAGATAGAACAAAAAAAGACAGATTCAATCGAAGCAATAAAAATCAACGCTTCGGTTGCTTTACTTTTTAAGGAAACCTTCAATTCCGGTTCTGAATTAAAACTGCTGCAACCAACCGTTTTCAAAGACAACGACCCAAAAGCCGATTTTTATGTTTTTGCCGATTTGGATGCCTTGACTAGCCAATTGTACAGCAGTTTTGCCGGAGCAAACGCTGCTTTGATGGGGATTTATAAAAATGGGATATTGGACAGTAATATCTATATGAACGGCTATTTTGAAAAAGATAAAATTCGGCTAAATCAGGTTATGAAACCAAAAAACGAAGAAACCAAAAAATCATTTCAGGCAATGTTTGACTCAAAAATAGACAAAAATCTTATGAATTATGTAGGCAATAATGTATTGGCCTATTATTCGATTTCTATGGATACTGAAGCGATTATGAACTACGAATACAAAGTTTTAAAAAACACTCTGAATACCGTTTATCAATCGTATGACAAAGAAGCCAAAGCACATGAAGCCGATGTTATTATTGATGCTATCTCTATTTTTCTAGATGAGAAAGCCATCTCGGATCTCCTTCCCGAAGATGCCATTTTCGTACTTCATGATCTAAAAAAAGTGCAAAGAGAGTTTGTAAACATTGACTACGATGAGAATTATGAACAAATAGAAACCAAAGGCACGAAGGAAGAAATACAACCCGATTTTACTATTCTTTTTGGCACCAAAAATGAAATGTTTCTTAACAAATTACTTCAACTTCCATTGAACAAAAGCAAATTTACGGCGTCGGATTACCAAATGACAAACGGCTATTACACTCTGCATTTTGAAAAAGACAATCTGCTGGAAAACCTATACATTGGTCTAAAAAACGGTGTCGTAATGTTTACAACGGTCAAAGAAAACATAGAAAACTTAATCCAGCAAAGGGTAATGCCTTTAAATCCGGATTTCAAAAAATCAATTTCAAAAAATAATTCTTCGGCTTGGTTGGATCTTCAAAAAATAATTGCAGCTTCCAAAACCGAATTTGAGAAAGATTCAAAAAGCAACTATTTTGACATTGCTATAAAAAATGCAGGCGAATTTACAATGGACTCAAAATTTAAAAATGAAGCAATCGTAACAGAATTCACTTACTCTATAAAAGGCGATCACGTCAATAGTTTGCAGTATTTCTTTGATGTAATCAATGAAATGTACACCGAAAGTAAAAAAGAAAAACCTAGTATTGAATAATTTCATAAAGCGTATAAAAGTCCATTTTTGGAGGATTGTCATACTTCTAATAATCGTTGGAAGTGTGGCTTTTCTGTATTGGTTGGGATTCAAGAAACATTTTGAAAAAAATTGTATTCATCAAAATGCCGATCAAGTGGTGATGGTGGATTTAAAGAACATTCGCAATTATTTTGTTTTCTCTAGTCTTAAAAAACCTTCTCAATGGCTGAAGAACTCCGAAAATACTAATACTAACAAACTTTTTGATTTAAAGGCTTTTGGCGTAAAAACTTCCGATTATTTAGCCTTTTTCCATATTGAAAACCAACCCGAAACTGTTTTTTACTGTATGGCCGCAATTCAAAATGAAATCGATTTTGAAAAAGCAATGAACAAATATCATTTTAGAAAAACAGTTCTTAAAAACGGAATGACCGATTATTATTCTAAAGATATAAGGCTTTTAATACTTAAGCATTCAAGCCAAATTTTATGTGCTTCAATTCGCGAGAAAGAAAAAGAAATTGCCGTAAAAATTGCCGAAGATTTATTTCTAAAAAGCCAATTTTTAGACGCTGAAAAAATTAAAAATACGATTGGCACTCCAAATGCGATTACACTATGGCTTAAAAAAAACAATTTTTTAGACAAAAACGGAATCATAACCATAAGACTGGAAGATCACGAAATTGTTGCCGAAGGGCAACTAAAACTGAAACCAAAATACAGAAGAGAAATCCAATTCTCTCAAAATAAAAACCCTTTATTTGCTTTGGGCTTTGATTTTGGAATGATTCGAAACTTTAAATCAGTCACTCAAAATAAAGACAAAATCAATAAAATAATCGGTTTTGATTTGGATTCCATCATTTCCAAAAACCCAACAAAAATGGAGCTGATTCTATATCGCATTATCGAAAAAAAAGATTCGTCCATTAGTTATTCCTACGATGATGATTTTAATGCAATTGAAAAAGTTATTGTTCATACCAGCCGAGAACCATCGTTTTATTTTTCAATGCAGAGTGATAACACAAAAAAAATATTTAATTATTTAAATAGTCAAAAAGCAATTGATAAGGATCGCGTATTCGTAAATTTTCCTTTTGCAAAAACCAATATCAGTGTACACAAAAAAAATTTGGTCTTTCAAGCCAATTCACCAAATCCGTTGGGTCAAATAAAGCCAATCAATGCAATCGCTTTTTTGCAAATTAATTTCGATAAAATAAAGCCAACCGACTGGAAGTTTATTATCAAAAGACAGGCGAATTTTAAAATTCTAAAACATTTTGAATCCCTGCAAATGAATCTTACGCCTAGAAATAATTTAGTGAATTTCACAACGGTTTTGAAAATAAAAGACAGTAAATCTATGTCGGAAGTTTTGAAGAATTAGCTGATTAATTATCATTTAAATTTTGTTAATTTATCTGCTTAAAGTCCTGATTGTTTGCACATTGAAATCCTTTGAAACTATTTTCGGTAAGATAGCTTTTTACACAATAATTTATTTTATTAGATTTTTGTTTGCTATATTTACATTACAATTTTAAATCATAATACAATGAAAATAAGCTATTTATCATTTTTAGTTGTAGTGATGAGTTTTACTGGTCTTACAGCTTTTTCTCAAACAGAAAGTGATACAGGAGAACTGGGTTTGCCTGGTGACAATCTAGATCTGTATGCGGTGTTGGATCTCTTTCAAAAGTCCAAAACTATTGAAGATTTTGAAAAGTCGTTGAATGACGGAAAAACGAAAATCAATAATTTGGATTTAAACGATGATAAAAAAGTTGATTTTATCAAAGTGGAAACTAAGAAAGATGGCGACGATTATACTTTTATCCTTAGAGACCCAATAAGCAAATCAGAAACTCAAGATGTAGCTGTCATTTTAGTCTCAAAAGATAAAAATAAAAAAGTAACGCTTCAAATTGTTGGTGATAAAGATTTGTATGGAAAGGATTATATTGTTGAACCAAGCCCCAAAGGGAGTGGTGGAGTAACGGCAAATCCAGCCTATACAGGATCCAATCCGGTTACCGTGAATGTGCCAGCATCAACCACAACAGTTATAGTAGAACAAGCTCCCATTGTACAATATGTGTATTCTCCAGCATATGTACCCTACTATCCGCCATATTACTATGGATATTATCCCCCTTACTTTGCTGCTTTTACAATAATGGCTGTTGGTATTTACCGTCATAATCATTATCATTATCACGGTGGTGGTTATGGCTACCACAATACGAATGTTTATGTTAATCATAATAGTTATAAAAACTATAATAATAACAGTAGAAACAGTTCAAATAGAATTTCGCACAACAACATAAACAATAATAGAAATAATAATAATTCGAGAAACGGAAATAGAAATTCGGCGTCAACCCGTGATAATAAATCATCTTCTAATCGAAATGGAAATAGAAATTCAGCGTCAACACGAGACGCTAACAGAGCTTCAGCTTCAACACGTGATGTTAATAGATCGTCCTCATCGAGACCATCCACTTCCAACTCAATGAGTTCTTCACGTTCAGGTTCCGGATCTAATTTTAATAGAGGAAGTAGTGGTGGCTATAGATCTGGAGGTGGCGGTGGCGGTTACCGAGGTGGCGGTGGCGGTGGAAGAAGACGATAATAGAATTCTTTTACAAAATACAAAAACCCTGACAATTTATTTTTATCAGGGTTTTTGTATATCTAAAAATCTAGGATAATTGAGGATAAAAATTTTAAATTGTCCAAATGTTGTAGAGACAATGAAATAATTTGCTTGAATAGACTTGATTATAATCAAAAAATGTAAAATCCATTTAATCGTTTGGCAAATCGGAGGTACTCATGTCTCTTAAACAATAATATTTACCATCACGTTTTACAAATAAACACATGTAATTTCCAGAATTTACAATGGCAGCCGTAGAATCAACTATTTTGTAGTATCCAATTTCTACCACCTGTTTGGCATCATTTGATACAAAAACCTCATCGGTTTTAAATGAAATTTTATGATTTTTAGAAATAGAATCCATATGGGATTTTAAATAGGCTACAATTGCTTTTTTACCTACCAATGGCATGCTGTTTTGCGGATAACTTATGGCATCATCCGAGTGATATCCAATGTTTTTTATTATTCCAGCGTTAAATGTTTCCGCAAATTCATTTTCCTTAGCTTGAATTTGCTCTTTAATTTGGTTGGTGTCAACATTTACTAGCGGTTCTTCTTTTTTGCAGGACATTAAAAATAACAACACACCTGAAACAACTAATCCTTTAATAAACATTTTTTTCATAATAGTGAGTTTTTTAAATTTAAGCTTTAAGTAATTGAAAATTAACGACATAAATTTAACACAAAAAAATGTAATGAAATGCTTTTGCTGTAGAAATTAGAGTATTCCGTTTCTTTTGGAGAGGCAAAGATTTAAAAACCCCCTAATAGAAATATTTTCGAATGATAAAAAAACATGTTGGTTTTACAAAAAATGCTTTTTCTTTTTTAGGTTTAAAAGCCTATTAACTGCAGCCACAATCGCCACTCCCGCAGTTTTTATCAGACTTATTTTTGAAGAAAAACTTTCGAATTAAAAAAGCAAGGGCAACAACTAGGATGACAAAAGCTATTATTTCTTGAACCATAATACGTTATTTTAGGATTTGGAAAGCGATCAAGGCGACTAAATATGCCAAGGAACTCATAAACGCCAATTGTCCAGCCGGCCATTTCCAAGAGTTGGTTTCTTTTTTTGTTATTGCTAGCGTACTGGCGCATTGCATGGCAAAAGCATAAAATAGCAGTAATGAAATTCCTGAGGCAAAGTTGAAAATCTTTTCACCAGTCTCCGGATTTACTTCTGCAGCCATTTTATTTTTTATGGTGTTTTCATTATCGGTTCCTCCCACACTATATATGGTTGCCAAGGTTCCAACAAATACTTCTCTTGCCGCAAACGAACTGATGATGGCGATACCTATTTTCCAATCGTAACCCAAAGGTGAAATTACAGGTTCGATGGTTTTTCCCATTAATCCAATATAGGAATTTTCCAGTTTTTGGGAAGCCACAGCATTATTGAACTCGGCTGGAGACAGTGGATGTGCTTTGGTGTTTTCTAGGATTATCTTTTCGGCGTTTTTAAATTGTTTTCCGGGACCGTAAGAAGCCAAAAACCATAATATGACCGATATTGCCAGAATGATTTTTCCGGCTCCAAAAACGAATGCTTTAGTTTTTTCGATTACGTTGATGGCTACGTTCTTGAACAGGGGCAATTTGTAGTTGGGCATTTCTACCACAAAGAATGTTTTGCCTTTTATCTTTAGAATACTATTCAAAATATAAGCCGCCAAAATAGCCGTTCCAAAACCAATAACATACAACAGCATCAAAGTTAATCCTTGCACATTTAATATTCCCAAAACATAAGTGTCTGGAATAACCAACCCAATAATAATAGCATAAACAGGAAGTCGGGCGGAGCAAGTAGTAAAAGGAGTTACCAGAATTGTGATGAGACGTTCTTTCCAGTTTTCGATGTTTCGAGTCGCCATAATTGCCGGAATAGCACAGGCGGTTCCCGAAATTAAAGGAACCACACTTTTTCCGGATAATCCAAATCGACGCATAATTTTATCCATCAGGAAAACCACGCGACTCATATAACCACTTTCTTCGAGTATGGAAATGAATAAAAACAAGAAGGCAATTTGCGGAATGAATATTAAAATACCTCCAATTCCTGGAATTATTCCTTGTGAAATAAGGTCGGTCAGCATTCCTGCAGGTAAATGTTCACTGGCAAATGTGCTTAAACTGGCAAATGTACTGTCGATAAAATCCATCGGGATTTTTGACCACTGAAAAATAGACTGAAAAATAATAAACAATATAAGGAAGAAAATTACGTAACCCCATATTTTGTGGGTGAGTATTCGGTCCAATTTGCTTCGAAAATCTTTGGCAATACTGGAGTCAATTTTCATACCCACTTTTAGAACATCATTGATGAACTGATAGCGTTTGATAGTTTCTTTTTGTTGCAATCGTTTCAAATCCGAATGGGATTTGGTAAAGGAACTGCGAATTTCGTTACGTTCCAAGTTCAAAAAGTTGACATCTTGTGTTATCACCAGCCACAATTTGTATAATGGCTGGTTGGGAAACGCATTTCGGAGACTATTAAAATAGTCAACATCTATACTTGAAGCATTCAAACAAGGTTCGCTTGAAATGGTTCTATAACTAACGATTAAATTTTTTAATTCCTCAATTCCGTAGCCTTTTCTAGAACTAATTAGCGCGATTTTTGTTTTTAATTGTTCTTCAAGATAAGGTATATCAAGAGTAATGCCCTTGTATTCCATCCTGTCAGCCATATTAATGACTAAAATGGTTGGGATTTCAAGGTCTTTTATTTGGGTATAAAGCAGTAAATTTCGTTTTAGGTTCTCCACATCGGTAACCACTAAAGCTACATCTGGATAGAGGCGGTCGTTTTTATTAAGCAAAAGTTCGATCACAACACTTTCGTCAATAGAACTCGCATTTAAGCTATAGGTTCCGGGCAAATCAAGAATATTCGCTTTGATATTATTGGGCAGTTTGCAAAAACCCATTTTTTTCTCCACGGTAATCCCAGGATAATTCCCCACTTGCTGGTTCAAACCGGTAAGCTGATTGAAAACCGACGTCTTCCCTACGTTTGGATTCCCGATTAAAGCAACGTTAATGTTTTTTAAACTCATTTTTATTTGTTTTTAATGAGTTCAACGCCTATTTGTTTTGCCGTTTCGATACGAATGGCAAGATGAGAGCCATTAATATTCAAATACAAAGGATCTCCAAAGGGAGCAATTTGAAGTAATTCAACTTCATTGCCAGGCAAACAACCCATTTCTAGGAGTTTTAATGGGATAACATCGATATCAAAATCCAGTATAATGCCCTTTTGGCCTTTCTTGAGAGAATGTATCGTTTTTCGCAAAGCTTATTTAGATTGAATTAAGATTGCAAAAATACATTTTTTATTATAATTATAGGCTGATAATTATCAGTTTTACTCATTTTTTTCATTGGCACAAAGCCAATTAATATCTTCGATTAAGCGCTGTATGTCTTCTTTCTTGGTTCCGTCATAAAAACCACGAACGCGTCTTTTTTGATCAACTAAAACAAAGTTTTCGGTATGCACCATATCATACAACTGCTCAGGTTTTCCAAGCTTTACAGCCAGATAGGATTTTCTGGCCATAGTATAGATTTCTTTTTTGTCGCCCGTTACCAGATTCCACTTTCCATCAATGACCCCGTATTTTTTTGCATAGGCCTTTAATGCCGGAACACTGTCGGTCTCGGGAAAAACAGTATGTGAAAGCAACATCACTTTCGGATTATTCTTAATCGCTTTTTGTACATCGACCAAATTGGTGGTCATTTTGGGACAAATAGAACCACAAGTGGTAAAGAAAAAGTCGGCAACATATACTTTGCCTTCATAGTCCTTTTGGGTAATGGTTTTTCCGTTTTGGTTCACAAAAGAAAAGTCACCAATCGTGTGGTATTTGCTAATGTATTGTATTGTACTGTCCACCAATTCTGGATTCACATCGGATGGATTATAGATTGGTAGTGTTTTAGTGGGTTTCAAAGCGCCATAAAACAAGTAAAGTGTTATGATGGAAAAAATCGATACAATGCCAATGTAGATTCTGTATTTTTTTAAAATGGATAACATAATTTAAATTTGGTGCAAAATTAAATAAAAATTCAATCCTATATGAAATATGAAGATGATATAAGATTAGTCATTCTCAATTGCTTTTTTTAAAACCGCTTTCAAGACCTGATACTAATTAATCTCTGATATTGGCTCAATGCTATTTTTCTTTTTCCGCATGGCATAATTAATTAAATACAATCCAATTAAGGTGATGCTTCCGCCAAAGACAATGGCCACAGTTAATGATTCTCCAAAAATAAAAGAACCCAAAATAACTGCTACTATTGGATTGACATAAGCATACAAACTGCTCAATTCGGTAGGGAGTTTTTGCAAAGCATAAATAAAAGCGATAAAAGTCAATACCGAACCAACAATTACCAAATAAGCTATCGATAACCAGGAATTTATAGGAATTTCCGAAAGTGGAATACTTGCACCCGTAGCCCCAACAAAAGAAAAAAGAAAAATACTCGAAATAAACATCTGCAATCCCAAACTAAAATAAGGATTGAAACTCGCCGCTTTTTTCTTGGTATATAAAGTGCCAAAAGCCCAGGTAATCGTTGCTGCTATCGAAAGTACAATCCCAAATTGAAAATCGGGTTGCAAAAAATCGAGTAAGTGCTCATAAAAGATAACACAAACACCACCAAAACAAATTATAATTCCCAAAACCGCCAATCGCGTAATTCTTTCGCCTTTAAAAAAACTGATGAATACAATCCACAAAGGCACCATTGCGCCAATGATAGCGCCCAATCCGCTGCTGATGTATTTAACACCCCAAGTACTCAATCCATTACTCAAAACAAAATTGAGTAAGCTAAGGATAATGATGGTTTTCCATTGTTTTCCTTTTGGCCAAGGTGTTTTCTTCAACAAAAAAAAGGCAAGATATAAAGAACCCCCAATAAATTGTCGAATCCCGGCGAGTTGTATTGCCGGCATGTGTTTGACCCCTTCTTTGGAAGCCAACCAAGTCGTTCCCCAAAAAAAGCTCACCCAACACAAAGCCAAAATGGGCAATCCGATAGCGTTTATTCTGGACTTAAAAGCGGTTTGAATTTTTGTTTTCAACTTATAAATTGGTTTTAATAAAGTCGTATCCCAAAACAGTTTCTACTTTATTACTCAAAACAAATTTTTTAGTAGAAGGTTTCGAATGGTCAAATTTAGGCAAAACTAAAGATAATTCGGTTGCTTTTTGGGTATAATAGGCCTCTCTTGTGGGATGAAAAGGACTAACGCCATTGTAAATTTCATTCCATGAATCAGAAGAAATAATTTTTAAGATGATCCCAATGCAATCTTCTTGATGAATAAAGTTGATGGGTGTTTCTGGGTTTTCAATATTTACTTTTCCAGCCATAAATTTGGTTGGATTTCGATCTTCGCCAATGAGTCCACCAAAACGGAGTACTGTGGTTTTGAAATTTGAATTACTTTGCAAAAGCGATTCGACTTCCAGCAATTGTTTGCCGCTTTCGGTATCGGGTTTTGGGACGGTTTCTTCAGTTATCGTTGCATTGGTTTCACCATAAACTGAAGTAGAACTTACAAAAAGTACGTTCTCAATCGTAGATTTTTCGACATATGGAATCACATTTTTAATCTTGGAAACAAAGTTTTCTTTCTCAGAACCGCGTAGTTTTGGAGGAATATCAATAATTAAAATGGATGAATTTTTTAGAAAATTAGCAACGTCTCCAATTGGTTTATCTTCTGAAAGGGCAATCAAAAAGGAGTGAATCCCAAACTTATCTAATATTGCGAGTTTACTTTCGGATGTAGTTGACCCTTTCACAGAAAACCCATTTTCTATCATGGCTTTCGCCAAAGGCAATCCCAGCCACCCGCAACCTAATATGCTTATTTGTGTCATTTTTTATATAAAACAATTTGATTAAATTTTTAAGGTCACAAATTGTGACCTTAAAAGTTGTCATAAAATGCGTAATCATCCGTTTAATCCGTCTAATCCGTGGCTCATTTTAATTCAGAAATTATTGCCTAACCCTCAAACTATCTTTCACCACCTTTAAACTATCCGCCGCTTTCGGTAGAGCCAAGTTTGGATTCACAACAGGAGCAACAACTTTTGGAGTTCGTTTTATTTTTTGGGTAATGACGATTGCATCATTCAGTACGAAAGGTGTTGGCATCATCCAGTTTTCTCTTGGGGTCATCGCAAATATTGGATTGACCATCAAATCAAAAGAGCTTTCCATAACATCCATATCCAATATAGTCGCTCTGTTTATGGTAAACTGCAAAACAAGCGGTTCGTTGTTGACCACATAATAGCTCAACAGTTTTTTGCCTTTTCGCTCTAATTCAGTTCCTTTTTGTCCCAAAGTAGTCACACCATTGGCTTTGAAATTATAAAAGGTCATAATTTCATCAGCAAAAATATCATAGCGATTTACTTTTCGGTTTGGCGTGATTTGAATTTTTAAAGACCTTTTGATACCCACCACACTGTCTTGTAAAAAAGTAATGGTTGGTTTCGCAATGCCTTTATTTGGTGCTTCTGCTGCATACGTAAACTCCGAATTGTATTTGCTAAACAATTTCAAATTGTTGAAAATTTTTGCGCCTTTTGGTTTTTCGCCCAAATATCCTTTTGTCCAGGAATCCAAATTGGTATCATAAGTCAGCCAATGTGCTTTGTTTGTATCGGCATTATAGTAATACACCAAACTGTTCGATTTGGCTTCACCTGCTTCATAACCCGAATGGTATTGTGCTTTTGCCAAAAACAGGACAGCTGTTAAAAAGAACAATAATGACCAACTTCCCTTTTTGGTAAAAGATCCAAAAATTGGCAACAGTATAGCAAATGCCAAAACAGTCAAAATAGCACTGCCAAACAACACTTTCAATCCCAAACCTACGGGAAACATTTGAATAAACGGTGCAATAATCAACAAAGCGGGAATTCCACAAATAAGGTTTACAATCCAAATGGATCTTTGGCTAAACACAAAAACTGCAAAAGAAATTAGTCCAAAATAAACGGGAATAATCAGGAATCCTGCACCACGCAAGCTATTGGCAAGAAATCCATTCAACACAATCCAAAACACTAGCGGAATCACATAATGGTTCATCGTCACTTTGGGTTTGGAAGCAATTTGATAAAAGAAAAAACAAATCGAAAGACTCAATAATACAAAAGCGGCAATATAATCGTGACCGTTGTAGGTAAAACCGTTGAGTAAATCATTGTATTGCGGATTCAGTAACAGCAAGCCCTTCCAACCGTAATACGTAATCAATCCCGTAAAAATCAAAGCGCCCAAAAACGGAAAGAATCCTTTCACGATGTCATTCAACTTTAGCATTCTTTTGGCTTTGCCAAGAAATACTAAAATGAGTAGGAAACCAGCAGCGATTAGCGTCATCGGCATCACCCAATCAAAAGGATAACTGATAAAAGTAAACGGAATCGTAAAATAAACGTAATCTTCTGCCGTATCAGTGTTGTTCAAATCGGCATTCGAAAAATAATTCAGCAACGGCATCAAATACGAACCTTGGTGTTTCAAAGTGTTTTTGTCCAAATGCGCCACATCATCCTGAGCGGTATGGTAATTAAAATGGTCGTCTATAAAAGCAAAATTAAATCCTTGAATGTTACCTTGCTCTCTAAAAACCGTTAAGTCGGTATCATTCGGCAACATTTTGTAAATGCTGTACATCAACGAATTTGAAACGGGATAGGTTGCGCCTGCTTTGGCAAATTCCTTTACCAAACCGGCATTTCCTTTGTTGGTTTCCATCAGCATATAACTTGGCCCCGAAGAACCACGGGCTTCAAAATTCAATACCAATCCCACTTCTTTGGCCCACTGATGCTCGGTAACAAAAAGTGCAGCACCATTCAATCCCAATTCCTCTGCATCAGTAAACAGAATAATAATATCGTTTTTATGTTTGGTTTGCGCATTCAAAAAAGCCCGAACACCCTCCAAAATAGTTGCCACGCCTGATGCATCGTCACTCGCGCCATGCGAAACCGAATGTGGTGCGCTGTCATAGTGAGAAAGTAAAAGCAATGCTTTGGTATTCTTTGTTCCTGTGATGCGGCACATTATGTTTTTGGATTTGACCAAATTCCCCCAATCGCTCAGTGTAAAACCTTCCTGAACCGTTGTTTCCAACCCCATTTTTTGAAGTTCTTTGATGATATAATTGGCCACAACCTCATGATTTTTGGTGCCTACATAATGCGGTTGTTTGGCAATTGCATTGATATGTTCCAAAGCTCTGCTGGTCGAAAATTCCGTAACTTTTTTATCCTCATTAGGTGACCAAGAAGGCATCATTGTATAAAACAAAAAACCTAAAACAATTAGGATGCACGCAACAGCAATAATAGAAGAATAGTTTTTTTTCATTATTTGAGGGTATTAAATATCTTTTTTAACGAGCATGTAAAAATCATTGTCCAAAACCATATAACCCTGGTCGTACAGGAAATAATAGGTATTTCCCGTTTTGGTATTCAAAACGTTGGTGAAAAACTCAAAATCAAAACCCTTGCTCATCAACTTGGCGCGAGTTGTTTTGGATTTTCCATCCACATTCAGCTCTGACAAAATTCGGTAATTTTTGCGCAATTTGTTGTTGATATTGCGCATATAATTCGTACTATCCTTATTTATTTTGTTGTTGTAGGCATTTCGGCAACCATCACTGCAGAATTTCTTGTCTTCACGACCTACAATTGGATCACCACATTCTAGACAGGTTTTCATAATACTATCTTTTTATAACAATTAATATTGAATATTATTTCATTTCTTTTGAGCCAATCCTTAGGCTTTATATTTCTTATATGACTAAAATCAATTCTCAATCTTTTTTATTTGATACAAATCGGTTCTTCGGTCTTTCAGGATTCGCACGCTTCCATGTTCGTGCAATTCTTTCAGCAAACGCAAATCGACATCGACAATCAAAGTCATTTCGGTATTCGGCGTGGCTTCGGCCTTAATACCATTACTCGGAAAAGCAAAATCCGAAGGCGTAAAAACTGCCGCTTGCGCATACTGAATGTCCATATTATTCACTTTTGGTAAATTACCCACGCAGCCCGTAATGGCAACATAGCATTCGTTTTCTATCGCTCGGGCTTGGGCACAGTGTTTCACTCGGGTGTAGGCGTTTTGAGTATCGGTCAGGTAAGGCACAAACAAAATATTCATTCCTTCATCGGCCATAATTCTCGCCACTTCGGGAAACTCGACATCATAACAAATCATAATCCCAATTTTGCCACAATCGGTGTCAAAAGTTTTGATTTCCGATCCTCCTTTCATTCCCCAATGTTGGGCTTCGTTTGGAGTAATGTGAATTTTGGTATACATTTCCGAAGTTCCATCTCTTTTGCACAGAAATCCGACATTGTACAAATTGCCATTTTCCAGATACGGCATGCTGCCCGAAATGATATTAATATTATACGAAATAGCCAATTCCTGAAAACGTTTCCGAATGGGTTCAGAATGCTTCGCCAATTCCCGAATCGCTTCGGCTTCGGTCAAATGATTGTAATCGGCCATTAAAGGCGCAATAAACAATTCGGGGAAAACTGCAAAATCGCAAGTATAGCCCGAAACCACATCTATAAAAAACTCCGATTGTTCGAATAATGCTTCGAGATTGCCCAAAGAGCGCATTTGCCATTGAATTAATCCTAGTCGAATCACATTTTTCTCCGTGTTTATTAATCTTGGACTTTCGTCAAAATAGATATTGTTCCATTCCAGCAAAACAGCAAATTCCTAAGAATCTTCATCACCCTCCAAATAATTTTTTATGATTCGCAGCACATGAAAATCATTACTCAACTGAAACGAAAGTACCGGATCATGCAATTGTTTGCTTTTTACTTTCTCAATGTATTTTTTGGGTGTCATTTTATCGGCATGTTGACCATAACTCGGAATACGGCCTGCAAAAACAATCGCTTTGAGGTTCAACTGTTCGCACAATTCTTTTCGGGCATCATACAAACGCCTGCCCAAACGCAAGCCACGATACTGGGGATGAATAAAGACATCGATTCCGTACAATATTTCTCCTTGCGGATTGTGAGTCGAAAACGAATAATCGCCAATAATCTGTAAATAATTGTGTTTTTTATCGACCAGTTTTTCGTCGACAATCAAAGACAAAGCAGAACCTACTACTTTTCCATCGACCAAAATCACTAATTGCCCTTCGGGAAAAATACCCAACAATCGCTCAATATCATTGGCGCGCCAATAGGAATCGGCCATTTCTGGATACGATTCGACCATCGAGTTTTTGAGTTGTTTGTAATCCTCAAAAGCTAAATTCCGTAATTCTACTTTTTTTATTTTGGCCTGCATAATGGAGAATTTTAGGTGAATAATTGGTTTAAAACTGCAATATTTCAATTTTTTTAGAGCCAATCATTGGGCTTTATTTCTGGGCATGGATTCCTGCTTTTTGTTCAATCTTTTTTGTCTCGAAAAAGTCGAAACAAAAAAGGATTTCACTATAATCAGGCCTAATTAGGATTTATGGTTTTGTGTTTTCTGAATTAAAAAATTAATTTCATAAATTAACAATTCCACTTTTTTAGTGTCACAATCGGTTACAATTATATCTTTGAAATCATTTTCAAATCGAATTCTTAGCAGTTCCGCTTTTGCATTCACAAGAAATCCGAATGTTACTTCTATCACTTTATTCCAAAAAGTCAATTCCCTAATAAGTTCAACACTTTGAATATCCTCTATGTTTATGCGTCTATTGTCATTTGAATGCTGTGTGTTGTTAATTATTAAAAAATTATTTTCAATATAGAGCTCAAACAAAGGATTAGTTCTGATAATTTTCATTTGCAATATTGTTTCTGATTTCAATTGCCTCCCGCTATAGCTGGAAGTAATTAAATCTTCGTAAATCTTAATTTTGTGATAACTCCCAAATATACTCAAAATTTTCCATTTACAAACGGTTACAAATAATTACAACCGAAAGTAAGTAGTTAGCAACAGAATAACTTTTTGAACCTGTCGCATCTTTGCCCTGTCGAAATGAAACAATGCAATATCAATATCAATTGCAAATGTCAATTTCAATAAAAAATCAATTTATATACACTAACATTTAAATTTTACACGCCATGAAAAACAGAGTACAATTAATCGGAAACGCAGGGAATGATCCAGTAATCAAATCTTTTGAGGGAGGAAAAAAATTGGCCAATTTGACCATCGCCACCAACGACAGTTACAAAAACGACAAAGGTGAACGTGTCGAACAAACCGAATGGCACACTGTTGTCGCTTGGGGGAAAACGGCCGAGATTATCGAAAAATTCGTCACCAAAGGCAAACAAATCGCCATAGACGGCAAACTTACCCACAGAAGCTACGACGACAAAAACGGTGAAAAGCGCTATATCACCGAAGTGGTCGTAAGTGAAATTATGCTACTAGGAAAATAGGTTTAGCATTTTAAAACCCAAAAAAAAAGAGTCTCATAAAACCACGAGACTCTTTTTTCATTAATGCAAATTAAAATTAACTATTGCGACGGTACTTATTGAAATGAAACTAGATAAAAAATACAAATTTTGGTAACGTAAGCTAAAAAAAATGGATTATGACAAATAAAAACTAAGCTGTCTTTTTAAACAGATCAAACATTGGGCAACGGCTGCAACGCTTTTTTTCGCCTTTCTTGAATTTTTCGCAACAACTAGACTTGCAGTTTTCGGCCACTTTTATCTTTTTAAGGAGTTCCTTTTTTTTATCCTTTTTTTTGCTCTTCTCTTTTTCTTTCTTGCTCAATGTGTAAAGAATTAAAAACCACCACAAATGTAGGTTATTTTTATCTGTTCTAAATAAACTTTAACACTTTTTCGAACAAAAAAAATCCCCAAATTGTTTTAGTAACGATCTGAGGACTGTGTTTATTAAAATTTATTTTAATTATTTTACGGGAGCTGCTGCATTTGTAATAGCTACTTGCATTATATCTCGGTCAAAAAGGTACAATCCGCCTTTATCGTCACCAATAAGATTGATTTTATCTAAAATATTTTTGGCTGTTGCTTCTTCTTCAATTTGTTCGGCTACATACCATTGCAAGAAATTATGAGTCGCATAATCTTTCTCTTCAAAAGTAATATGAACCAATTCATTTATCGATTCCGAAACAAAAATTTCATGTTTGTATAGTTCTTCAAACATTCCTTTGAAAGTTTCGTAAGTTGTTTTTGGCGCTTTCAAGTCGGTTATTTGTGCATGTCCCCCACGTTCGTTTACATATTTTATTAATTTGAGCATGTGCAAACGCTCCTCGTCAGATTGGGCATACATAAACTGTGCAATTCCTTCCAGTCCATTTACTTCAGACCAACAAGCCATTGATAAGTAGATTTGAGAAGATTCTGCTTCTATACGAATTTGTTTGTTTAGTGCGGTTTCGATATTTTTTAACAACATGATTTCTAGTTTTTAGTAAAATTAGAAAAAAAATAATTTAATGCTATCCTTTTTTGGCAAAAAAGACAATGTTGTGCTTATTTTGAATACTCTTGAACTTTAAAATGAATAATCAAATCCATCTTTAAATTTGCGCATAATGTATTGTTTTGCCTTCGAATCATAATACTCAAAAATATAATAATTTTTGTATCGAATGGTATTTTGCAGAGTTACTTCCCTATGTTCGTTGATAAAACGGGAAATAAAGTCTACTGCAAGTGGTTCCTGCTCTTTTTTGGAATGTTGTAGTTTCTTGTCAAAAACACTTTCAAAATATAAATTAATAGATTTTGCATTGACGAGCAAATCGCCGACATTGATGAAATTTCCTGACATTGCGGCATTAAAACCAACAGAAGTATCAAAAAAACCAGACTCTGTATCACTTGTTCCTCCTATGGTTACCAGAATTTCTTTTTGGGTTTTGTAAACCGTAAGACCTGCATTCAAAAAAACCAAACGTTGCAAAAATCGTGATGTATTTTTTAATTCTTTGGGTTGTTGCCCATCCATTTGTATAAATAAAGGCGAGTTTTTAAAAGCAATAGTATCTGTTTTTGATGCTTGAAATGTCTGAATTGAATTTGCTGATTTATAGTCTTTTATATCAAATTTAAACTCATCTTCAGTGGCAATGAGCTGATATATTTTATTTTCGCAATAAAAGGAATTACCCAAACCATTTTGTTTTGAAATTGCAGGTTGAGGGAATATTTTTTCTTTAATATCAAAAGTGGTTAAGTCAATATCAAATGCCTGTGTTTCTTTGTAATTATGATCAAAAGTCAAAAGCATTCGGTTTTGAAATACATACATTTTGGTCTTTTGAGTCCCTTTGAACAAGGGCGTAAATTCGTTAGTTTCAATTTTTGTAATCGGGCAGACTTCCAGAATTTCGTTTAAAGTCAATGGTTCTGTTTTCTTGTTTTTGAACTTGAACGTGCTGAAATCCAATATTTTCTCTTCTTTTTTTCCGTCTTTAAAAATATAAAGTACCAGTTTTTGTTCTAAATCTTTTTCCGAAAGGATATAAAAAATATTATTTGCTTGAAATTGGGTCACAATAGACTCATTAAAAAAAGAAAATTGATATTGCAAAACGACAGTATTTTTGGCATTCAAATCATATTGCACGGCCAACCATTTTTTAAAATCTCTGGAACACCAATAAAGGGTTGGGTTTCCTTCTTCGTTAAAACTATAACCTGCCAATTCTTTATATTCTAGATCAGGTCGGTTTGTCGTAAAATTGCTGCTAAGAAATAGGGCCGTATTGTATTTGAGAATGGTAATTGTTTCCTTGTCTGAGGCAAATACATATACATCATGCGTTTTTGTGTTTTCGGCATTAATAGTTTGCTGAAAATCTTTGGATTTTGTAAGTTCCAATGGATAGGAAGTCAATAGGGTTTGACTAAAAAGCACCGAACAAGGGGTTAGAATTAAAAAAAAAAGCAGTTTTTTCATGAAATGATTTGTTTTTTTGCGCTTAAAAGAGATTTATATAGAATCAAAAGATATTCTAAAACACGAATTTATTCTGAAAGTACTATTCATTCATCAATTCTTGAAAATAATCGACCATTTGCCCAACATGCATCGCATCCATAAGTCCGTGGTGCACATGAATAGACATGGGCATGGTTCTTTTTCCGTTTTGGTCAATAGTCATTTTCCCAAATGAAATTTTGGGACAACTATCTGGAAAAGTCATGCTTCGTGCATGCGAAAGTGATGTAAATTTCAACCAAGGAATTGCCGAAAAATGAATTAGATTCTCCTCATTAAAAGTACGGGTAAACAAGCCAGTTGTGCTTTGAATGCGTTCAATCTCTGCCAATGCAGTTTCTTCAAAAATACTATAATCTGGATGGTATTCTATCAATGAAAACCCAAAAGTACCATCTTCTCTACTTATCGTTGCTGAGCCATCAATTCGATCATGAACATAGATATGGGTATTTAAAATTCGGTATCTAAAATTTTCAAAAGCATTTACTGCCACAAGAGTTTTATGCAAATAATAAACAAAAAAAGAAGTATTTAAAAATTTACAATTTATATAAGCTTTTGTACAATCTATTTCAACTGTCACTCCAAAAAAAGGTTCTTGCATTTGTTTAAAGAAAAGGAAATGTTCTTTTCGATTCCAATTGTCTAGGTCTAAAAGCGTTTTCATTTTTTTAGTATTTATAATGATCCAATTCTCTAGGAATAACGAGATTTTTAAGAAAGTGCATATAAAATTAAAACCTAGCTAAAATACTAAATAAAAAGCATTTTAACTAGGTTCAATATATTTTTAAAAACAGTTTTTAAACGTCTAATAACTTTAAGACTTCTGTTATTTTTTCGAATGCCTGAAAGTTTTTATGTTCTACCTTATGATCTATTTTTTCATGTGCCCAAGTAGTATGAAAAGGTATGTGAACGGCGTATCCGCCAATGGCCAAAACAGGCAAAACATCCGATTTTAAGGAATTCCCAATCATAAAAAATTCCTCAGGTTGTATCTCTAATCGTTTAAGTAAATCCGAATAATCCACTTCCTGCTTGTCTGACATCACTTCGATATGATGGAAATAATGTCCCAAACCCGAATTGTGTAATTTTCTTCGTTGATCCAGTAAGTCGCCTTTGGTGGCAACCACCAATTTGTATTTTCCATGCAAAGCTTCCAGCGTTTCCTCAACGCCATCCAACAAGACAATTGGTTTTTCGAGTAATTCTTTTCCGTATTGAATGATTTTTTCGACAACTTCAATTGGAATCGTATTGTTCGAGATCCTCATAGCCGCTTCGATCATTGATAGAATATATCCTTTGATGCCGTAACCGTACAATTTGAGATTGTCGATTTCTATCTTGAATAACTCTTTCGAAATTCCCTGATGCGACAAATAATCTTCCATCAAACCACAGAATTTTTTCTCGGTTTCATCAAAATACGTTTCGTTGATGAATAAAGTATCATCAGCGTCGAAGGCGATTACTTTTAGGTTCATGGTTTATTTATTTACTGCTGATTCGCTGATCATTTTTATAATCTGCGAATCAGCGGTTATTTTTAATTTATTGTCTCCCCATTCCCGACACCTTCTGCATCAGGATTTACGAAAACTAGTTTCCCTTCGGCATTGGTAGTCATCAAAATCATTCCCTGACTTTCTACACCGCGAAGATTTCTTGGGGCTAAGTTTACGAGAACGGTTACGCGTTTCCCAATAATATCTTCTGGATTAAAACTCTCGGCAATTCCAGAAACTATGGTACGAACATCAATTCCAGTATCTACTTTCAAAATCAAAAGCTTGTTGGCTTTTGGCATTTTCTCTGCTTCCAGAATGGTTCCCACACGAATATCCATTTTGGCAAAATCCTCAAACTGGATTAAGTCTTTTTGAGGTTCGGCTACTTTATTTTCAGCTTTATTGGCGGTTTTAGTCGCTTCCAGTTTATCAATTTGCTTTTGGATTTCCTCGTCTTCAATTTTAGAAAACAACAACTCAGCTTCACCTATTTGGTGACCTGATGGAATTAAACCAGAACTATCCGTAATGGTTTTCCAGTCTAAAGGCGATTCAATTTTTAAGATTCTTGATAATTTTGTCGCTGTAAATGGCAAGAAAGGTTCACAAAGCGAACTCAATGCCGCAGCAATTTGCAAAGCCACATACATCTGCGTTTGAACACGAGCTGGATCGGTTTTGACCATTTTCCAAGGTTCTTCGTCAGCTAAGTATTTATTTCCAAGTCTGGCCACATTCATCATTTCGCCAAGAGCTTCTCTAAAACGGTATCTTTCCAGTGAACTCGAAATCACGGCTGGATACGCTTTCAATTCGGTCAAAGTAGCTTCGTCAACTTGTGATAATTCGTTTGGTTGAGGTACAATTCCTTCGTAATATTTATTGGTCAAAACCACCACCCTATTAATGAAATTACCATAAATCGCTACCAATTCGTTGTTATTTCTCGCCTGAAAATCTTTCCAGGTAAAATCATTGTCTTTAGTTTCAGGAGCGTTTGATGTTAATGCATAACGCAAAACATCCTGTTGGTTCGGAAATTCTTCCAAATATTCGTGCAACCAAACCGCCCAGTTTTTAGAAGTCGACAATTTATTTCCTTCCAAATTCAAGAACTCATTCGCAGGCACATTATCGGGCAAAATATAGCTTCCTTCGGCTTTTAGCATCGCCGGAAAAATTACACAGTGAAAAACAATATTGTCTTTCCCAATAAAGTGAACCAATTTTGTGTCTTGATCTTTCCAGTAGGGTTCCCAATCTTTTCCTTCGCGCAAAGCCCACTCTTTCGTAGACGAAATATAACCAATTGGTGCATCAAACCATACGTATAATTTTTTTCCTTCGGCACCTTCTACAGGAACATCAATTCCCCAATCCAAGTCACGAGTTACGGCACGAGGTTCCAATCCGCCATCAATCCATGATTTTACTTGTCCGTAAACGTTCGGTTTCCAGTCATTTTTATGTCCAACAAGAATCCATTCATTTAGGAAATCCGAATAACGATCCAAAGGTAAAAACCAGTGTTTAGTCGATTTCAAAATAGGAGTTTCTCCCGTAATGGTCGATTTTGGGTTGATTAAGTCGGTTGCATTTAGTGTGGAGCCACATTTTTCGCATTGATCGCCATAGGCTTCTTCGTTGCCACATTTCGGACAAGTTCCCACCACAAAACGGTCTGCCAAAAACTGATCGGCTTTGGCGTCGTACAATTGCTCAGTTACTTCTTCTATAAAATCGCCTTTATCATATAGTGTTCTAAAAAATTCCGAAGCGGTATCGTGATGAATTTTTGCCGAAGTTCTGGAATAATTGTCAAATGAAATACCGAAATCAGAGAACGATTTTCTAATAATTCCATCGTATTTATCGATTACTTCCTGTGGCGTAATGCCTTCTTTTTTGGCTTTCATCGAAATGGCAACGCCGTGTTCGTCGCTTCCGCAAACAAACAAAACGTCTCTTCCCTGCAAACGCAAATAGCGCGAATAAATGTCCGAAGGCACGTAAACCCCCGCCAAATGACCAATGTGTATAGGTCCGTTTGTATAAGGCAATGCCGCTGTAATGGTATATCTTTTTGGATTCTGTAACATAATTCAGTTTAATTTGTTGCAAAAATAAGCAATTATTTATTGTCATACTGAGTGAAGTCAGAGGATTAGAAGCTAATCCCACTATCTATTGTAAATATATACACTGAACTTCACTGAAAATAAAATTATGTTCTGTACTCTTATTGCTTTTTAAAGAAAAAAAAGATTACTGCCCTCGAAGGAAACTAGAAATCACTTAAAGCCCAAAATAATAATGCAAATACTATCCATAATTATATAACAGTCTTCAGACACTCTAAAGTTAATTTAGCCATTATTAATTCTAAATAAATAGAACATGAAAAGTAAAAGCATATTATTTGCATTTGTATTAAGTATCGGATTATTTGCAGCGTCTTGTAATTCTAATGATGAAAACGAAGGAGACACATTAGCTCCCTTAGAAGGTAAATGGAGTATTGTCAAAGTTGGTACCAATACTAATGGTGTAGAAACATTGGTTGACCCACCACAAAATACAGCTGGTTGTGACCATGATTTTATTGATTTAAAGATTAATAATTCATTAGTTTCAGGAGATTATGATTCCACTGTGAGTCCATGTGCACTAACAACTATGTCAGGAACGTATTCAAAAGGAGACAGTAAAGTAACAATTGTTTTAAATGGTGTAACAACAACTTATGATATTGTTAATCTTACACTTACTGATTTAAAGTTAAAAAACGGTAACGAAATCAAAGTTTACATCAGATAATTCATTTATTTAGGTGTCAGAAACTGCATCTTTAGGGATGTAGCTTGAAAACGGAAGTGACTTTTTAAAAGTTATTTCCGTTTTTTTTTATGAATGATAAGCAAATACGCTTTTGAAAGGGAAAACAGTGCTTTTAAGAGGCCTTTATTTTATATTTGCAAACTGTAATCATCGAAGCTTATAAATTATGGCAAAAGGACCCGAAAAAAATACTAAAAACAAAGCTTTGCACACCAAATTACTCAATCGAAAAAAGACTAAACTTCAGGAAGAGAAAAAAGCACAAGCCTTGCGCTTGAAAGCTTTAGTAACAAAAATGAATCAGAAAAAAGAGGAGTAGTAGGTTTGATGTCAGATAAATCATTTTGTATTTCTTTTCTGTTTTTATTTAACTGAAATTTGTATCAAATAGTCAAACACCTAAAAATATGGAATTCGGCAGAATAATAGTTTCAGAAACAACTTTTAATAGTGGCAATCTTCAAGATGTTGTTCACTCCAATATTTCGGTAATCAATTTAATGCGGGAGGAAGGCGTGAATGACGATTTAATTCACGAAGATGCTTTGATGAGTTATTACTTGGATTATTATTACTCTCAATATGTTTCCGGAAATTTTGCCCAATTTGTACATCATTCCGGTTGGAATAAAGAATTGAACGAATTGCTGGAAGAAGGCTTGACATTAATTGGTGCCGAAAAGCATTTGGCATTATTTCAGCAGCAATCCAAAAAAGTAAAACTAATGAGCAGCGTAAAGCTCAATAAGTTCCTAAAAGGAAAGTTGGAAGGTGTCAATCCAACGAGAGATTTACTCAACAACGATACTTTTTTCGAATTAGAAGAAAATCTGGTTACTTTGAATGCCAATTTTCTAAAAACACACCCCGATTTCGAAGTACTTTCGGTAGACGATATGTTTGCCACTTTAGAAGAATTTGTGGGTCATGAGATTAAAAGAGAATAGGCTAGTTATTTCGCAAAGAAACACTAAGAAAAAACCGTGAAGGTACACGAAGATTTCTCTAAATCTTTCAAAAAAACTTTGCGAATGGCTGTGACTCTTCGTGTTATTGTTATTTCTTCACAAATTTCAATTTCATCGTGCCAGAATCCGTTTGCACATTCATAAAATAAACCCCAGACGGCCATGTGCTAATATCCCAGCTCGTTACCGAATTGGTTGATTTTATTTTTTGTCCAGCCACATTATAAAAGACTGTTTTTTTAATCGTTATGCCACTTGAGAGATTGAGCGCAAGAATATCATTAAGTTGATTTAATGATATTTGTGCCGTTGTCAATTCGAAATTTTCATTTCCTAATGTTGCCGTATTCCCTTTGGAAATGATGTTTTTATTAGGGTCAAAAGTGATACTCGATATCGTAAAAGGCACATTTTCTATAAAACTTTCCCCATTCGCGGTATTGTTCAAAACCAAATCCAATTGTTGGCCTCCAGTTCCGAAAACACGAATAGGGACCGGCATTTCAAAAAAGGAAACCGATGCATCCGATTGTGTCTGATTGATTGTAAATTTGGCTTGACCGCCAGATAAATTTTGGGCTGTAATAGTATAAATAGGATAGCCTTGATTGTAAATCCAATCGTTAAAAAACTCCGTCAAACTACTGCCATAAACGGCTTCCAAATGGGATTGCAAATCGGGAGTTTTGGCGTATTTGTAGGCTAGATTTGCATCTTTCAAATAATTTTTCAATCCTTGAAAAAACAAAGCGTCTCCCATTTTGAAACGCAGCATATTCAAGACCATCGCCCCTTTATTATACGTTAATCGAGTGCTGAAAATCCTATTGGTATCTGTAAGATCAGCATCAGATAAATAGACTGCTCCATTGGTTTGGGAGGTAATGCTATTAATCATTTTGTTTTTTTCGGTTACAAAAGCAGCTTGACCGTCAAAATTCTCAATTACCAATGCGGCAACATAAGTCGCAAAACCTTCGTTGAGCCAAATGTCTTTCCAACTGCCACAAGTGATTTTGTCTCCAAACCACTGATGCGCCATTTCGTGGGCAATTAATCCTCTTCCAAAACTTACCATAAACGAAACTGTAGTGTGTTCCATTCCGCCACCCCAACCAAATTGCGCGTGACCATATTTTTCGGCGTGAAAGGGATAAATTTCAAATAGGCTTTCGTATAAATTTAGTATCAAAGGCGTCTGATCCAATAGTGTTTGCGCCGAAGGCAAAGTCTCTGGATAGATGTAATTAATGATTGGATATTGATTGGGTGCTGTTCCTCCTGTTTGATTGTATAAGCTATAATTGGTTACTGCAATAGCAACCAAATAAGCTGGAATAGGATAGCCATGATGAAAGTGAGTCGTTTTATTGGCACCATTAATCACTGGCGCTTCCGGTTCTACACCATTGGCGACGCTTACATATTGGGATGGTGCTGTAATATAAACATCGATGGCATCTGCTTTGTCATTCAAATCCTGTTTGCAAGGCCACCAATCTCGGGCGCCATAAGGCTCAGATAAAGTATATAAAACGGGAGAACTATTGTGAGTCGAAGTTGTAAAAGCCTGTTCTCCATTTGCGGGAGCGCCAGAATAAGCAATAACAACAGTGGCTGAGGTTCCGGCATTTAGCGTACTTGGTAAAGTGATTACCAATTCGTTATTGGTGTTTTGAATAAATGTTAAAGGTAACCCCTCTTTGGTAACAGAACTTACTGTCAATTGATTGGTTAAGTCAAAAGTTACGGTGGCAAGATTAGTCAGCGCCGTAAAAGTAGTCGTCACTTTTCCAGCAATAAAATAACTCGCCGGATCAACCGTAAACTCCAACTTATGATACGTAATGTCATAATTTTGAGTATTGGGATTGACCAATAAATTCATCTTCTTACTGGCCATTTTCATCTCCGAATGTACAATTTCATCCAGTTGTAGATCATTTTTTTGAGCCGAAACTACAAACGCTGTAAAGAATAAAACAGAGAGTAACGTTGATTTCATTTTTGTCTTTATTTAAAACAAATATAATGATTCTCAGCTAAGTTGAATATTCGATTAAAAAACATAAAAAAACCACCTGAATTATTCAGATGGTTTTTGTTAAATTTTATTTTAGAAAGTTTAGAGTTTAAAAGTAACCCCTGCTTTGACACCACTGGTTACGGTTCCTCCTCCAAATTCTAGGTTAACCCCAAAGGTATTGCTAAAGAAATAGCGACCCCCTACTTGAAGTCCAACGCCAAAAGAAGTATTGTCTGGGTGTGGGTTGCTGCCGTAGTTATCATAAGTCCAAATGAAATAGGAAAGACTGCTACCGGCATAGCAATCAAATTTGCCTGGAATATGCAACAAACTGTTGAAATGATAATTTCCGCTGACACCAAGGCCAATTGCAGAAGAGTCGTAGTAGGAGTTATAGTCTTTATAATAACAATGACCCTCAGACTGAAAAGAAATTTCGCCGCCAAGAGTAAAATCTTTGGCGATTCCGCAATCAATCCCAAAATAAAAAGGAACACCCCAGCCTGAAGATCCCAATCCTGCATTCAATTGAACTCGACCTGGTTCAAGAGGACTTTGTGCAAAAACACCAATTGACATAAAACCTAAAGCGACTACTAGAATATTTTTTTTCATGTGAAGTTACTATTTGTTTGTTAATGGGACATAACATCGACACTCGTATTTATCACATCGATTATAGATAATTGGTCTTACATGATTTTCAATTGTATCCACAAGGTTCGGGATGAAATCATGGCGATTATATGATTTTTTCTTTACTAATCACAATACAAACCTACTCCTTTTAGAAAAATTCCATTTTACACTTTTATATTTTTTACTTTCATAATTATCACTTTATACACCGAAAAAGGTTAGAAAATTATTTTTACTACTTTGACCAACAAATCCTTTATGGTTTCTTTTAAAAGAGTCAACTTAACTGTTCTGTTAAAATTCTACTAATTCGAAAAATCAAATTCGATTGCGTCACCAAAGACAAATTTGCAATCCAGTTTGAGAGAATATTGTCCATAAAAAAACCACCTGATAGACTCAGATGGTTTCAATTAACCTTTAATTCTTTAAGGTTTATATTTTATAAGTGATACCAAATTTGGCTGTATTTACAGAGCTA
This sequence comes from Flavobacterium sp. N3904, assembly GCF_025947305.1. Classification (NCBI taxonomy): domain Bacteria; kingdom Pseudomonadati; phylum Bacteroidota; class Flavobacteriia; order Flavobacteriales; family Flavobacteriaceae; genus Flavobacterium; species Flavobacterium sp. N3904. The sequence continues at coordinate 981,101 of NZ_CP110009.1, forward strand.
CCTCCACCTAATTCAAGATTGACACCAAAATGATTATTGAAGAATACGCGACCACCCACTTGAACTCCAACATTTAAAGGGTCGTAACCTGGATTATAGTCTTTGTTGTCATAATTCCAAATATAACCTGTAACATTAGCACCAGCATAGAAATCAAATTTACTTGGCATATCCAATAATCTATTGAAATGGTAATTTCCATTTGCTCCAATACCTACTGCAGAGTTATGGTTATTGTAGTAATTGTTACCATTGTTGTGATAGTCTTCATTATTTGTTAAAAAAGAAACTTGAGCTCCAAGTGTAACATCTCTTACAAGTCCATAATCGACACCAAAATAAAAGGGAATAAAACCCCTGTCTGAAAATCCAAGACCAGCATTCAGTTGAACACCGCCTTCTTCAAGGGGAGCTTGCGCAAAAACACCATTTGATATACAAACAAAAGCGACTAGTAAAATGATTTTTTTCATGATTTTTTTTATTTATTTAATAGTACAAACGTACCATTTTTTAAATAATTGTTTATTGTAGTTTTATTTTTTTTTGTTTCATAATTATTGGTTTTTGATAATAAAACGATTCGGAAATTAGTTTGGTGACAATTAGAATATAAATTGAATTATTGTAAAATCAAAAAAAACAGCTCAAAACAAACTTTCTCCCGTTGTTAGCAAACATTTCCTTAAATTTGCTTCCATTATTATTAAAGTCGGGATTTAAAAATCAAACTATGTTACAAATCGCATTTATTAGAGAGAATCAGGAGAAAGTAATCAACGCTTTGGCAAAAAGGAATATGGATGCCAAATCAATCGTTGAAGAAGTGGTACAATTGGATGAAAAACGTCGCGCTACACAAGTAGAGCTTGACGGCATTTTATCTGAATCTAATAAATTATCCAAAGATATTGGAGATTTGATGAAAGCGGGAGAGAAATCGAAAGCGGCAATTCTTAAAGAGAAAACAGTTCTGTTAAAAGAAAAAAGCAAAGTTCTAGCCGAAAACGCTGTTGTTTTAGCCAATGAACTAACCGAAAAATTATATACTTTACCTAACCTCCCAGCCGATATTGTTCCTGTTGGAAAAACGCCAGAAGATAACCTGAACGTTTTTGAAGAAGGTGATATTCCGGTTTTGCATGAAGGCGCACAGCCACACTGGGAATTGGTAAAAAAATACGACATCATCGATTTTGAATTGGGTGTGAAAATTACAGGAGCCGGTTTTCCCGTTTATAAAGGAAAAGGGGCTCGTTTGCAACGCGCTTTAATCAATTATTTCTTAGACAAAAACACAGATGCAGGTTACAAAGAAATGCAGGTTCCGCATTTGGTAAACGAAGCATCAGCTTACGGAACTGGGCAATTACCCGACAAAGAAGGGCAAATGTACCACGACGCTACTGATGATTTGTATTTGATTCCGACGGCTGAGGTTCCGGTAACCAATATCTTTAGAGATGTTATTTTATCCGAAAATGAATTGCCAGTTAAATACACAGGTTATACACCTTGTTTTCGTCGTGAAGCAGGTTCTTATGGAGCGCATGTACGCGGATTGAACCGTTTGCATCAGTTTGATAAAGTAGAAATTGTTCGTGTAGAGCATCCCGACAATTCGTATGCTGCATTAGATAATATGGTAGAACATGTGAAAAGCATTTTGCAGGAATTGAAATTACCGTATCGAATTTTACGCCTTTGCGGCGGTGATATGGGATTTACATCGGCATTGACGTATGATTTTGAAGTATATTCTACAGCGCAGGAGCGTTGGTTGGAAATTTCATCCGTGTCTAATTTTGAGACTTTTCAGGCCAATCGTTTGAAATTGCGTTTCAAAGACAAGGACGGAAAAAACCAATTGGCACATACTCTTAACGGAAGCTCATTGGCATTGCCAAGAGTTCTTGCCGGAATTTTAGAAAATTACCAAACTCCAGAAGGAATTGTAATTCCAGAGGTTTTACGTTCTTACTGCGGTTTTGATATTATAGATTAATTTAGTTTTCTCAAAAAAGTAGAAACTTTTTAAACCATTAAGAAATTTAGAAGCCTTCCGCTTCATCAACATAATTTCTTAATGGTTTTAGAATTTTTATTTAAAATGTTTCATTATCGACTGATTCAATATAATCACTTTTACAAATGATTGCATTATGAATAAACTTTTCCTTTATATCGCGCTTTTATTTTCTCTGATTGCCTTTTCCCAAAACGAGCAATTAGCGCAATATTATTATGAAAAAGGAGATTTTGACAAGGCATTGGTCAGTTATCAGGAATTATCAGACGGGATGCCAACCAATCCTTTTTATTTTCAACGAAAGATAGACTGTCTGCAGCAATTGAAACAGTTTGACACTGTCGAAAAATCCATTCTGGAAAGAATAGCAAAATACAAACAAGCCACACTTTTGGTCGAATTAGGATACAATTTTCAACTGCAAAAAAATGAAGCTAAAGCCAAAAAATACTACGACGAAGCAATAGAAAGAATTCGAAAAAGTCCAAACGAAGTCTATGGTGTTTCCAATTCCTTTGAGAAAAAAGTATTGCTAGAATATGCATTAAAATCCTATCAAGTTGCCAGCGAAATGGTTGCTACTTTCAATTTCAATTACCAAATGGCATTGCTTTATGGTCAATTGGGTGACACCGACAAAATGATAACCACTTTTCTGGATGAAACGGTTGCGAATCCTCAAAACTCGATGTTGATTCAAAGTCAATTGGCCCGCTACATGTCTATTGATGGAGATTCAAAATTCAATGAAAGTTTACGAAAAGCTCTTATTCTCAGAGTTCAAAAAAGTCAGGATGTTTTTTGGAATCACTATTTGAGCTGGTTTTATATGCAACAAAAAGAATTCGGAAAAGCATTTATTCAAGAGAAAGCCATTTATAAAAGAAACCCGGAATCTCTTTCGAATATTATAAGTTTGAGCCAAATGGCTATTGAAGAGGATGATTATGAAGTCGCCAAAGAAGTTTTGAATTATGTGCTGGAAAACACGACCGATGTTGAACTGATCGTTCAGGCCAATACCTATTTGATGAAAATGAAAATCGAAAAGGCGCAAGAAAAAGATTTTGTTGCCATCAATTCTCAATTTGACGGCTTGTTGAAGCAATATGGTGTAACTCCTATTACGGTATCTTTGCAGTTGATGCAAGCGCAGTTTGTTGCTTTCAAAATGAAAAATCCTGTTGAGGGAAAAGCAATTGTCAAGCGGGCGATGGAGCTACAACTGAATCCGTACGATCAGGCGCAATGCAAAATGGAGTTGGCCGATATTTTGCTTTCGGAAGAAAAATTCAATCAGGCATTGCTTTATTATTCCCAAATTGAGGAAGATCTGAAAAATGATGTGTTGTCACACGAAGCGAGTCTAAAAGCAGCAAAGACCAGCTATTTCAAAACCGATTTTGAATGGGCTTTGAAACAGTTCAAAGAATTAAAATCGGCCAGTACACAACTGATTGCCAATGATGCGTTGGAATATTTTTTATTAATCAATGATAATACCGTTGCTGATTCGACACAAACCGCTTTGAAACAATTTGCCAAAGGAGATTACCTTTTGTATCAAAACAGAAATCAGGAGGCAATAACGCAGTTTCAGTCGATTCTGAAAAATTTCAAAGGGCAAGAAATTGAAGGGGTAACTTTGCTACGGTTAGGTCGTTTGTATGAAAAACTGGGAGATTACACTTTGGCTTTGACACAATACCAAGATATAATTGACCATCACAGCGACGGAATTTATATAGACGAAGCCTTGTATTACTCGGCAGACCTATACAACAAGCAATTGCAGCAACCCGACAAAGCAAAGGTATTGTACGAAAAAATCATCTTCAGCCATCAGGACAGTATTTATTTTGTTGATGCGAGGAGGAAATTCAGGGAATTGCGAGGAGATACCAATTTGTAGAAGTGAAGTTGAATCGGTTAACCGTTTATTCGTTTAATCGAATCGGTTAAACAAATAAACAGTAAAACAAATCAACAGTAATATGATTATATACAACGTTACCACAAACATACACGAGAGCGTACACGACCAATGGATGATCTGGATGCAGCACAAACACATTCCGGAAATGCTGGCTTGTGGAAAATTTACTGCTGCCAAGTTTGTTCGGGTTTTGATTGAAGAAGAAATGGGCGGAGTTACCTATTCGGTTCAATATACAACTGACAGCAAAGAAACATTAGAAAAATATTATCAGGAAGATGCTCCCAGATTGAGGGAAGAAGGACTGAAATTGTTTGGCGACAAAATGCTGGCTTTCAGAACTGAATTGGAAGTGATAAGTGAGCATTAACAAATAGATTATTCGATTTTTAGATGGTTCGAAAGCTCGAAAAATCTATTGATTATTTAGTATTAAAGATTGCATCCGCATCTGCGATATAATAACCCTCAAATAAAGCGAGATTGCTTCGTGCCTCGCAATGAAACCATGGAAAAAGTAACAGCAAAAAAACACCTCGGACAACATTTCTTAAAAGATGAAAACGTAGCAAAAGACATCGCCGATACTTTGAATTTAGAAGGATATGAAGATGTATTGGAAATAGGACCTGGAATGGGTGTTTTGACCAAGTATTTGTTGGAAAAACCAATCAATACTTATGTTATCGAAATTGATACCGAATCGGTCGCCTATTTGGGTGTCCATTATGATAAATTGCAAGACAGAATCATCTCAAAGGATTTTCTCAAATACAATATCAACGAAGTGTTTGAAGGAAAACAATTCGCGATAATTGGTAATTTTCCGTACAATATTTCGACCCAAATTGTTTTCAAAGCATTGGAATACCGCAATCAGATTCCAGAATTTGCTGGAATGTTCCAGAAAGAAGTAGCACAGCGCATCTGCGAAAAGAAAGGAACCAAAGCCTACGGCATTCTTTCGGTTTTGGTACAGGCTTTTTATGATGCCGAATATTTGTTTACCGTAGATGAAAATGTATTTATCCCACCCCCAAAAGTAAAATCGGGAGTGTTGCGTTTGCGCAGGAAAGAAGACTTTAGTTTGCCTTGTGGAGAAAAATTATTTTTTACGGTAGTAAAAACGGCTTTTCAACAACGCAGAAAGACCTTGCGTAACAGTTTAAAAACCTTAAATTTGTCGGATAATCTGAGAGAAGATGAAGTTTTGAACCTTCGCCCAGAGCAATTAGACTATAAAGAATTTATAGCATTGACCCAAAAAATAGAAGCCGATGGAGTTTAAAATCAGTAAAGAGCTAATTAAGCAAATAGCTCAACTCATCCAAGCAAAGAATAATCAGGAATTGGAAATTTTGTTGAATGATATGCATCACGCCGATTTTGCAGAAATTCTTGACGAAATTGATATAGATGAAGCGACTTATATTTTCAAGGTATTAGATAGTGAAAAGACGGCCGAAATCCTTCTGGAATTGGAAGACGATTTACGGGAAAATATATTAAAACGCCTTTCGGCAAAAGAGATTGCTGAAGAGCTCGATGAATTGGAAACCAACGATGCAGCTGATATTATCGGAGAACTTTCGAAAGAAAAGAAAGCCGAGGTAATATCAGAATTGCAGGATGTTGAGCATGCCAAAGGAATTGTTGATTTACTTCGTTATGACGAGGATACCGCAGGGGGAATTATGCACAAAGAGTTGGTTAAAGTCAATGAAAATTGGAATGTACTCACTTGCGTAAAAGAAATGCGTATTCAGGCCGAAAACATCTCCAGAGTTCACTCGATTTATGTTGTAGATGATGAAGACCGATTGAAAGGGCGATTGTCACTTAAGGATTTGTTGAGCACCTCTACAAGAACACCAATTAGTGATGTTTATATTAAGAAACTCCACTTTGTGGATGTTGAAACTCCCGATGTTGATGTGGCGAGAATTATGGAAAAGTACGATTTGGAAGCCATTCCCGTTGTTGATGAATTAGGCCGTTTAGTAGGCCGAATCACGATTGATGACGTAATCGATGTCATCAAAGATGAAATTGAAAAGAGAGATACCGAAGACATTCAGAAATTTGGGGGGTTAGAGGCACTTGATTTGCCTTATGTACAAACCCGTCTTTTCGAAATGGTAAAAAAAAGAGCCACATGGCTTGTTGTACTCTTTTTGGGAGAAATGTTTACCGCTTCGGCAATGGGTTTTTTTGAAGGTGAAATCAACAAGGCAATAGTTCTTACGTTGTTTATTCCATTGATTATTTCCAGCGGAGGAAACTCAGGGTCACAAGCAGCAACTTTAATAATTCGTGCCATGGCCCTAAAAGAACTAACGTTACGAGACTGGTGGTATGTGATGAAAAAAGAAATTGCCTCTGGTTTTTTATTGGGTTCTATTCTCGGAATAGTTGGTTTTATACGAATCTTGATTTGGCAAACATTACACTTTCATGATTATGGGGTGTATTGGTTTTTTATTGCAATGACCGTTTCTGTTTCTTTGGTCTTTATCGTTTTGTGGGGTACACTTTCCGGCTCCATGATTCCGTTTGTATTAAAAAAATTAAAACTAGATCCAGCAACTTCATCTGCTCCTTTCGTAGCCACTTTGGTGGATGTGACAGGATTAATAATCTACTTTTCGATAGCCATGTTTTTCTTAAGCGGGAAATTATTATAAAACCAATACGGTTTTTAGCGTCATTATCTATTTTGCGGTAAACAAATTAATCTTAAGATTTTTGCTGTCAATAAAATTGAAATTTAACAATTATCCCGAATTTATTTATATTAAAAAATAATAAATTCGGGATTTTTCGTGTACTTTGTAACCTGATAATTTCTGGTCCACTTGCGACAGAATCTAAAATCAGCAGGAATCCCTTTTTGGTATTCTTTATGCTATTAACCAACCAAAGAATAAAAAAAACCGAAAATGAAAGTACACATTATAGGCGGCGGAAACCTTGGCGCTTCTATCGCAATAGGAATAGCAAAATTTACATCCCACAATAAGGTTACGGTAACCCGTCGCAACATAGCCCCTATTTCGCATCTGAAAGAATTGGGAATTACCGTTACCACAGACAATACCAGCAACATTCAGGAAGCCGATGTGATTATACTAACGATAAAACCCTATCAGGTAGATACCGTTTTGGCCGAGATCTTACCTGCAATTACAAACAAAGTCATCGCATCGGCGGTAAGCGGACTTTCGATAGAAAATTTACAAAACAAAATAGGCGACAGTCACAGCGCGGTGCGTATTATGCCCAATATTGCGGCACAATTTGGCGCATCGGCTACGTGTATCGCTTTTAACGAAAAAAGCAAAGACAAAGCCCAAGAAACCGTAGTGCTCTTTAAAGAATTGGGAACTGCCCCTATCATCGACGAAAAACTGATGGATGCAGCAACGGTATTGGCCGCAAGCGGAACTGCTTTTGCGCTCCGTTATATCCGCGCTTCGATGCAGGCGGGAATCGAAATTGGTTTTGACTGGCAAACCGCACTCGCCATATCGGCACAAACCGTAAAAGGCGCCGCCGAAATGCTGCTCGAAGAAAAAGGCCATCCGGAACAATTGATAGACAGGGTAACCACGCCGCAAGGCTGCACGATAGCCGGATTAAACGAAATGGAACTACATGGCTTCAGTTCTTCGTTGATCAAGGGAATCAAGACTTCACTCAAACAAATTAAGGGGTAAAGAATATTTTGGGCGTGCCACCATAAAGAAAATGGGCCAATTCATCGTTATGGTGAGTCGGCCCATTTTCTTTATGCTGTCGGGCTATCCGCGCTACTGTGGTAGCTAGCTTTTATCCCTCACGCAGTTTGCAAGACCTTCAGTAAAAAGAGAAATTTGATCTTAAGAACCAAAATGCATTTAGTGATTGGTGTTGTTAAATATGTATATTTGATTCTCTTAATTTCAAAACGCTTGTATTTGCTTAACAATCAAAAAAAATGAAACAAATAACCGTATTCTGTGGTTCGAGTTCTGGAACCGAAGAAAGCTATACTTCGCAGGCAGTCTTGCTTGGACAAACAATGGCCAAACGAAATATTGCATTGGTTTATGGAGGCGCCAACGTAGGCCTTATGGGAGCCGTAGCCGATGGTGTTTTGAACGAAGGTGGAAAAGTAATTGGTGTACTACCCACCTTTTTGAGGTCAAAAGAAATAGCCCACAAACAACTTACCGAATTGATTCTGGTCGACACCATGCACGAACGGAAAACCAAAATGAATGACCTTTGCGACGGAGTGATTGCCCTGCCGGGCGGTTTCGGAACGCTAGATGAACTTTTTGAAATGCTGACTTGGGCACAACTCGGATTGCATAAAAAACCAATTGCCATTTTGAACATTGATGGCTATTATGACGCTTTGCTTGTTTTTGTACAAACCATGGTCGACAAAGGTCTTTTGAAGGAAGTAAACCAGCAAATGCTATTGGTAAGCGACACAATTGACGAACTTCTGGACAAAATGGAAAATTATGTAGCGCCAACTGTGGGCAAATGGATTAACAAAGAAGACATTTAAAAATAAATTGCCAATTGATTTATCTACAAAAACGAACCTACACCACTTTTACAAACAAATTGCTCGCAATTTTATTTGATATCGTCATTTCGACTCCATTTACCTTAATTTTTAATGATAAATCAAATGCTTCCTTGAAAATAACTTCAATTTTGGAGCCCAACCCTATTTGCTGTTTGTCTAAGTATTTCAAAAAATCGGAAGAATTGTCTTTCACGCCCACGCATACACCCATTTGATTGGCCAATAACTCCGACAGTAATTGTTTTTCTATCGTAATCATTCGCCCTTGCGCATCGGGAATAGGATCTCCATGCGGGTCCTCGGTAGGATTGCCAAGAAAATTATCGAGTTTGTTAATGAGTTTTTCAGATTTGATGTGTTCCAGTTGTTCAGCAATATCATGTACTTCATCCCAGGAAAAACCAAGCTTTTCGACCAAAAAAACTTCCCATAAACGATGCTTTCTAACGATCATTTTGGCGGCAAGTTTTCCTTTTTCGGTCAAGGAAACCCCTTGGTATTTTTTATAATCTACCAAATCTTTTTCCGCCAACTTTTTTAGCATATCGGTTACCGAAGACGCTTTGGTTTCCATCATTTCGGCAATGGCATTCGTGCTTACTTCGCTATCATGACGGGTGGTAAGATGGTATATTGATTTCAGGTAATTTTCTTCAGAGAAAGTCATTTGATTGCAGATTTTAGAATGCAGATTTTAGATTTAGGAAAGAGAAACCTAAGTCGTATGAATCATTATTTAATACAAAATTTAGTTTTTTACAATCAGTAAAGGTATAGATATCTTATGTCTCAATCGGTCTACAGTTGTACCAAACAACAAATCCTTCATACCAGTATGACCATGAGTTCCCATTATGAGAATATCAAAATCACCTTTGTTTACCAATTTCGGAATTACTTTATTTGGCCTACCAAAACCTAATACTGTTTTTACATGAAATCCTTTTTCGCGGAACATTAATTTATATTCTAGTAGCAGCTTTTCGTCAATCGTGGTCTCATGATCGTCTATTTGTTTCCCGTACATCATTGCCCCAACAGATTCTACCACGTGTATAAAAGTATATTTTGCCTCTTTTCCGCCCATTTTGAAAGCGTAATTAATGGCATTTTCATCGGCAAACGAAAAATCGACCGTAATGGCAATGTTCTTATTGTCCTGAACAGGCGTTTCGGTAAATTTTAGGTTCATATCATGTGGTGAATGGTTTTCTATATTCAATCTGGCTTTGGAGAAAAATGGTTTTATAACGATATAAAGCAATAAAAGTAAAAAACTACAAGCCAAAGGAACTACTGTCAACCAAAGAACGGTAGGATTCTCTGAAGTTTCAAGCCAATCTTGAATCTCGGAATAAACCAATTTAGCGTTGAGCGAAACAATAATTATAGCGATTAACCAAGCCGTAACCTGAGTTACTTTGCCAATGTGAAATCCTTTCATTTTTGATTTATCACTCACAAAATGAATCAACGGAATAATAGCAAATCCCAGTTGCAAACTCAAAATAACTTGACTCAAAATCAACAATTTTCCGGTAACACTTTCGCCATAAATCAAAATCACGATGACCGCAGGAACGATAGCAATCAATCGGGTAATAATTCTACGAACCCAAGGTTGAATACGTAAATTAAGATAGCCTTCCATAACAATCTGACCTGCCAATGTACCTGTTACAGTAGAACTTTGTCCGGCAGCAATTAAGGCCACTGCAAACAAAATAGGCGCCCATTTGGTCCCTAATAATGGTTGAAGAAAACGATAGGCATCTTGAATTTCGGCCACTTCATGCATACCGTTTTTGTAAAATGTGGCTGCAGCCAAAATTAAAATAGCGGCATTTACAAAAAAGGCAAGGTTTAAAGCTATTGTAGAATCGATAAAATTGTATTTCAAAGCTTGTCTGATTCCAGCATCAGTCCGACTGAATTTTCTGGTTTGCACCAAAGAGGAATGTAGGTACAAATTGTGAGGCATTACAGTGGCTCCGATGATTCCGATGGCAATATAAAGAGCCGTTTCGTTTGGTATAGACGGAATCAGGCCGTACAAAACCTTTCCCATTTCGGGTTGTGCAAATATCATTTCGAATATAAACGACAACCCAATAATCATTACCAGTGCAATGATAAAAGCTTCCATTTTGCGGATGCCTTTATTAATTAAAAACAGCAATAAAAAAGTATCCAAAACAGTTATAATTACAGCTTGGATTAATGGAATATCAAATAATAAATTGATCCCGATAGCCATTCCCAAAACTTCGGCCAGATCACAAGCAGCAATAGCAATTTCGGCAAGAAAATAAAGTATATAATTGATAAAAGGCGAATAGGTTTCCCTAGAGGCTTGCGCCAAATCACGTTGAGTGACAATTCCCAATCGGGCACTTAAACTTTGCAGTAGTAATGCCATTAAGTTACTCATCAATAATACCCACAAAAGAGAATACCCAAACTGACTCCCTCCTGCAATATCTGTAGCCCAATTTCCGGGATCCATATAGCCCACACTTACCAGATAGGCTGGCCCAAAAAAAGCTAATATTTTCCTAAATACAGTAGTTTTATTTTGCGTTGAAACCGATTGGTTTACTTCTTCTAAAGATTTACTCATTTTAATAATTTAAAAAACAAATATATAAAAACAATTTTATATTAATGAAATTATTTTTTTAGTTTTGTCTAAAATTTAATTTAATACATTCGAAATGAAAAAAATAATAGTACTATTGACCTTGGTTTTAATCCACAGCTATTGTAAAGGGCAGGATTTACCTTCGATCCAAACCGATAGACCCGACCAAACCGAATGCCCATTCATCGTACCGCAAAATTACTTTCAATTGGAAAATGGTCTTTCGTTTGAACAAATAGATGCAAATACCAATCAAATTGTTGCTCCAACAATTTTGACCCGTTTTGGAATTAACGACCATTTTGAACTACGGCTAACTACAGAATACATTGTAAACACAGAAATATCGAATACAGTTTCGGGAATTAGTCCGATTTATGTAGGTTTTAAAACCCGTCTGTTTGAAGAAAAAGGAATCATTCCAGTTACCTCTTTTATTGGTCAGATTATGTTGCCAAAAATGGCTTCCCGACAATTTCAAACTACCAATTATGCTCCAGAATTTAGATTTACAATGCAGCACACATTGAGCAGTAAACAGACTTTAAGCTATAACATGGGCGCCGAATGGGATGGAGAAACGCCTGCTGCCACTTTTTTGTATACGCTGACAACCGGTTATTCCTTTACGGAAAAAATAGGAGGTTATATTGAATTCTATGGATTCTTCCCTCAATTTGAAAAACCAGACAATCGATTTGATGCAGGGTTTACTTATTTAATAAATCCAAACCAGCAATTGGATCTTTCGGGAGGAATCAGTTTGTCTAAAACTTCTCCCGACTATTATGTTTCTGTTGGTTATTCCTTCCGATTCAAAATATAAATTATTGCTTTAAATTGTCTATTTTTGAAAATGATTTCAGCCCAAAGCCAACATTACGACTATATTTTTACCGGTACAGGTTTGGCCGCTTTGATGACAGTGTATAAAATGGTTTTATCAAAAAAATTTGATGATAAACACCTTTTACTGCTGGATCCAAATCTCAAAAAAACCAATGACAGAACTTGGTGTTTCTGGGAAGAAAACACAACCCTTTGGGAGAAAAGCATTTCAAAAAAATGGGATAATGCTCTATTTATTAACGGAAATTATAATCGTAATTTAACGTTAAAACCTTATAAATATAATCAAATTCGAGGATTGGACTTTTACAGACTGATTTTTGATGTGCTGGAAAAACAAAAGAATATTACCATTATAAACGAAGAAGTAATCCACATCAACGAACTCGAGAATCATGTTTTTGTAGCAACTCCATCGCAGAGTTTTACTTCTGAACGGGTGCTTAATAGTGTGTACGATAAAAATACTGTAGAAAATCAACAACGTTATCCAGTCTTACAACAGCATTTCATTGGCTGGTTTATTCAAAGCGAAGAAGCTGTTTTCAATCCAGATCAGGCAACCTTTATGGACTTTTCTGTAGCCCAAAAAGGGAATACGCGATTTATGTATGTTTTGCCAACAACAACCAACGAAGCTTTGATAGAATACACCTTGTTTTCTCAGTCTCTTTTGGAACAATCTGAATACGAATTGGAAATTGCAAAATACATTCAGAAACTGGGCATTCGTAACTATAAAATTATCGAAAAAGAACAAGGCAGCATCCCGATGACCTGCTATCCTTTTTGGAAAAAAAACACAAAAAGAGTACTCAATATAGGAACTGCCGGCGGATGGACCAAATCCAGCACAGGCTATACTTTTAAAAATTCGGACAAAAAATCGACGGCCTTGGTTTCTTTTCTACAAACAAAAAATGACTTTAAAAGCTTTCATAAAACAACAAAATTCTGGTTTTATGATTTGTTGTTACTCGATATTTTGGACAGGAACAACGAATTGGGTTCCCAAATTTTTTCTTCCTTATTTAAGAAAGGGAATCCAGCATTAATTTTTAAATTCCTTGATGAAGAAACGACCTTTCTCGAAGATTTAAAAGTAATTTGGAAATGTCCAAAAACAATTTTTATAAAGGCTTTGTTCCGAGTCCTTTTTCGACAAAAAAAATAACAATCAAACTATAACAAAACTTTATACAACAAATAAAATTCTTGATTTTAAACTTTGTAACTTTGCACAACTTAAAAAAGAAAATAGTTAAACTATCTTAAATAAAAATATTATGTATCCAGAAGAAATGGTAAAACCGATGCAAGCTGAATTGACAGATGCTGGTTTTCAAGAATTACACACTGCAGCCGCTGTAGAAAGTGCTATTAAAGCAGAAGGAACAACCCTTGTTGTAGTGAATTCTGTTTGTGGTTGTGCTGCCAGAAATGCACGTCCAGGAGCAAAAATGAGTTTAGACAATGACAAAACGCCTTCCAATCTAGTAACTGTTTTTGCAGGCGTAGACAGAGAAGCTGTTGAAGCAGCAAGAGTATTTATGTTTCCTTTTCCTCCATCATCTCCGAGTATTGCTTTATTCAAAGACGGAGAATTGGTTCACATGCTAGAGCGTCATCATATAGAAGGCCGTCCAGCCGAAACTATTGCCGATAACTTAAAAGAAGCTTTCAACGAATATTGCTAAATTTTAGAAATTAATACAAAAAGGCCCGAAAAATAATTTTTCGGGCCTTTTTAATTATAACAGCATCAGGTTATTTTGCACTTCTAAGTTTCCACAGCGTTTCTATAAACACATCTACATCCTGACAAGTATTATAAAAAGCTAAGGATGGCCGAAAGGTAACTCCTATTCTTCTTAAAATAGGTTGTGCACAATGATGTTCGGTGCGCACTGCAAATTTTGATTTTTATTGTTGTTGCATACTGTTGAGTTGTTTGTGAAGTGTGATTATTGGATTCTGGTTCAATCGCATGAATCCCATTTCTGGTCGATCAAGAGCCAAAATCAACCACATCACAGAGGCAAAAATAATAGATATAAAAATGGCAAGAAGGTTGTTTTTTTTCCCGGTAATTCCAAACTGATAACCCAATATCAGCATAGAGAATAATGTAATGATAAATAAAACCCATAAAATTGGGACTGGAATACGATATTCAAAAGTAAGCGTTATTCTTTGATTGTATATATCAATCAAATCATTTATAGACCCCATGTATAACGAATAAGCTTCTGAACTTCTGTCTTGTGCTCCCAATGCCTCAGAATAACTCCAAAGTGAACCTAATATTGCTTGAGATCTTATTTTGAGATATTCCACTTTTTCCGGAGTAACATCATTAACTATACCCACTCGCAAATTTGTGTATTCAACTAAAAGTTTTCTGGAATTAGAACGATACGGTTCTGGAATTAATCCTGCTCTTAAATAAGCTGTTCTAATAGTTGTGACCTCATTGAGCAAAAGTTCTTTACGCGAATTGTAACGATTGTCAACAATCTGAAAAGTAAAGGCAAGCATAAAAGCCAATAAACCTAACGATGTTCCTACTACAGAACCAACTGGTGAATCATTAACTTTTCCCGATTTTGATTTTAAAAACAATCCATAACATTGCCCAATAAGAATAGGAATCAGGATGCATAGAAATGGGACTAAAAACATCCCTAAGGTCTGAATTATAATATTGTCTAGCATAGTTCAATATAAATTGATTCGATTTATTTGAAAACAAAATATTAAAATTGAGGCGATTAAATTTACACTTTTTTATAAACAAAATAAAGAAGCAGCAGAATTAAATATTGAATACAGCTGCAATTATGTCAAAAAAATTTACCCTCGATTTAAAATACTTTATCATCGTCTCATTTTACTTAAATTTATATGGGTCGCCTATAACAAAAAAACCACACAAATTGCGTGGTTTTATAATTTGTAATTGATTTTTAATTCCAGCCTCCGCCCAACGCTTTATACAATTTGACCATTGAACTTAATTGTCTTTCCGACAATTGAGAAAGATCCAATTGAGCATCAAATAGGGCTCGCTCAACATCCAAAACCTCAAGATAGGAAACATAACCATTGTCATATCGGGCTGATGATAATTTATAGTTAATTAGGGCTGCATCAACTTGTTTCTTCCGAGCAATCCATTCTTCTTTATACATTTTTACATCTTGCAAAGCTTGTTCTACTTCGGTAACAGCAACTAAGTATGTTTTTTGGTAAGCAAATTTATACTCTTCGGCTTGTTGTCTGTAAATTTCAACTCTGCGCTTGTTCTTACCGAAAGCAAAAAGAGGTCCTGCAACTCCCGCATAAGCGTTTTGTGCGTAGGAACTCCCCAAAAACAAATTGCTCAAATTGGCACTGGCAAAACCAGCAATAGCTCCGATATTGAAAGCAGGATAGCGCATCGCCTGTGCTTCGCCTATTCTTTCATTGGATGCCATATAAAGATATTCGGCTCCCTTAACATCGGGTCTGTTTTCCAATAATGAAGAAGGTACTGATACCGGCACCTGACTTACAATTTGTAATTCGGTGTTTGATTTACCTCTTGGAATTTCAGAAGGCAATTGTCCTGTCAATATAGAAATTGTATTTTCCTGGTAGGTAATCTCTCTTTTAATTCTTGGAATAGATGCTTCGGCAATGGCAACTTGTTGCTCTATTTGTACTTTATCAACTTCGGAAACATATCCGGCTTTGAATCTTTCATTAATAATGTCAAATGATTTTTGTCTGGTTTCTAGTGTATGTTGTGCGATTTGCAGCTGATTGTCATAATTTCGCAACTGAAAATAAGCTATTGCAATATTACTCACAATATCTGAAAGTACCACTTTACGTGCTTCCTCGGTGCCCAAAAGTTCATCTTGCACTGCTTTGCTCTCGTGGCGGTATTTACCCCAAAAATCAAGCTCCCAAGACATGCTAGCAGCAACATTTGAAGGATTCAATTGCATTTCTTTGCTGTTTACAGTACCTTGATATTGAAATGAAGGAAACAAATCAGCTTTTGTAAAACCGTATTTGGCCGTAATTTGGTCGATTCTGGCTACCGCAATTTTCAAATCATAATTATTTTGGAGTCCTTTATTAATCAACCCTTTTAGTACATCGTCATTAAACAAATCAAACCATTTTACATTAGTTACCGCAGCAGAGGTATCCGCATTTGCGCCCTGATATTTAAATGCAGTTGCTTTTTGCTCTTCGGGTCTTGCGTATTTTGGCCCAACCATACATCCCATTGGAAATAAAGCGAGTGCTAAAATAACGACACTTATTTTATATTTATTCATCATGATGTGTAGTATTAGTTTCAATATTATTTTCAGCGAGTACTACCTCATTTTTCTTCTTTCCGATACCTTCAATCATCACATATAAACCCGGAACGATTAAAACTCCAAGAACTGTGGCTATTAACATTCCACTGAATACAGCCATTCCCATTACAATACGAGCTTGTGAACCAGCACCAGTAGCGGATAATAACGGCACAACACCAAGAATAAAGGCAAAAGCGGTCATTAATATTGGTCGAAAACGAAGCTTGGCAGCTGTCATTGCGGCTTCATAAAGCGGGGTGCCCTTTTCATTTTCTTCTTTGGCAAATTCAACAATAAGAATGGCGTTCTTGGCGACTAGCCCAATAAGTAATACCAGTCCAATCTGTGCAAATACGTTGTTTACATAAGCATCACTTACAAATCTTGCCAAAAATAATCCCGCAAATGCACCAAATACGGCCAAAGGCGCCCCAAGCAGTACACTAAATGGCAATTCCCAGCTTTCGTATTGTGCAGCAAGTATTAAAAACACAAAAACCAATGCCATTAAAAATACAGAACTTCCTCCCGGCGAATGTTTTTCCTGATATGAAAGGTTGATATAATCGTAACTCATATCGGCAGGTAATGTTTCCTTGGCGACTTCTTCCAATGCATCCAAAGCTTGTGCGCTACTGTATCCATTATTAGGACTTCCTCCAATTTCAGCAGATCGGAATAAATTCAATCTGTTAGTAAAATCAGGTCCAGTAACTTTTGTAGCCGTAACCAAGGATGATATGGGCAACATATCGCCATGGTTGTTTTTTATATAAATCAAATTCAAGTTTTCGGGCTTGACACGGTCAACCGCTTCTCCTTGTAAAAATACTTTATACTGACGTCCGAAACGGTTAAAATCATTCACATAAGTTCCTCCCAAAAATGCGCCTAATGCTTCGGTAACTTTCGAAACAGGCACGCCTAATTTCATTGCTTTTTCATTATCAATCTCTAACTTTATTTGGGGTGTTGCAACATTAAAAGTAGTATAAATCTTTTTTATCTCAGGTCTTTTTTGAGCAGCTGCAATAAAGGCTTGTGTTTGTTGAGCCAAATATTGTGGTGTATTACCTCCTCTATCTTGTAACATTAAACTAAATCCTTCTGACGCTCCTAACCCTTGAATTGCTGGTGGCCCAAAAGCAAATGCTGTAGCATTTGTAATTTGAGTAGAAAGTTTAGCATTTAATTTATTAACTAATTCTTTTGCTGTTATGCTTCGCTCTTCCCAAGGTTTTAACGAAATAAAAACAAATGCATTGTTAGGCTGATTCGAATTGGTAAGCATACTAAATCCATTTATTGTAGTATAAGACAGAATGGATTCTTCTTCTTTTAAAATACCATCCACTTTTTTAGAAATTTCTTCAGTACGTTGAATTGAAGAAGCGGGAGGTAATTGTATATTCAATAGTACATACCCTTGGTCTTCTTCGGGTATAAATCCTAAAGGTATTTTCTTGCCCAAGAATACTACTGCAAGCAAAATAACTGCAAGTAATGCTACTATACGCATTGATTTTTTGGCAAAAAATGTGGCTCCTTTTAAGTAACCGCCAGTAACTTTTTCGAAAATCCTGTTGAAACCTGCAAAAAATTTAGCCAACCATCCTGTTTGTTCTTCGACTGGTTTTGTAGGTTTTAATAACATTGCGCACAAAGCAGGACTTAGTGACAAGGCACTAAATGCCGAGAAAGCCACCGAGACCGCAATGGTTATTGCAAACTGTTGATAAAAACGTCCCGTAATTCCAGGAGTCATCGCCACAGGGATGAATACTGCGCATAAAATTAAAGCTATTGCAATTACAGGCCCTGAAACTTCTTTCATTGCTTGTATGGTTGCTTCTTTTGGTGTTTTACCCTTTTCGATATGATGTACCACGGCTTCTACAACAACGATGGCATCATCGACGACAATTCCAATTGCCAAAACTAATCCTAATAATGAAAGTGTGTTTATAGAGAATCCTAACAATGGAAAAACGGCAATTGTACCTATTAACGAAACTGGAACTGTAATTAACGGAATTAAAGTAGCTCGCCAATTTTGTAAAAAGATGAATACCACAAGAATAACCAAAAGGATGGCTTCAAAAAGTGTGTGAACAATATCATCAACACCGGCAGTAATGGCAAGTGTAGTATCCAATGATTCTTGATATTCTATGTCTTTTGGAAACTTTTCTGCCATTTCCTTCATGGCTGCTTTTGCTAATTCAGCCACTTCAAGTGCATTACTTCCCGGCATTTGAAATATTGTAATTGCAGCACTAGGCGAGCCATTTCTGCGAGCATTCGTACTATAATTTTCTGTTCCTAATTCGATACGAGAGATATCACTTAGTAAAACTTGAGAACCATCTTCCTTGCTTCGAACGACTATGTCTCCAAATTGTTTTTCAGTAACCAACCGATCCTGAAGCGTAACTCCATAAGTAAACTCTGTACCTTTAGGTGCTGGTTCAGCTCCAAATTTCCCGCCTGGGCTAATCATGTTTTGGGCGTTCAAGGCATTTTTCACCTCTTCAACGGTAACACCCAATTTACTCATTACACCTGCTTTCAACCAAATCCTCATAGAATAATCACTTCCCCAAAGCGTAACTTCTCCAACGCCCTTAATACGTGCCAATCTATCCACAATATTGATACTGGCATAATTATTCAAAAACTTAGCATCATATTTTGGATTTTTAGATGTGATTGTAAATAACATCATCGGAAAAGATAGCGATTTTTTTACCACTACCCCTTGTTGCTTTACACTTGGTGGCATAAAAGGTGCTGACTGCGCTTGACGGTTTTGGGTAAGCATATTGGCATTATCCAAGTTGGTTCCCACATCAAATGTAACTTCGATAGTAAGTGCTCCATCCGAAGTGTTGGTGGATTTCATGTACAACATATTCTCTACACCGTTTACCTTTTGTTCAATAGGAGTCGCAACGGCCTGCTCCACATTCAAAGCATTAGCACCGGTAAAACTAGTCGTGATTTTTACAACCGGCGGATTGATGTCCGGATATTGTGAAATTGGTGTTTTTTGTAATGCCAGTAATCCGAGTATTACTATTATGATACTGATTACCATGGCTACAATTGGTCTTCTAACAAAAAATTCTCCCATAATGATGTTTCTAAATTATTTTTAGTTAGCGCTGATTATTGTTGAGCTTTACCTGGAATCCACTCAGTAATCTTTGGAGTTATAACGCTTCCACTTTTCAATAAGGATGTACCCCCCAATGCAATTTTATCCTCTGCTGTTAATCCATCCGTAACAATATATCCATCTTTGTAAGAAGGTCCGATTTGTATAATTTTCATCTGCACTTTATTGTCTTTATCCAAAACATAAACCTGGCTGATCCCCTGCATTTCTATAACGGCTCTTTGTGGAATTATTAATGCATTTTTACGAATATCCGTTACCAAAAGAATTTTTACATATTGACCAGGACGAATCAATCTGTCAGGATTAGGAAATGAAGCTTCAAATGTTACAGCACCTGTGGTTGGATCAATTTGTCTGTCTGCAAAACTTATTTTTCCTGCTTGTGGGTAAACAGATCCATCTGACAACAACAATGAGACTAATTCTCCAGACCCTTTTAAACTAGAATTATCCTTTTTTATTTCTCTAAAAATTCGAAGAAATTCTTGCTCACTCATAGTAAAACGCACCCTTACATTTCCTATATCGGATATGGTATTCAGTACTGTTGATGATCCAGGCTGCACATAATCACCAACTCTTACTTTTGAAATGCCAATTAATCCAGAAATCGGAGCGATAATTCTGCAATATCCCAATTCTATTTTTGCGTTTTCAAGAGTTGCCTTAGAAGCTTCTATTCTTGCAATTGAAGCATTATAAGTTGACTTTGCGGCTATTAATTCACGTTGACTTACAGCGTTAATTTTAGCCAAAGGTTCAATCATTTCAAAATCAGATTTTGATTTTGCCAAACGTGCTTGTGACTCTGCCAAATCCCCTTTTGCGATATTAACTTTTTCTTGATAGGGTAGCGGATCTATAGTATAAAGCAGCTGTCCCTTCGTTACTGCATTTCCCTCTTTAAAATTGAGACTTTCTATCAAACCATCAACTCTGGGATTAATTTGAATATCGGATTGACCAAAAGATTGTCCAGTATATTCAGACTCAAGCTTCACATCTTCTTGCAAAACCTCAGCTACTGAAATTTCAAGTGTTTTGATTTCAGGTGCTGATTCCTTTTTACAAGAGAACCAAACAGTTGACAATATAAATAAAACAATAAGGGTTATAAATTTTCTTAGCGTATTCATCAATTTTGATTTAATAGTTAATACGCTAATTTAATATTTTTTACATTATTATTATAATTAAAAGTTAAAAAATATCTTTATATTCGTTATACAAATGTTAATATTCTAAATACCTTTAGAGTTCATTGTTTTTTGGGCTCAAATTCATCTTTCTATCGCTTAATAACATATAAATTTAAAATTTGAAGTAAATTTCTTCTTTTAAATTTTGAATCACAGTAATCATTTAGTAATTAAAAAGTAATAATTATGTCAAAAAACAATAATAAAGACGCAAATAATTTTGAAGAAAAAGCACGTGACTTGAGTAATGTGAGCAAAAAAGAGCTTGTTAAAAGAGCCAAGAATTTCTCAAAACAATATTGTGTTGGTAAAAACGAAGATTTTCGACTTAAGGACTATGAAACAAAAGCCAGTTTTAATTTAGGCCCAGAAGGAAAACCGTTAGTCAATGAAACACTGCAAATAGGTGTTGATGCGCTGGCTGCCCTGCAAGACATATTGTATGCACAAGACAAATGGTCACTTTTGATCATTTTTCAGGCAATGGATGCTGCAGGAAAAGATGGTGCCATCAAACATGTAATGTCTGGTGTAAATCCACAAGGTTGTCAAGTCTCTTCATTTAAAGCTCCAAGCCCCGAAGATTTAGATCATGATTATCTGTGGCGTTGTCAAAAACATTTGCCAGAACGAGGACGCATTGGAATTTTCAATCGTTCCTACTACGAAGAAGTTTTGGTAGTACGGGTTCATGAAGCTATTTTAAAAGGACAAAAACTTCCGGAGAAATTGATTACCAAAGATATTTGGGAAGACCGTTTTCAGGATATCCGAAATTTTGAAAAATATTTAAATAGAAATGGAACAATTGTCATAAAGTTTTTTCTAAACGTTTCCAAAGACGAACAAAAAAAACGTTTTATCGAAAGGGTAGACGATCCAGACAAAAACTGGAAATTTAGCGCCGCCGATGCCAAAGAACGTGGTTATTGGAATGATTACATGCACGCTTACGAAGAGTTAATCAAAAACACCTCAACCGAAAAATCACCTTGGTATGTCATTCCTGCCGACAATAAATCGTATGCCCGAATCGCCATCGCTTCAGCCATTATTACTGCTTTAGATGAAATGGACTTGGAATATCCTACTGTAAGTGCTGCCAAAATAGCCGAATTGAATGCCGTTAAAAAAGCATTACTTGAAGAGAAAGACTAATATACTTTATTCTGTTTTGAATGATGATTTCAAAAATTTTTCCTATCAGTGTCTGGATTGCAGCATACAATACCAAAACCTTAAAAAGTGACTTTATTGCCGGAATTACCTTGGCTGCCTATGGAATTCCGGTATCGCTCGCTTATGCAACTCTCGCTGGGCTTCCTCCTCAATACGGAATTTATGGTTATCTGATTGGCGGTTTATTTTATGCACTATTGGGTACAAGCAAGCAATTAGCCATTGGTCCCACATCGGCAATTTCCTTACTTATAGGAACAACCATTGCTGATATGGCCCATGGAGATGTACAGCGTTGGGCCGATATTGCCTCGCTCACTGCCTTAGTTTTTGCAGGAATGGCAATACTTGCTTATCTATTAAGGTTGAGTGGGATTATCAATTTTATCAGCGAAACCGTTTTGGTTGGTTTCAAAGCGGGTGCTGCCATAACCATTGGTTTAACCCAGTTACCCAAACTATTTGGCATAAAAGGAGGCGGTGACAATTTTCTAGATCGCGTACTTACACTTATTCAACAACTACCAGACACCAATATCGCTGTATTTACTTTTGGCATTACCGCCATTTTCATACTAATTGTTGGCGAAAAAAAAGCGCCTGGTCGACCCATAGCTATACTTGTTGTAATACTTTCGATTTTAATTATTTCGACAACATCATTAGGCCTACAAGGGTTTAAAACAGTTGGAGTTATACCTACAGGGCTACCTGAATTTCATTTGCCTTCACTACGAATAAGTGATGTAGACGGAGTACTTCCGCTCGCAATGGCTTGTTTTCTATTATCCTATATCGAAAGCGTATCGGCGGGAAGAACATTGGCGCAAAAAAATGGATACAACATTGACCCTCGACAAGAATTACTGGCGCTTGGTATTGCCAATGCTGCCGTGGCGTTAGGCCAAGGATATCCTGTTGCAGGAGGCTTGTCACAATCTGCTGTAAACGATACAGCTGGAGCCAAAACACCATTATCTTTAGTATTTACATCAGCAGCAATTGCCATCTGCCTGTTGTTTTTAACCGGATTTCTCCAAAATTTGCCAACCGTAGTTTTGGCCGCTATTGTATTGGTAGCCATAAGAGGCCTTTTTGACGTAGTAGAATTAAAACACCTTTATAAGATCAACAAACAGGAATTTTACGTTGCCATGATTGCCCTTGTAGGGGTTCTCATTTGGGGAATCTTAACAGGTGTTTTGCTGGCTGCCATCGTTACTTTGCTGTTATTAATCAAAGCAACTTCAAAACCCACTGTCGCTTTCTTGGGCAGAATTCCCGGGACCAAACGCTATACCGACATTGCCAGACATCCAGACAACGAAAATATAGAAGGCGTATTGATTGTTCGAATCGAATCGGCGATTTTGTATTTTAATTCCGAATTTATAAAAGAACAACTATGGCTCAAAATCAATAGCGAATCTGACTCCTTAAAAAACGTAATATTGGACCTAAATTCCTCTCCCCGAATCGATATTGCCGGAGCTCGTTTTTTGAAACAGCTTTTTATCGATTTGAAAGCCAAAAATATTTCATTAAAAATTGCCGAAGCCCGTTCCGAAGTTCGCGACACATTACGTTCAGAAAATCTGGAAGCACTTTTGGGTCACATTAGCCGTTCTGTTTCGGTAGATGATTTAGTAGTTGAAGCGACAAAAAAATAAGCAAGAGCCAGTTTCTGTAAATCTTAACCAAAATTGGTAAATCACAAAAAAACCGCAAATTAGAACCCAAAAACTCTAAAAATTTACTAAATTTGCGCCCGATTTCGGATGCGTTATTTCGAAATTAACCTATATTTTTCCCAACTTAAATTAGTTTATAGCATGCAACTGTACAACACTTTAAGCGCAGAGGAAAGAGCCACTATGATTGACGATGCCGGAAAGCAACGTCTCACATTGTCTTTTTATGCCTACGCGCAAATTCAAAATCCAACACAATTTCGTAACGAATTATTTCTAGCTTGGAACCCTCTTGAGGTTCTGGGAAGAATTTATGTTGCCCACGAAGGTATCAATGCCCAACTTTCGCTTCCGGCAGATCATTTCTACGAATTCAAAAATACTATTGAACAATACGATTTTATGAAAGGAATCCGTTTGAACATTGCTGTAGAGCATGACGACCATTCCTTTTTGAAACTCACCGTAAAAGTCCGCGACAAAATCGTAGCCGATGGATTGGTTGACGAAACTTTTGACGTAACCAATATCGGAATTCACCTAAAAGCACAGGAATTCAACGATTTACTCGAAGATCCAAATACGATTGTGGTTGATATGCGCAACCATTACGAGTCCGAAATTGGTCATTTCACCAAAGCTATCAGACCCGATGTGGATACTTTTAGAGAATCATTACCAATCATCGAAGAGCAATTGGCCGAGCACAAACAAGACAAAAAACTATTGATGTATTGCACTGGTGGTATTCGTTGCGAAAAAGCCAGCGCTTACTTCAAACACAAAGGTTTCGAAAATGTCTATCAACTCGAAGGCGGTATTATCGAATACACCCGCCAAGTAAAAGCTGAAGGTCTTGAAAGCAAATTCATTGGTAAAAACTTTGTATTTGACCACCGCTTGGGCGAAAGAATTACAGACGACATCGTTTCGCAATGCCATCAATGTGGCGCACCTTGTGATGTACATACCAATTGTGCCAATGAAGGTTGTCATTTACTTTTCATCCAATGTGAATCCTGTAAAGAAAAAATGTATGGCTGTTGCTCCACCGAATGTGTAACGGTAATCCATCTTCCGGAAGAAGAACAAAAAGCCATTCGTAGAGGCATTAAAAACGGAAATAAAATCTTTAAAAAAGGAAAATCTGAGGTCTTGACGTTCAAGAACAATCAAGATCCTTTGGCAAATGTTCCTAATCTTAGCGATTTAGTGAAATCAAAAACTGTAGCTAAAAGAGAGCCCAAAATAAAAAAACAATACGTTGGAAAAGGAACCCACTTTTTTCCAAAACCAAGTATTGCCCAATTTTTGATTGAAGAAAATGAAATCAACGTTGGGGACAAAATCTTAATCAAAGGTTCAACAACCGGAGAGCAACAATTGATTATTGAAGAAATGTTTGTCAATGAAATTGCTTCCGCAAAAGCGATTGCTGGCGAGACTTGTACTTTTAAAGTGCCGTTTCGTATTCGCTTATCTGATAAATTATATAAAATTTTAGACTAATTTATCATGACAACAAACAACAAAATAGAATTAATGGCTCCCGCAGGAAACTTCGAGTCGTTACAAGCAGGATTAGACAACGGAGCCGATTCCGTTTACTTTGGTGTAGAACAATTGAATATGCGAGCCCGAGCAACGGTCAATTTCACGATGGATGATTTACCGGAAATCGCTCGTCGTTGCGAAGCCAAAAACGTTCGAAGTTATTTGACATTAAACACCATCATTTACGATCACGATTTATCGGTAGTGAAAACTTTATTGGCGAAAGCCAAAGAAGCTAACATAACAGCCGTAATTGCTTCCGATCAAGCTGTAATTGCGATGGCAAGAGGAATCGGCATGGAAGTTCATATTTCGACCCAATTGAACGTTACGAATATCGAAACCATCAGATTCTACAGCTTATTTGCCGACACGATGGTATTGAGTAGAGAGTTGAGTTTACGCCAAGTAAAAAGCATAACCTCCCAAATAGAAAAAGAACAAATCAAAGGGCCCAACGGCAACTTGGTAGAAATCGAAATCTTTGGTCACGGTGCTTTGTGTATGGCAGTTTCGGGAAAATGCTATTTGAGTCTGCATTCGAACAACTCCTCTGCAAACCGTGGTGCCTGCAAACAAAACTGCCGTAAAAAATACACCGTTATCGATCAGGAAACCGGTTTTGAAATTGAAGTAGATAATGAATATCTAATGTCGCCAAAAGATTTATGCACATTGGATTTTCTGGACCAAGTAATTGATTCCGGTATTCAAGTCTTGAAAATTGAAGGTCGTGGCCGTGCACCTGAATATGTGGCAACAGTAATCAAAACCTATCGTGAAGCAATTGACTCTTATTACGAAGGCACTTTCTCTAAAGAAAAAGTAACCGTTTGGATGGAAGCCCTTAATACAGTTTACAATCGTGGTTTTTGGGCAGGGTATTATCTCGGACAGGAATTAGGGGAATGGAGCGATGTTTCGGGATCGGTAGCTACGCAAAAGAAAGTATATGTGGGCAAAGGAACCCATTTTTTTCCAAAAGCCGAAATCGGTCAATTCAAGATCGAAGCTTACGATATCAAAGTGGGTGACAAAATATTGGTGACAGGACCAAGTACCGGAGCCCAGGAAATGATTATCAAAGAAATGTACGTAAATGATGTAACGGCAGACAAAGCTACGAAAGGCGACGATTGCACTTTAAAACTGCCTTTCAGAATTCGAATGTCCGACAAATTATACAAAATAGTTGAAGCCTAATGGTTATCGTAACGTTGCAAAGAGACAAATGTATTGGCTGCAATTATTGTGTGGAGATGGCACCCATTCAATTTCAAATGTCCAAAAAAGACGGAAAATCGGTGTTGATCAAAAGTGTAAACGCCAAAGGTTTTTACACGTTGAAATCGCCCGATCATACGATTGTTGAAAGTTGCGAACTCGCTGCCAAAGCCTGTCCCGTGAAAATTATTTCGGTCAAGGAAACCTAAGTAATTTAAATAATTTCATAAAGTTGTATCTTTGATAGAAGTAAACTGTACTAATTCAATTAGAGATATAATGAAAAGCAGTTTTAATATTACAAAAACAATACATTCAGGCGCAACTTATTTGTTGTGCTTGTTGACCTTTAGTTCTTTTTCTCAATCTACAGAAAAACAAACCATTCGCATTGAAAAAATGGAGTATGCCTACAACCCCTCCATTGTAGAATCAAACGGTGGATTCAATTCGTTTTCTAATTCTCGGGTTATTTTACCAATCAATGCTGAGATAGCTGAGAAAATGAAACAAAGTGTTTTAAGAGCCCTTGATAAACGATGGAATGCAGTTGTTTTGAACCCTCAATGGGATTTTAAAGAAATATCACCCTACAATAAGCCTCCAAAATTTAAAACCAATTTAAAAAAAGAAGCACCTGGTAGTTGGCATTTGTTTCTACAGGTAATTGATAATGGTCCTTACCCAATAACCGGTAAGAGCAGTTCTCCTTTTAACCCATACCCCGCCTTTGAAAGCTTGGATTATGCTCCCTATTATTTACAATTCAAAGTATCTCTTATTGATGGAAACAACGAATCAGTACTATTTTCGAATGAGATGACGGTCGAAATGCAACGATCTACTGTTCCCGCAGGGCAAATTTTACTTCGCAAACTTCCTGCACTTACCGATTCTTATCTTCAGGCTTTTGATACAGCCATTCAAACATTATTTGCTGCTTCTCCCCAAAGTGAGTTAAAATTGAATGTAACTCCTGTCTGTTTGTTTTTGGATACCGATAAAACATTGGCGAATGCCAAAAAATTAAATTTCGTCACAAAAGACGATTCCATTATTGAGCTTATTCAACTCAAACAAAAATGGATTATTCAAAATAGCAAAACCCGAAAAACGAAAAGAAAAAATAATTTTGGTTATAATTTATTCAACTCCACACTAACCACTTTAACAGGTTTGAGTACTGATAAAATAAGAGCAATGGGATATGTGACAAAATTTGGTTTTATAGATACCAATGATAATGCTCATTATTTTTGTGAAGTTCATTTTATTGAAGAGACTCGAGAAGAGAAAGAACGTGAAGTAACAAGGGATGCCAATGGAACTAAAGTGTACAGCAATTATCTCAATGGCAATTTAAACGTAAATCGATCGTTGGACTCTAATAAAATGTGTTATTTGATTCGTGAAAAAGACACCATTGCACACTTTAAAATTACAATAGGAAATCGTGCAGATTCCAAAAAACACTTCTCTCAATATTGGGATGGTAAAGACGAATCTACTATAAGCCCAATGCCTGAGCTTTGGAACAATTCGGCTTCGGGACAAAACTGGTATATAAGCCCATTCACCCTTGAAGGAGAAGTAAACAATGTGCCTTTTATCATTGAAAACAGTAAAGCAGGAAACCAAATTGATATTGAAATTAGTGGTCAAGAAATTATGACATTAAAAATATACAATAACAAACCCGTATTCGGCATTTTATATTCGAATTCTGCAGACGAAAAAGTTACAAACCTTTTGATGATGCTGTCGACAATGCCTTTCAATTCTATTTTTTGAAACAACAATTTTTTACTTTTCAATACTATAATCAGCAATATTAGAATCGAAAAAGATTATTTGAGCAGGCAGTATATAGCTAAGTCATATCCTGCAAAAATCATTTCGGTGAAGAAAACATAAAAAAATCCTTAATTCCGTTTAAATACAGAATTAAGGATTTTTTATATCTAAAAACAAATACTAATTAGCCTGAACAATTCCTGGAGGACTCCAGGTTCCAGAACCAGCAGGAAGTATAGAAGGCTGTTCCGTTTTTGGCCAATACAATCGCATTACCAAATAAATTGGCCCGTTTGGAGCTGGCAACCAGTTGCTTTGTTTATCAGTTCCTGGATTGTCTTTTTGAATATAAAGTGTCAACGATCCATCCGCATTTTTTTTCATGTTCGACAACATCGGAGAGTTTATCAAATAGCGATTGATCGGATTCTTAATCAAAAATTGCGTTTTACCATCATACATTGTAACCGACCAAAAAGCGTTTACTGGTGGCAACTGACCTGCCTTGAAAGTAAGAGTATAATTGTGCTTACTGCCGTCTAAAGTTTGGCCTGTAACATCTTCTCGAGTCATTGGGTACATCGCCTCAACAGCGTCATTGCCATAAATTCCACCTTTTGCAGCAGCAGCACGTTTTAGCCAGTCTCCACTATAGAAAGCGCTATCGCCGAAAACAGACCCGACATTCCAGCTATTAACTTTTTTTATTCCAGAACCGCCTTCGGTCAAAAATTTCGAAACTTCAGCATCGCCTGCTTTCATGGCCAACAAAATCGCTGCTTTGTGTTCTAGCGACAAATCGGCAAATTCAAACTTTTTATTGGGACCAATACCTATAGTGGCAAGCTTGGCCAAAATAGCTTTGTTTTCGGCAGTTTCGGGAATAAATGCCAGTGCTGCATCCAAATATTGATAAAAATTAGCCTTGATTCCCGCAGTATTGGCAGGAAGAAAATCAATTTTTGGCGCAGCAGCAGGTGCAGGCTGATTCAAAAATTTGGAAAGCGGTTGTGCTTTATACCCTGACTGCACTTTGACCACATTGGGCATATCGGCAGCATTAAAAAGCTGGGTACGAAAAATAGTAAGTCCAAATGGAGTAGTCGATGTAAACATCTTTTTGATTCCTTTGGGTAAAGTGCCTTTCCAATCTGGACCCACAACAAGATAATTTCCAGCTTCAGTTCCTGTAGCACGGCTGCCAATGTAACCATAGTTGTAGACATTTCCATCGATCAATTGTACCGAGTAATAGCGTTTTTTGTCTACCGCAGGTACCGAAATTACCATAGGTTCTGCGCGCAAATCCAACCATAGCATCGAATAGGGAGTGTCACTATTTGGGGTGACTACAGTTGTATCTTCGTATGTAAAAACCCGATGCTCATTAGTAACTTGATTAAAAGGCCCCTTGTATTGCCCTGAGTTTTTGTCTACACTAAACTCCTGCATCACGGCATAGTTCATTACTATTGGCAATCCGTAAACAAAAGCCTCTTGGGCAATAGCCTTGGTCTCGGCTATACTTGGAACTTCAATTCCCGCCAATTTATCAGCTTGTTCGGCTTGGTTGATCGCATCGTTTTTTTTGCAGGATTGAAATGAAGCGCTCAAAGCCAAACTAGTGAGGGCTAAGTAGAGAAACTTGGTTGTTTTCATGGTTTATTATTTTAAATGTTAACAGTTTGAAAGGCAATTCACCCCAAATTTACTATTTTTTTTAAATCTCACCTACAATGCAAGTTATGAATTTATTCTAAAATTTTAGTTGTGGAAATTACTGTGGTTAAGTAAATACATTTTATAAATTGATAACCAGTAGTAATCATCAAACTCAGAAATTTTAATCCTTCTTTTTTAGTATAAATTTATGATTTTTTGCCCTTTTTTAGCGTTGTAACATAAACCAAAAAAATACTATCTTTACCGATTAAACGTTTTAAGAACTTAAATTGCGTTCGTCGCAATACTACATATAAAATTATGGCATGTACAAGTTGTTCAACTTCTGATGGTGGTGCACCAAAGGGTTGCAAAAATAATGGGACTTGCGGCACCGATAGCTGCAATAAATTAACGGTTTTTGACTGGCTTTCGAACATGAGTTTGCCCAATGGCGAAGCTCCTTTTGACTGCGTTGAAGTTCGCTTCAAAAACGGAAGAAAAGAGTTTTACCGCAATACCGAAAAATTGACTTTGAGTATGGGTGACATAGTTGCAACTGTCGCTTCACCCGGACATGATATAGGAATTGTAACCCTTACAGGCGAATTGGTAAAAATTCAAATGAAGAAAAAGGGAGTCAATTATTTAAGCAATGAGGTTCCAAAAGTGTATCGAAAAGCGACTCAAAAAGACATCGATATCTGGACCGTAGCAAGAAATAAAGAAGAGCCTATGAAAGTTCGCGCCCGTGAACTTGCGATAGCCCAAAAACTCGAAATGAAAATTTCGGATATCGAATTTCAAGGCGATGGGTCGAAAGCTACTTTCTATTACACCGCCAACGACAGAGTCGATTTCAGACTTTTAATCAAAGATTTTGCGAAGGAATTCAGTACCAGAGTCGAGATGAAACAAGTAGGTTTCCGTCAGGAAGCCGCACGTTTGGGCGGAATTGGTTCTTGTGGTAGAGAATTGTGTTGTTCTACCTGGCTAACCGATTTTAGAAGCGTAAACACATCGGCCGCACGTTACCAGCAATTGTCTTTAAACCCACAGAAACTAGCAGGTCAATGTGGCAAGTTAAAATGTTGCTTGAATTACGAATTGGATACTTACATGGATGCCTTGAAAGACTTTCCGGAGTTTGACACCAAATTGGTTACCGAAAAAGGAGATGCCATTTGCCAAAAACAAGACATTTTCAAAGGATTAATGTGGTTTGCCTACACCAATAATTTTGCCAATTGGCATATTTTGAAAATCGATCAGGTCAAAGAAATAATAGCGGAAAACAAATTGAAAAACAAAGTCTCCGCTCTTGAAGATTATGCTATTGAAGTGGTTGCAGAGCCAGAACAAAATTTCAATAACGCGATGGGCCAAGAAAGTTTAACCCGTTTTGACCAACCGAAGAGAAAGAAAAAACCAAGCAAAAAACCTAGAGTTGCAGGCGAAAATGTTATTGTTCCCAACAATGCAAACAAACCAACTATTCAAAAAACAAACGCTGCGATTAATCCAAACGTTGCCAACAAAGAAAATCCAAACAAGGAAAATCCAGGTGGTAATAACAATCGCAACAACCGCAATAAAAACAACAATCGCAATAAGCCAAATCCGAACCGACCGGCTACTGCAGAAAACAAACAACCAGAACAACCCAGAAAACCTATAATTATTAAAAAGAATGAGACTAAAGAATAGTTTTTTACTCCTTTTGGTTGCTGTACTCCTTTTTTCATGTGATAAAAAAAGAGTTTTTGATGAATATAAATCAGTAGGAAGCGCATGGAATAAAGACAGCATCGTCACTTTTGATTTACCCGTTTTGGATTCTACAAAAAGGTATGATTTGTTTGTAAATTTGAGAGACAACGACAATTACAAATACAACAATTTGTTTCTGATTGTATCTATGGAAAGCCCAAATGGATACACAAAAGTAGATACGCTAGAATACCAAATGGCCAATCCAGACGGAACGCTACTGGGAGATGGTTTTACAGACCTGAAAGAAAGCAAACTGTATTACAAAGAAAACGTAAAGTTTAGAGGGAAATACAAAGTACACATCAAACAAGTTGTTAGAGAAACCGGTAAAGTTCCCGGTGTTGCCCTTTTGGACGGAATTACCGAGGTAGGTTTTAGAATAGAAAAAAAAGAATAGTAAACAATTATGGCTGCTAGAAAAAATAATACACAGACTAAAGGCATCGAAAAAGATGTGAAATATTATTCAAAGAAATTTTGGCAAATTTTCTTTTACGGACTGGGAATCATCGCCTTGTTTTTCCTGTTTGCCTCTTGGGGACTTTTTGGATCCATGCCTTCTTTTGAAGACCTGGAAAATCCAGATTCCAATTTGGCGACCGAAATCATCTCTTCAGATGGTGTTGTTTTGGGTAAATATTTCAAGCAAAACCGTTCAGCATTAAAATATTCCGATTTGCCTAAAAATCTTGTAGATGCCTTGGTTGCTACCGAAGACGCCCGTTTTTATGAGCATTCGGGAATTGATGGAAGAGGAACTTTGAGAGCAATTGCCAGCTTAGGAACAAGTGGTGGAGCAAGTACCTTAACACAACAATTGGCGAAACAATTATTTCACGGAGAAGGTTCTAAGTTTTTGCCTTTTCGAATTGTACAAAAAGTTAAAGAATGGATAATCGCCATTCGACTAGAAAGACAATACACCAAAAACGAAATCATAGCAATGTATTGCAACGTATATGATTTTGGGAATTATTCTGTTGGTGTTAGCTCTGCTGCAAAAACGTATTTTTCGAAAGAACCTAAGGATTTGACCATCGATGAATCGGCTATTTTAGTTGGAATGTTTAAAAATTCCGGACTATATAATCCTGTAAAAAACCCAGTTGGTGTAAAAAACCGAAGAAATGTGGTGCTTTTGCAAATGGAAAAAGCCAATATTATTACCGAAGACCAAAAACTTCAGTTACAAAGCCTTCCTATTACATTGCATTTTAAACTAGAAAGCCATAGAGAAGGAACAGCCACGTACTTTAGAGAATACCTTCGTGATTATATGAAAAAATGGGTTGAAGACAACAAAAAACCCGATGGTTCTGACTACGATATTTACAAAGACGGTCTAAAAATCTACACTACCATAGATTCCAGAATGCAAGCCTATGCCGAAGAAGCTGTGGCTGCACATATGGCAAACCTGCAGGAAGAATTTTTTATTCAAAACAAAGACAACAAAAACGCCCCTTTTGTAAATATTTCTGAGGCAGAAACGCAGCGTATTATAAATCAGGCCATGAAATCGTCACACAGATGGAGCGCCCTGAAAGAACAAGATAAAAGCGACGAAGAAATTATCAAAACCTTCAGTGAAAAAACCAAAATGACTGTTTTTACTTGGAAAGGAGAAAGAGATACAATAATGACACCTCTAGATTCTATTCGTTATTACAAACACTTTTTACAAGCTGGAGTAATGTCTATGGAGCCTCAAACAGGCAATATAAAAGTTTGGGTGGGCGGAATCAATTATAAATATTTTCAATACGATCACGTTGGCCAAGGAGCCAGACAAGTGGGATCTACTTTCAAACCATTTGTTTATGCTACTGCTATCGAACAACTAAATATGTCCCCATGTGACTCTATTCTGGATGGCCCATTTATCATTCGTAAAGGGCGCCATCACGTAACCGAAGATTGGGAACCAAGAAACTCTGATAATAAATACCGCGGAATGGTAACCCTAAAACAAGCATTGGCCAATTCGATAAACACCATTTCTGCAAAATTAATTGATAAAGTGGGGCCAGAAGCTGTGATTGAATTAACACATAAATTGGGCGTAAAATCAGAAATTGTTACCCAACCGTCTATTGCTTTGGGAGCTGTAGAAATTACAGTAGAAGATATGGTTGCAGCCTTTAGTACATTTGCCAACCAAGGTGTTTATACCAAACCACAATTTCTATCAAAAATAGAAAACAAAAGTGGCGAAGTAATTTACGAACCCATTCCGGAATCACATGATGTATTGAACAAAGACATTGCATTTGCCGTTATAAAATTACTCGAAGGGGTTACAGAAACAGGTTCTGGAGCACGATTGAGAACTCAAGGAGGTGGAAATGGAGACAAACGTTGGACAGGATATCCATATATGTTTACAAACCCTATCGCCGGAAAAACAGGAACCTCACAAAACCAATCTGATGGGTGGTTTATGGGAATGGTACCGAACCTAGTAACTGGAGTTTGGGTAGGCTGCGAAGACCGTTCGGCTCATTTCAAAAGTCTTACCTATGGGCAAGGAGCTGCAGAAGCATTACCAATTTGGGGGTATTTCATGAAAAAATGTTATGAAGACAAAACCTTAAACGTATCCAAAGAACCTTTTGAAAGACCTAAGAATCTTTCTATCAAAGTAGATTGCTATGTACCTCGTGCAGCCACCGTTATAGACAGCACTGCAACACCCGAACAAGACACCGAAGAGTTTTCATTGTAAAACATTCCATAATTTATTATTCGAAAAACCATTTTAGACAATCTAAAATGGTTTTTTTGTTTAGCGCCATTTATGAAATTTAGAAAAATAACAATATGTTTATTTTGCTAAATTTACTGTATAGATTCATTTTGTTCAATTGAAGTGTCCTTTTTAATGCTTTAAATAATAATACTTCACAGAAAACAAAAAATGACCTAATTTTACAAAATCAAAGAAATCGATATAGTTCTAAATAAATCAGTATGATTAACAAAAAAGTAAATAGCGTTCAAGAAGCGCTACAAGGAATAGAAAACGGAATGACCCTTATGCTCGGTGGTTTTGGATTGTGTGGTATACCCGAAAACTCCATTGCCGAATTGGTTCAAAAAGAAACCACCAATCTAACCTGCATTTCAAATAATGCCGGTGTGGATGACTTTGGACTCGGATTGCTGCTTCAAAAAAAACAAATCAAAAAAATGATCTCTTCGTATGTAGGAGAAAATGCTGAATTTGAACGTCAAATGCTTTCCGGAGAACTTGAGGTTGACCTTATCCCACAAGGAACCTTAGCCGAAAAATGTCGTGCTGCTCAAGCAGGAATTCCAGCTTTTTTTACTCCGGCAGGTTTTGGAACCGAAGTCGCAGAAGGCAAAGAAGTTCGTGAATTTAATGGCAAAATGCATATTATGGAACACGCCTTCAAAGCCGATTTTGCTATTGTAAAAGCTTGGAAAGGCGATACCGCTGGAAACCTCATCTTCAAAGGAACCGCCAGAAACTTCAACCCATGCATGTGTGGCGCAGCCAAAATAACAGTCGCCGAAGTAGAAGAATTGGTCGAAGCTGGAACATTAGATCCCAATCAGATTCATATTTCGGGAATTTTAGTGCAGCGCATTTTTCAAGGAGAAAAATATGAAAAGCGAATAGAACAACGTACAACCAGAAAAAGAGCATAACCACCTCGCTCAGGAATTAGAAAAACACAGCAATCTTAGAATTTTAGATTTAAAATAAAGAAACATGGCATTAGACAAAATAGGAATTGCAAAACGAATTGCACAAGAATTAAAAGACCGTTATTTTGTAAATCTGGGCATCGGAATACCGACTTTGGTAGCCAACTATATCCCGAAAGGAATAGATGTCGAATTTCAAAGCGAAAATGGCGTTCTGGGGATGGGTCCTTTCCCTTTTGAAGGAGAAGAAGATGCCGATATTATCAACGCTGGAAAACAAACCATCACAACCTTGCCGGGAGCCTCATTTTTTGACTCGGCTACTAGTTTTGGAATGATTCGCGGACAACATGTCGATTTGACCATTCTAGGCGCAATGGAAGTGTCGGAAAACGGCGATATTGCCAACTGGAAAATCCCAGGAAAAATGGTCAAAGGAATGGGAGGAGCGATGGATCTTGTGGCATCTGCAGAGAATATTATTGTAGCAATGATGCATGTCAACAAAGCTGGAGAATCGAAAATATTAAAAAAATGCACCCTGCCTTTAACTGGTGTTGGCTGCGTGAAAAAAGTAGTAACCGAATTGGCCGTCTTAGAAATAACTCCAAACGGGTTTAAACTTTTGGAACGCGCTCCCGGAGTAACAGTCGAGCATATTATTGCATCTACCGAAGCCAACTTAATTATAGAGGGAGAAATTCCAGAAATGAAGATTGATTAAGTTTAGAGTGTATTAGAGTCAGAAAAAAACTCAACACTTAAAGGGTTTTTTACAGTATTTTAACACACATTTAGTAATCTATTTGGTTTTTTTATTAAATTTGTTTGAAACAAAAAACAAAAATTATGAAAAATTACAGTTATTTACTAATCGCATTTTTATTTTCGGCAGGTATGATGGCCCAAGACAGAGGATCAGTTGTACTAGATGTTTATGGTAGTTATGTTTTCTCAGACAGGATCAATTTTGATTATGGACATGCTACTATTGGAGACGGTTTTGAATACGGAGGAGGATTGGAATTTTTTCCTCAAAAATCTTCTTCTGTTGAGTTGAAATACCTTCGATTGGACACTTCGATGCCAGCATACAATAATGCAGGTCTTCAACAGAATCCAGGAGACGACAAAGGAGCAATTAACTACATCTTCCTAGGAGGAAATCATTATTTTGATAATGGTAATAATGCAGTTCCTTATGTTGGGGGTAGTATTGGTATGGCTATTGTAGAAACTCCACAACAAGGAAGCAGCACCAATTTTGCCTGGGAAATTAAAGGGGGAGTGAAAATTAAAACAGCTTCAATTGTTTCGATCAGTCTCCAAGCATTTCTTCAATCTATGGTTATAAATACTGGTACAGATACGTATTGGGGTTATTGGGGACCAGTTGCAGTAGATACGTATACAAACTCTTTCCAATTTGGTCTGGGTGCAGTGGTAGGTTTTAATTTTAAGCATAATAATTCACTTTAAAACATTGGTATTCAAAAAAAAAAAGCAACTCAAATGAGTTGCTTTTTTTTTGAATAAAAATCTTTCTAAAGATTCTCAAAGAAATCATTTCCTTTATCATCAGTGATAATAAATGCTGGAAAATCTTTAATCGTGATTTTTCGAACGGCTTCCATACCGAGTTCTTCAAAATCAACTACCTCAACGGAAAGTATATTTTCTTTTGCTAAAATAGCAGCTGGACCACCGATGGAACCCAAATAGAATCCACCATAGGTTTTACAAGCGTTCATCACGGCTTTAGTTCTGTTTCCTTTGGCTAACATTACCATACTTCCACCTTTTTTTTGGAACTCTTCTACATACACATCCATTCTACCGGCTGTGGTTGGTCCAAAACTTCCCGAAGCCATTCCTTCTGGAGTTTTTGCAGGCCCCGCATAATAAATTGGGTGGTTTTTAAAATATTCTGGCATTGGTTTACCGGCATCCAATAATTCTTTGATTTTGGCGTGGGCAATATCACGGGCTACAATCAAGGTTCCGTTTAATTTCAAACGGGTTTTGATTGGGTATTGCGATAATTTTTTGAGAATATCAGCCATTGGTTGATTCAAATCAATTTCGACAGCGGGTTCCAAATGTGGAGCTGTTTCTGGCAACAATCTTTTTGGATTCACTTCCAATTGTTCAACAAAAATACCGTCTTTGGTGATTTTTCCTTTAATATTTCTATCTGCCGAACATGAAACTCCCAATCCAACTGGACAAGAAGCCGCGTGGCGTGGTAAACGAATTACTCGGACATCATGCGTGAAATATTTACCTCCAAATTGAGCTCCAATCTGACTTTCTTGGCAAATCAACTGTACTCTTTTTTCCCATTCCAGATCACGGAAAGCCTGACCGGCCATGTTACCAGAAGTAGGTAAATGATCAAAATAGCCTGCAGATGCTTTTTTAACAGCAGCCAGATTTGCTTCCGCAGAAGTTCCTCCGATAACTAATGCCAAGTGATACGGTGGACAGGCTGATGTTCCTAAGTCCCTAATTTTGGCACGAATGAACTCATCCATAGATTTTTCATTCAACAATGATTTTGTTTGTTGGTATAAATAGGTTTTATTGGCCGAACCTCCACCTTTTGCTAAAAACAAAAACTCATAAGAAGCTCCTTTTTTGGCATAAATATCTATTTGAGCAGGAAGATTAGACCCTGAATTTTTTTCTTCAAACATACTAATTGGTACAATTTGAGAATAACGAAGATTTCTTTCCTGATACGTGTTAAAAATCCCTTTTGATAGCCATTCGGCATCATCAACTCCTGTGTATACGTTTTCGCCCTTTTTTGCCATTACGATCGCCGTACCAGTGTCCTGACATGAAGGTAATTCCCCATCGATAGCAACAACAGCATTTTGTAATAAATTATAAGCCACGAAACGGTCGTTATCGGTCGCTTCGGGATCGTCAAGAATTGCTTTTAGTTTTTCTAAATGTGCAGTTCGCAGCATAAAAGAAACATCTTTCAAGGCTTCTTGAGCCAGTAATTCCAACCCTTTTGGCTCAACAGTTAAGATTTCTCTTTCTCCAAGTTTTTCGACTTTTACAAAATCGGAAGTGATTTTACGGTATTGGGTATCGTCTTTTAAAATAGGATAAGGATCCTGATATATGAAGTCCATAATTTGATTTTTTTTTAAGAAAGCCAAATATAAGAATTGTATAAAGAACAGAAACTGATTTATATCAACTAATGTTTTAGAATTGTTATAAATTAGGCTTGATTATTTCTATTTTTTTAAAATATCTAAAAATTAAATAACCAAAAAAGTAAAAGTAGAAAATAGAAAAATTTGTCCTAATAATAAACCTAAAGAGAAAGCATTAATTTCTATATGCAATTGTCTTATTTATATTTATCTCCCCAATCGGACTATTGACTTTTATAAAGTATCCCATTTAATAAAGAAAATACTTTATTAACTTAACAAACTCGTAATTAAAAATAGAATTACCAATCCGATAGCGATGTATTTCGTGTATTTTGACATTTTTTATTTTTTTAGATTAATATTAAATTTTATAATTTTTTAAAAATGGAAGATTGGATTCTAAAAAAACCAGCTCGCCACAAATATAGCAGTAATCACACATATTAAATCAACTAAAAGCATCGTTCCTAAAGCGTATCGCGTGTTTTTTATATTAACAGAACCAAAGTAAACTGCAATTACATAAAAAGTACTTTCGGCGCTGCATTGAAATATACTACTTAACCTTCCCGTTAACGAATCGGCACCAAAAGTATTCATCGAATCTATTAAAAACCCTCTAGAACCTGCAGAACTGAAAGGTCTAAGCAAAGCTACTGGCAAAGCATCGGTAATTTCTTTGCTTACTCCCATATTAGAAAAAGCAAAAGCAATCCAGTTACTGATAATTTCAAATAAACCACTATTCCTAAATAATGAAATAGCCACTAACATTCCCAAAACATAAGGAAAAATGGTAACACCAGTTTTAACACCATTGTTGGCTCCAACCACAAAAGTTTCGTAAACAGTTGTATTTGCCTCCGTAAATTTCTTTTCCTTAATAAACGATAAGATCAATGTACAAGCAATAATCGCCACTAATATCAATGCTGAAAGATTGGAGGTAAAATAATTTTTACCAATTAAATCCAAATGGTTAACGTACATTAACAAACCTACAATTGCAGCAATTAGAACCATTAATCCAATTACTAATGAAGCACTTTTGAAATTAATTTTTTGTTTAATTCCAACAATAAGAAAAGCAGCAATTGTACCAATAAAAGAAGTGATAATACAAGGCAACATTACATCGGCAGGATTCGCCGCATTGGCAGCTGCACGGTAACCAATTATTGAAGTTGCTATTAGCGTAAGACCCGAAGCATGCAGACACATGAACATAATTTGAGCATCACTGGCTTTGTCTTTTTCGGGATTTATTTCCTGTAAACTTTCCATGGCCTTTAAGCCAAATGGTGTTGCGGCCGAATCTAATCCTAAGAAATTGGCAGCAAAATTCATAGTCATGTAGGATATTGAAGGGTGATTTTTGGGAATGCTTGGAAATACTTTTACAAATACTGGACTCAAAACGACTGATAATTTTTCGGTTGCTCCAGAAATGATTAAAAGTTCCATCAATCCACAGAAAAAAGCCAAATAAGCAATAAGTGGCAAAATTAAATCGAGTAACGTACTTTTACAGGTTGGCAATAATCCATCTGATTTTTGCACGCCACTGAAAATCTTTACCGTTTTGTTTTTATAAACGTAAGTGGTATCCGCATTGATGGTATCTCTGTTGATAACCATCGTTTGGTCGGGCGCATTTTTGATGCTGTCTTTGATAAAAACTGGAACTTGATTAATGTATTTTTCGGAAATTAAAATTGGTTCGTCTTTTTTTCCATTCAAAATAAAATCTATCGTGTAACTGTTACCGGTAAACAAACTAATAACAACAAATACAATCGAAGAAATGAAAATTGCGAGCCAAAATCTACTTAATACCATAATTTATAATTTTTGTAAATGTAATTATTTATAAAAGAAAAGACCTAACAGGTTTTAAAAACCTGTTAGGTCTAGTAAATTTACACATGAATAATCTCTTCCTCAATCAATAAGTCTTCACGTCGAAGTCGGAGGAAAATTTGTGCTACGGCAATAGTGTCTTTTTCGCAATAGGTTACAATACGGTCAATGTCTTTGTCGACATAAAAAACGTGTCCTACCTGACTGCCGTCGATATCTCCTTTTGGAGAAGGGATTCCGAGTACTTTACACATTAATTTTAACGAAGTAAAATGTTTGTAATCGCCAAATTTCCATAATTCTAGTGTATCCAAATGTGGAATCTCCCAAGGTTTTTTGCCGAATAAATTCAGTTTGCTGGGAATGGCGATTTGATTGATAATCATTCGACGGGCGAGGAATGGAATGTCAAATTCTTTGGCATTGTGTCCGCACAAAATGTGTTGCGGTTGGTTGAAGTGATTGTTGACTAAATTATTGAAGTCGTTTAGAATTTTCTTTTCGTCTCCAAAAAAGGAAGTCACCCTAAAATTTCGAATATCACCTTTAATTGTGAAATACCCCACAGAAATACAGACAATTTTCCCAAACTCGGCCCAAATTCCGGCGCGGTCGTAGAATTCTTCACCCGAAAAATCGTCTTTGCGTTGGTATAATGTTTTTTGCTCCCAAAGCGATTGCATTTCGGAATCTAGTGAATTAAAGTTTTCTTCTTCCGGAACGGTTTCTATATCCAGGAAGAGTATATTGTTAAGATTTATTTTTTCGATCATCTTTATAAGTTTTGCAAAACGAATATAAGAAATTTATTCAATAAACACTTAAAACAAACTTTGTTGTGTAGTAGGATTCTCGTGTTCCAACAACCATTTTTTACGCCATAAACCTCCTGCGTAACCCGTGAGAGAACCGTCTGTTCCAATGACTCTGTGGCAAGGAATAACAATCCAAAGCGGATTTTTCCCATTGGCAGAAGCCACGGCACGAATTGCTTTTACATCTCCCAAAATTTTGGATTGTTCGAGATAGGTTCTGGTTTTCCCAAAGGGAATCTCTACTAATGCCTTCCAGACTTTTTGTTGAAATTCGGTTCCTTTTGGGTTCAGTTTAAAATCAAAATCGGTTCGTTTTCCTGCGAAATAATCGTTGAGTTGTGAAACGGCTTCTTGCAAAACAGTTGGAATTTCTGCCGAAACAATTCCTTCATCTAAAACGGAAATTTCTGAAATTCCATTTTCATCTCCTGTGATTGTGGTTATTCCCAAAGGGGTTTTGATATAAACTGTTTCCATAATTTTGAATAAATTGAACTGCAAAGTACACACCCGAGCGAAGGCGAACTGACGAAGTAAAGTTATTGCAAAGTTCGCAAAGAATTAGAAAAGGATGAAAAATAAAAAGAACCACTCGTTTACATGAATGGTTCTTGTTTTTTAGCCCTGATAGTAGTGAAAATCCTTATGTGCCGGTCCCGATAGCTATCGGGAGGCACATAAGATTGCAACGAATTGCTGCGCCTGTTCGGCTTTCAGCCTCGAGTGCGGGAATAGCTCCCGAAAATTATTTTAATGTAGAAAAATATAGGCTTCTAGTGCTTGTAGTTCTTCGTCTGACATTTCTTCGGTAATGGCAAAGTTGGTCTTCATGACTTCGAACTGGCTTGGATCTACAAGAGGCTCGCCGTCACCTTTTAAAAACGTAACAATATTAGCATTTTTTTCTTTGTAGATTTTGGCAATGTCGTGTAAACTTGGACCGATAAGCTTTTTATCCGGCAAATGGCAAGCGATGCAATTTCCTTTGTTTTCAAAAATTTCTTTTCCAACAACTTCTGGCGATTTTATGTTTGCCGAATCGGCTGTAGCTTCTGGTTTTCCGAATGGTTCCTGGCTTTCTTTTTTACAACTAACAAAAACCAAGAGCGTAACAATAATTAATAGCTTTTTCATGTTTATTTATTTAAAAGTATAGCGGCTTCTTTGGCAAAATAGGTCGAAATCAGACTGGCTCCTGCCCTTTTGATACACATTAATTGTTCCATCATGATTTTGTCATGATCCAACCAACCTCTTTCGGCTGCGGCTTTGATCATCGCATATTCACCCGAAACATGGAAAACGGTTACGGGAACATTCACCGCGTTTTTCACCTCTCGAACGATGTCCAAATAAGCAATTCCAGGTTTTACCATGACCATATCGGCACCTTCTTCGACATCTGACAAAGCTTCTTTGATCGCTTCGATACGATTGGCGTAGTCCATTTGGTAGGTTTTTTTGTCTTTTGGTACTTCGACAGGCTCAGCATCAGATGTTGTGTCTCTTGGTGCGCTGTCCAACGCATCACGGAAAGGTCCGTAAAATGCTGAAGCATATTTGGCCGAATAACTCATAATCCCCACATGATGAAATCCTGCAGCATCCAATCCTTCACGCAAACGCAAGACACGACCGTCCATCATATCGGATGGAGCTACAAAATCGGCTCCCGCTTGTGCGTGAGAAACCGCCATTTTTACCAAAGCGGCTACGGTAGAATCATTTTCGACATCGCCATTGGCAATGATTCCGTCGTGACCGTAAATAGAATAGGGGTCTAAAGCCACATCGGGCATTACAATCATTTCTGGACAGGCGGTTTTGATTGCACGAATGGCTTGTTGCATTAATCCGTTTGGATTCCATGCTTCAACACCTGCATTGTCTTTTAAATCCTCGCTTACTTTTACATAAATATTGACTGCTCGTATTCCTAAAGCGTAAATTTCTTTGACTTCCTTTACCGTCAAATCAATCGAACGACGGAAGATTCCTGGCATAGATGGTATTGCGACTTCTACATTTTCTCCTTCGGCAATAAACATTGGGAACATAAAATCGGTTGGACTCAATGTGGTTTCACGAACCAAAGAACGAATGGATTCGCTTGTTCTTAATCTTCTACCTCTGTGTAATGGGAACATATTGTTTATATTTTT
Organism: Flavobacterium sp. N3904; assembly: GCF_025947305.1. Taxonomy (NCBI): domain Bacteria; kingdom Pseudomonadati; phylum Bacteroidota; class Flavobacteriia; order Flavobacteriales; family Flavobacteriaceae; genus Flavobacterium; species Flavobacterium sp. N3904. The sequence goes on from NZ_CP110009.1 coordinate 1,024,441, forward strand.
TTTGTTTGTAGATTATATATATTAAAGTCCTGTTTTTTGATGAACAGTCTCGAACACTTCTTTTACTTTCTTCGGAGGATCAAAACGATATCCTACCGAAATATTTAAGGTAGAAACATCGTCGTTCAATTGTACCCTAGCATCACTGTTTTGAATAAATGCGATGTAATTTACGTTTAAAAAAGAGAAAAACGAATTGGTATTATAGCCTATTTTCAAACTAGCGCTAGACTCCACAATACCCGAAATATCACTATCGATATTGCTAATTCCTCCACCTATAGAAAGTCCTGCCGATAGTAGCACTCTGTTATTGATTACAAAATTATAATAATAGGACGGCGACAGTGTCATTTCGAAAATATCACTTTCTGAATCGGGATTTCCATCGTTTAAATCAAGATTGGTATAAAAGAATGAAAAATTTGGGATAAAACTCCCAGAACTTTTGGTTTGCCACTCTTTTTGATTTGCTATTGTTCTAAAGGAAAAGTTGGGGTTAAAAATATAAGATGTAACTCCACCTATTTTTGTTGACCTTAAATTTGGGAGAAGAACGGTTGTTGTTCCTTCGCTTATATAAAACCCTTTTTGATTGATAAAACTCAGCGTTTGCATCCATTGTTTTACGATCAATCGCGTGCTGATATTAAACAGTTTTGAATTACCATTGTCTTTATTTACATCAAAAAACTGTGGCGAAAATCCATAAGAGATATCGGCAAATTTATAGGAAACACTCATTCCAATTTGCTCTCTCCTGTTTGGAATTAAGTCCAAAGTCGTTTTGGTTCCATCGGTATTGGTGTTCACAAATTGAAAATTATTGGAAACATCCAAATAATACAAACTGGCAATTACTTTGTCATCATACGTTTTGAAATACGGATTGGTAGCAGTACTTTCTTGAGCAAAACAGTCAAGAATACCACCAATCAGAATCAGGCAAAACGTTTTTACAGCCATTCCTTTGGATTTTCTAGTGTTATAATTAATTTCTCTTCTTCACTTCCCGCTTCCGGATGATGATCATACACCCATTGCACGTGAGGGGGCAAACTCATCAGTATACTTTCTATTCTTCCGTTGGTTTTTAATCCAAATAAAGTGCCTTTGTCGTGTACCAAATTGAATTCGACATAACGCCCTCGGCGGATTTCTTGCCAAGTTCTTTGCTTTGGGCTATATTCTAAATTTTTTCTTTTTTCAACTATTGGAATGTAGGCTTCTAGGAAACTATTCCCAACTTCGCTAACAAAGTTAAACCAATTTTCCATTGACATATCCTCAGTTACTTTGCAATAATCAAAGAATAAACCGCCAATTCCTCGGGCTTCGTTGCGGTGTGCATTCCAAAAATAAGCGTCACATTGTTTTTTGTATTTCGGGTAAAACTCAGGATTGTGTTTGTCACAAGCGGTTTTACAGGTTTGGTGAAAATGAAGCGCATCTTCTTCAAACAAATAATAAGGGGTTAAATCCTGTCCACCACCAAACCATTGCTGAATCACGTTTCCATTATCATCATACATTTCGAAATAGCGCCAATTGGCATGAACCGTTGGCACCATTGGATTTTTTGGATGCAAAACCAAACTCAATCCACAGGCAAAAAAATCGGCTTCGCCTACATTGAACATTTTTTGCATCGCTTCGGGTAATTTTCCGTGTACCGCCGAAATGTTGACACCGCCTTTTTCAAAAACTGCTCCGTTTTCGATTACTCGGGTACGGCCTCCACCGCCTTCTGGACGATTCCAAAGGTCTTCTCGGAATTTGGCTTGACCATCAACGGTTTCCAATCCTGCACAGATTTGGTCTTGAAGGTTTTGTATGTAGGCGTAAAATTTATTTTTCATTCGTATATTCATATAATTCCATATCTAAGGAAAGTTCAAAGGTTGGCGTAAATCCATCAATAAGTGTTTTTTGCCAAACAAAACCATTGTTTTCAGCCACTTTAATACTTCCCGAATTGGTTTTGTGCGCTATGATTTGAAGTGTTTTCAAGTTCAATTCGTCGAAAGCATAATTTGAAACTATTTTCACGGCTTTCGTAACCCAACCTTTGCGTTCATATTCTTTGCCTATACAATATGCTATCTCTGCTTGTTTGGTTTCCCAATTCACTTTTTTGAGAATGACAAGTCCCATTATAGTTTGGGTTTCATTTTCTTTTATCGCAAATGTAAAACCAGATTTGATTTCAAATTCGATTATTTTACTTTCAATATATCTTTCGGTTGCTTCCAATGTCAAATTACTGGAAAGCGTTTTAGGAAAATATCTTTTGAATCTTTCTGCATTAGTAATCATTAATTTACTGAGACTTTTAGCGTCTCTTGGCTCTAATGGGGCTATATGGAAAGCATCTTGTTTAATCATTATTTGCTTTAGCGACAGCTATTTTATTAAAAATTCCAAACGAAAATGTTTTGCTTTCCTGTTGGATATAATTGTATATGGCAATCGCTTTTGGCGAAAAATCAAACTGACTTTCTTTAGAAAAAGCGACTAAAAAATCAGCAAATAACTCCAACTGATTCCAATCCAAATGAAGTCTTTGCAAATGAACAATTAATCCTTCTTCGTTAAATTCAGCAAGACTTTCGACATTCATCGCCAAGTCTTTTAATTCATTTTCCAAATAAAGTAAATCCTCTAAATTCCAAAACTTAGGCACATAAACCAATGACATCAGCTTCTTGAGCAGATTGTCAATTCGAATACTTTCTTGATCTCTTAAGCCTTTGTTGAGCATTTTTTAGATTATTTCTTTTGACTTCTTCCTTGCTGTAAAGGAGAACTGCAAACTGTTTTACTAGTTCCCGTATTCCTTCACCGCATCAATAAATGCTTTGGCGTGGTCTACAGGAATGTTAGGCAAAATTCCGTGACCTAAATTCACGATGTATTTGTCTTTTCCGAATTCATCAATCATTTGGTGCACCATTTTCTTGATAACTGTAATTGGCGAAAGCAAACGACTTGGATCAAAATTTCCTTGTAATGTAATGTCTCCTCCCGAAAGGTATCTTGCATTTCTTGGAGAACACGTCCAATCTACTCCTAAAGCTGAAGCTCTACTTTTTCCCATTTCACCAAGGGCAAACCAACATCCTTTTCCGAAAACAATTACCGGTGCGTCATCGGCCAAGGCTTCAACAATCTGGTTGATGTATTTCCAAGAGAACTCTTGATAATCAACAGGAGAAAGCATTCCTCCCCAAGAATCAAAAATCTGAACGGCATCTACTCCCGCTTTTACTTTTTCTTTTAGGTATAAAATGGTGGTATCGGTAATTTTTTGCAATAAGACATGAGCTGCTTCGGGATGTGAAAAACAAAATCCTTTGGCGGTATCAAAACTTTTTGAACCTTTTCCTTCTACTGCATAACAGAAAATGGTCCATGGTGAACCGGCAAAACCAATCAAAGGTACCTCATCATTCAGCATTTCTTTGGTCAATTTGATGGCATCCATCACATAACCCAACGTTTCCTGAATATTAGGAACAATCACTTTTTCGACATCCTGAATGGTACGAATCGGATTGGGTAAAAACGGTCCAAAACTTTCTTTCATTAAAACCTCAATCCCCATAGCTTGTGGAACTACCAATATATCCGAGAATAAAATAGCAGCATCGGGAGCAATTCTGCGAATGGGTTGCACGGTGATTTCGGCAGCCAATTCTGGGGTTTGACAACGGGTGAAAAAATCATATTTATCACGCAAAGCGATGAATTCCGGCAAATATCTTCCGGCTTGACGCATCATCCAAACGGGTGGGCGTTGTACTGTTTCTCCTTTTAAAGCTTTTAAAAATAAATCGTTCTTTATCATTTTTTTATTCGTTTTTTTAATTCCCCCTTCGGGGGTTAGGGGGATTATTTATATTCTTCAATTACATCTTCAATCACGTCTTCAATACTAGGTTGGTCTGCAACGATGATATTTTTTGTTGTTTTATCTAATGCCTCAGCCGTGGTTTCACCTATGCAAAAGCAAATTTCTTTCTTTATAACATTGTTTTTCAGATAACTTTCAACTCCCGATGGGCTGAAAAACAAAATGGCATCAATTTTCTCTTTAATCTTTATCGGAGTCAATAGCGTTTCGTAAACCTGAATCTCATTAAATTTTATCCCTGCTGCTGCCAAAGCTTTTGGAAGCGTTTCTTTACGGAGGTTTCCACTAAAGAAAGTGTAGCTTTCTTGGCTATAAATCAAAGTAATAATTTCGGCCAAATCGGAAGCGTAACTCGTGTAGGCAACCACGTTAAACCCAGCTTCGGATAATAGAATTTTCGATTTAAGTCCAACGCAAAAAACATTTTTGTTTTTCAAATCATCAACATTCGCATTCTCCAAAACACTCTGTGCCGCATTCTGACTGGTAAAAATCAAATTGTCGTTTATGGAATTGAGTTCGAATTGTTGCTTCTTAGTCGAAATGAAATCTTCCTCGAATACTTCAAAACCGGCATTTAAAAGTTCCAGTCGCTGGATATCCGAAAGTGTTTTAGTAGATAATATAACCGTTTTACTCATTTTTATTGTTTTATAATAGTCTAACCCTTTCAGAGTTTAAAACTCTGAAAGGGTTAACTAGAACTTTACTTTTTTAAACTCTCTTTTATGGTTGTCATCAATTGAGTTCCGCCGTTTTCAAATATTTCTTGGGCGGAGTTATAACCTAATTTCTTCCATTCTTCGATAGGAACGATTTTGTTGACTTCAATTTTTTGTTTTCCGTCAATCGAAAACAGTACTCCATTGAAATGTATGGTATCTTCGAGTTCGTTGTAACGTGCCAAAGCACCAATCGGCGCTGTACAACCGCCTTCAAGAGTTTTCAAAAATTGTCTTTCGATGTGCGTACACACTTCGGTTTCTATATCATTCAACTGTGCAACGGCATCTCGACAAAAATCATCGTTGCCCATAGCTACAACAACCATTGCTCCTTGTGCAGGTGCAGGAATCATCCAGTCCAGATTGATGTAATTTTCGGGTTTTAAGTTGATGCGTTCTAGTCCCGCAGCTGCAAATATGGCTCCGCTCCAATCATTTTCTTGCAGTTTTTGCATTCTGGTATTTACATTTCCGCGCAGGTCAACTACGGTGTGATTGGGATATTTATGCCACCATTGGGCCTGACGGCGCAAACTTCCTGTGGCAATTGTTCCTATTCCTTCTAAAAAATCAAGGTTTCCTTTGTGTACCAAAATGTCCAAAGTATTGGCTCTTTCCAAAACGGCTGCCTGAACAATACCAATCGGCAAAGCAGTAGGAACGTCCTTCATAGAATGCACAGCGATATCTACTTGACCGTTGATCATAGCAATATCCAATGTTTTGGTAAAAATTCCTGTGATACCCAATTCGTACAAAGGCTTATCAAGAATGATATCTCCTTGGGATTTTACGGCGATGATTTCGGTTTTATAACCCAAATCGTTTAGCTTTTTTTCTACCGTGTGGGCTTGCCATAACGCGAGTTCGCTATCACGGGTTCCAATACGTATTTTTTTTTCTGCCATTTTTAGTTTTTTTACCATTAAGATATTAAGGAACATTAAGCTTTGTGTTGAATGTAAGTTAATTAAGTTTTAAAACGTTTGAACTTAATTTTCTTAATCTCTTAATGGTTCAATTTTTTTCATTAAGTTTTAAAACAAAAAACTTAATTCTCTTATTATCTTAATGGTTAAATTTTAGTAGTCGTTGCTATTTGAAATACTTTTTCGATCCAATCGATGCTCTCATCTACCATTGTGTCTTCGTTTTTAAGATGATTGGCAAAATGGGTCGTGATTTTTTGGATGATTCTAGAGCTTATAATTTCGGCTTGTTCTTCATTGAAGTTGGACATCTTTTTGCTTTGAAAATCCAATTCCGAATTTTTTATCGTATTCAACTTCGCTTTCAAAGCATTGATAGTGGGTGCAAACTTTCTTAATTTGGTCCAAGCTATAAACTCTTCTTTGATTTCTTCAATAATCGCTTCGGCAGCAGGAATGTGCGCTTTTCTGTTTTCCAATGTTTCATCTGTCATTTGCGACAAATGGTCCATGTGAATCAAAGTAACACCTTCAAGGTCTTTGACGTTTTCATTGACATTTTTTGGAATGGATAAATCCAAAATCAACAATGGTTTTTTCAAATTCAAAATAGCTTTGTCAATCGTTGGGTTTTGTGCGCCTGTAGCAACAACCACTACATCGGCTTTTTGCAGTTCAAGATGCAATTCTGAGTAATCTTTAACAATCAGATTTAATTTTCCAGCCAATTTCTCGGCTTTGTCTTTGGTTCTGTTGATTAAAGTGATGTGTTCGTTTTTGGTGTGTTTTACTAAATTCTCGCAGGTATTTCTTCCGATTTTCCCTGTTCCGAAAAGTAAAATATTCTTGTTTCCAATATCTGGAACGTTTTTGATAATATATTGAACCGATGCAAAAGATACCGAAGTGGCTCCTGAACTGATTTCGGTTTCATTTTTGATTTTTTTGCTGGATTGAATGACTGCATTCACCAATCGTTCCATAAAAGCGTTGGCTAAACCCATTGCTTTGGCTTCGGCAAAACCATTTCGAATCTGGCTTATGATTTCAAAATCGCCCAGAATTTGGCTGTCCAAACCTGTTCCCACTCGAAATAAATGCGAAATCGCTTCTTGGTTTTTGAAAACATAGGCCACTTTTTGAAAATCTTCAACAGTACCGTTGCTGTTCTCACAAAGTAATTTTATTAATTGAAAAGGGTGTTCGGCATAGCCGTAGATTTCAGTTCTATTGCAGGTTGAGGTCACAAATAAACTTTGAATGCCTTCATTTTTGGCTTGTTCGAGCAGGCGTGTTTTAGCGACAGTGTCTAAACTAAATTTACCCCTTATTTCGGCATCGGCTTTTTTGTAGCTAAGACCAATGGAGTAAAAATAGTGATGCTTTGAACCGTTATGATTTTCCATATATACACTTACACTTAAGGTGGGACAAAACTAATTCTATACTTTTGATAAAAGTAACGCTAGAAGTTCTTTTTGTGTCGCTATCAGCTATTTTAGATTTAAATCGTTGTTTTATCATAAAAACTGTTATTTTTGCACTGTTATCAAGAGTTCATTTGATTTTTATTTAGAGTGGTTCTAAATAAAAACATTAGTGTAAAGACTTTTTTATAATTAAAAAATATCGCTATGAGTTCACAAGAAGTTATAACAATTGAAGATGATTTTACCCTACTTCTTTTTCAGAATGATAGTTTAGAAACGTTTCAAGCCAAACACGAAGTAAGTAATGGGTTAATTCAATTTCATTTTGCATTAAAAGGAAAGGCCAAATTCAACTTTAATCAAGGGAATTACGTTCTGGATTTGAATGAAGAGAAGTCCTATTTGTTCTACAATCCTCAAAAAGAATTACCACTCAATTTAGAACTAACCCCCAATACTTGGGTAATTTCAATTTTAATTTCGATTCAAAAATTTCACGGATTATTTTCTAATGACGCCGGACACATTCCGTTTTTGAGCGAAGAGAATAAAGACAAGAAATATTACAAAGAAGGTGATATCAGTCCTTCTATGGCAATTGTTTTGAGTCAACTGTTTCATTATAATTTAAATCCTTCGATCAAGAATTTGTATTACAAGGGCAAAGGATACGAATTGTTGAGTTTGTATTTTAATCGTTCTGAAGATCCCAATGCCGAACAATGTCCGTTTTTGATAGATGAAGACAATGTTTATAAAATAAAAAAGGCTAAAGAAATCATCATTGCCAATATGGCTGAACCTCCCGGATTACAAGAATTGGCAGACGAAATAGGTTTGACCTTGAAGAAACTAAAAATGGGTTTCAAGCAAATTTATGGCGACACTGTTTATGGTTATCTTTTTGATTACAAAATGGACTATGCACGCCAATTATTAGACAGCGGTTCTTATAATGTCAATGAAGTAGGTCTGAAAATTGGCTATAGCACCGGAAGTCATTTTATAGCGGCATTCAAAAAGAAATTTGCGACAACTCCCAAAAAATACTTGATGTCAATTAATTCGAATTTGTAAATTTTACCTTTTTGAATCAAATGCATCCGATTTCTATATCAAACAATAATTAAAAATTAGTTAAGTCCAATTTATCCAAAAGTAAGTTTAGCTACTTTTGAAACATCAAAAAAAATAAACAAATGAAAGGCGTATTATTAGTCAACCTAGGTTCACCAGAAAGTCCAACTCCCAAAGATGTAAAACCGTATTTAGATGAATTTTTAATGGATAAATACGTGATTGATGTTCCGTATTTGTTAAGAGCATTATTGGTTCGAGGTATAATTTTACAAACAAGACCAAAAAAATCGGCCGCCGCTTACGCAAAAATCTGGTGGGACGAGGGTTCGCCTTTAGTTGTAATTTCCAAAAGAATGTATGAAAAAGTGAAGCCGCAAGTTGATGTTCCTGTTGCATTGGCGATGCGTTACGGAAATCCTTCAATTTTGGCAGGTCTTCAGGAATTGCATGACAAAGGCGTTACCGAAGTAATGCTTTTCCCTTTATATCCTCAGCATGCGATGGCTTCTACAACAACGATATTGGTTTTGGCCGAAGAATTGCGTAAGAAACATTTCCCGGAAATGAAATTTACCATCGTTCCCGCTTTTTACAACAAACCCGACTACATCAAAAACTTGGCTGATTCTATCAAAAAAAGCCTAGAAAACTTTGACTACGATCATTTATTATTCTCTTACCATGGTATTCCGGAACGCCATATTCGTAAAACCGATGTAACCAAATCACATTGCAAAATTGACGGCTCTTGTTGTAATACACCTTCACCAGCGCACGAATTCTGCTATCGTCATCAATGTTATGAAACCACGAAACAAGTGGTAAAACTTTTGGGGATTTCGGAAGATAAATACAGTCAAACTTTTCAGTCCCGACTGGCGGGAGACAAATGGTTAACGCCTTATACCGATGTTGAAGTCAACAAAATGCCAGAGAAAGGAATTAAGAATCTGGCTGTTGTAACTCCTGCTTTTGTTTCGGATTGTCTGGAGACTCTTGAAGAAATCGCAATGGAAGCCAATCACCAATTCAAAGAACACGGAGGCGAAAATTTCTTGGCCATTCCTTGTTTGAATGACAGCGATGAATGGTGCGCTACGGCAAGCAATTGGATTAATGAATGGAGTAAATCATAAATCCAAATGGCCGTAACCTCCGAAGAATTAGGAACGCAAGACATAAAGAAACTCTTGATTAAACAAGCAGTTCCTTCTTCTATTGGTATCCTATTCATGTCGGTTAATATTCTTATTGACACCATTTTTGTCGGACAATGGATTGGTTCACTTGCCATTGCAGCACTAACAGTTGTTTTACCCATAACGTTCCTGATTTCGTCATTAGGAATGGCTATTGGTGTGGGTGGAGGATCAGTGCTTTCCAGAGCTTTGGGTTCTAATGACAGAGAGAAAGCCAAACATGTTTTTGGAAATCAAATCATGATGACTTTTCTATTATCAACTATTTTTGCAATAATTGGGCTCATTTTCAGTGAGCAAATGCTTTTACTTTTTGGAGCCAAAGGAGCCATTATGGAACCCGCACGAGAATTTTTTATACCGATTATTATAAGTGTACCATTTTTGGCACTTTGCATGATGGGAAACAACATTATTCGCGCCGAAGGAAAAGCCAAATTTGCTATGGTGGCTATGATTGTTCCTGCTTTTTCAAATATTGCTCTTGATATTATTCTCATCAAATGGATGAATTTGGGCGTATTTGGTGCGGCACTCGCAACGTCTATTTCCTATTTTATGTGTTTTTTGTTTGTGCTTTGGTTTTTTGTTTCCAAAAGCGAATTGCAATTGCAAGCAAGGCATTTTAAATTTCAAATTCCGATTTTAAAAGAAATCACCGAATTGAGTTTCGTTACTTTCTCTAGACAGGGAGTCGTAAGCATCTTGGCCATTATCTTGAATCACACTTTATATCTTTATGGAGGCGAACATTCTATAACGGTTTACGGAATTATAAGCCGAATGCTGATGTTTGCTTTGTTTCCAATTCTAGGGATTACTCAAGGATTTTTGCCAATTGCCGGTTTTAATTATGGCGCCAAAAACACCAAGAGAGTTCAGGAAAGCGTGATTATTTCGATCAAATATTCAGCTATATTGGCTACCATAATTTTTGTCACAATTTTATTCTTTGCCAAATCGATAGTGACTGTTTTTACAAATGACCCGAAAGTAATTGCCGAAACACCGAATGCATTACGCTGGGTTTTTGCAGCTTCACCTATTATTGCCATTCAGCTGATTGGAGCTGCGTATTTTCAGGCAGTTGGAAAAGCCAAGAAAGCTTTATTTCTTACATTGACCAAACAAGGCTTTTTCTTAATTCCTTTGGTACTTATATTACCACATTTTTTAGGTATTTTTGGAGTATGGATTGCATTTCCTATTTCCGATGTGCTTTCTACCATCATAACGGCCTATTTCCTGAGAAAAGAAATGAATATTAAACCCATAACGACAACCGATGGACTACTATAATTACCTGAAATCCCTACACCTCATCTTTGTAATTACCTGGTTCGCCGGTTTATTCTATATCGTTCGTTTATTCGTTTATCAAATAGAAGCTGCAGAGAAACCATCTCCCGAAAAAGAAATTTTGCAAAAACAATATAAAATTATGTCCTACCGATTGTGGTACATAATTACCTGGCCATCTGCCGTATTGGCTAGCATTTTTGCTTTTTGGATGTTGTTTTTTACCGATTTGGGAAGCGCTTGGTTAAAAATGCCGTGGATGCATGTAAAACTTGGCTTCGTTTTTGTGCTGTATTTGTATCATTTAAAATGTCAGCAAATTTTCAATCAATTACAAAGAGACGAAGTAAAATACACTACCAATTTTATGCGTTTGTGGAATGAAGTGGCCACCATCATATTATTTGCAGTTGTGTTTTTGGTCATCTTAAAAAATGCCGTGAATTGGATTTATGGAGTAATCGGTATTTTCTTGTTTTCGATTACAATTATGCTTGGTTTTAAATTTTATAAAAGAATAAGAGAGCGAAATAAATCGTAATTATGTTTAAAAATTTTAAGATTCCATTATTTTCATTACGCATCCGAATCTTTCTTTCAATGGTTGTTTTAATCATTGCAGCTTCTTCATTGTTAATCACAATTTCGATTATTCAATACAAAAGCGTCGCCAAAGAATACAATCAAAGAAGGATTGAAAATAAAGAGTATTTTGTAAAAAAGCATATCAATTTTATGCTCTCCAACACCTCTCTGCCGTTGACAAATGAAAATATAAAGCTAATTTTTAAAGATAAAATCCATGAGATTTCGGAGATACAAAATGCAGAAATCCAAATCTATTCGTTGGACGGAAAATTGCTAAAATCGTCCAAAGAAGCTTTTTCGGTTGAACCGCAATCTCCTACAATTCAAAAATTCATTCTCCGTTTAGTTCTATCTTCTATTGACAAAAGATATGTAGATATCAAAACAGTCAATAACCAAAAATACCGTTCTTCGTATAGTTTGATTAAAAATAAAAAATTTAAACCTATTGGAGTATTACTTTTACCAAATATACCAGATGACGGTTATTACGAAAAAGAATTAAATAGTTTCCTTATTCATTTGGCCCAAGTCTATGCTTTCATGATTGCGGTAGCTTTTGCATTGGCCTATTTTTTATCCTCCTTTATAACCAAACCCATCAACGATTTTGCCGAAAAATTGAGTGTAACGAGTTTAAATCACAAAAACGAAAAAATACCTTTTTCCGCGAGAATTAAGGAAATCAATATGCTCATTCACGCCTACAATAGAATGACCGACGAACTGGAAAGGAACGCCATAAAATTGGCTCAAAACGAACGGGATTTGGCTTGGCGCGAAATGGCAAAACAAGTAGCACACGAAATCAAAAATCCGCTTACCCCAATGCGGCTTACGGTACAAAGTTTTCAAAGGAGATTTAACCCAGATGATAGTGATATTAAGGAAAAATTAAATGACTTTTCCGAATCTCTGATTCAGCAAATTGACACGATGAGTACCGTTGCTTCGGCATTTTCAAACTTTGCATCCATGCCTGTTCAACACAACGAAGTTTTAAATGTTGTGGAAGTAGTGGAACTTACTTTAGACATTTTCAATGAAGATTATATCGTTTTTGAGAGCGAAGAAAAAGAAATCATTTCGAATATGGATCGAACACAACTGATTCGAATCATTACCAATCTGGTCAAAAATGCGACACAAGCCATACCAGAAGAACAAGAAGAAAAGTTGGTTTTGGTTACCCTAAAAAGAAGGGCAAACGAAGTTATCATTGCTATAAAAGATAACGGCACCGGAGTACTTCCGCAACACATCAATACAATATTTGAATACAAGTTTACCACCAAAAACAGTGGAATGGGATTGGGCCTTGGAATTATAAAAAACATTATTGAAAGCTACAACGGAACCATTACCTTTGAAACAGAAATAAAAAAAGGAACTACATTTACGGTTACTTTGCCAATAATAAACTCATAAAACACCAAAAATGAACTACGAAAACCTTTTGATTACAATAGAAAACAACATTGCAACCGTTGTTATCAATCGACCAACCAAACTAAATGCTTTGAATATTGCAACAATCAACGATTTGAGTAAAGCAATAAAAGTATTGGGTAAAAACAAAGAAGTGCAAGTAATTGTTCTGACAGGCAGCGGTGAAAAAGCATTTGTAGCTGGCGCCGATATCTCAGAATTTGCTCATTTTACGATCGAAGAAGGCACTCAACTGGCATTTCAAGGTCAAGAACTCCTATTTAATTTTATAGAAAACTCAAAAACTCCAGTTATCGCAGCCATCAATGGATTTGCATTGGGAGGTGGACTAGAACTGGCAATGGCCTGTCATTTTAGAATTGCATCGGATAATGCCAAAATGGGACTTCCAGAAGTTTCTCTTGGAGTTATTCCGGGATATGGAGGAACACAACGTTTGCCACAATTGGTTGGCAAAGGTCGTGCGATGGAAATGATCATGACCGCAGGGATGATTACTGCCGAGGAAGCCAAACAATTTGGCTTGGTAAATCATGTAGTGCCACAAGCCGAGCTAACCGAATTTTGCACTACCATTGCCCAAAAAATCATGAAAAACTCTCCATTTGCTATTGGCAGAGCCATAAAAGCTATAAATGCCAACTTTACAGAAGGTAAAAATGGGTACGAAACCGAAATCAAAAACTTTGGAAAATGTTTTGGCACTGAAGATTTTAACGAAGGAACCAAAGCCTTTTTAGAAAAAAGAAAAGCTATTTTTACGGGAAAATAATACTCATCTCTTAATAACCTACATGAATAAATTAATTTTTGTTTTTGGAATCGTATTGATTTCCTTTTCCACTTTAGCCCAAAGTTTTCCTTTTAAAATTCAAAAAAGTGATGTTTTTAAAGATGAATATAAAGAGTCTGAAATTGTACTTTATCAAGATGGCGGCAATGGTGGAATCTTAATCGTTAGGTCATACGTTGCAGGGATTTCTGCTAAAAAAGGATTTTACATTGAACATTATGACAAAGATTTAAAACTAACTAAAGAATTCGAATATGAGATAACTCATACTATAACTGAAAAATTCAATCTAGTACTTGGCGTTTGTTCATTCAATAATGAAATTCAAATAGTTGAAATATACTATGATTTAAAACAAAAATCATATATCTGTCAAGCAAATGTTATATCTGAAGATTTTAATATTTCTAAAAAAGAATTGTTTCGACTGACAAAAGAAGATGTGAAGAAAGTTGGTTACTTTAATTTAGAATCTACATTTAATGAGCGGATTGGTAAAATATGGACAAACGATATTTCAGGAGATATAAGTAAAATTGACAATGCTTTTGATTTTAGTTTTAACTTTTATAATAGACAACCAATAACAAAAGGAAATAAACCAGATATAGTAATGACAGTAAATGAAGCAAAAAATGCATTTGCTATTTCTATAGATTATAATGCCAAAAATTCAGAATATTTGAAATTGTATTTGTTTGACAAAGAATTGAATAAAAAAATAGAAACTGAATTCTCAAGAGAAATCAACGATAAAAAATATAATTTTCAAAATATTCAAGTTGACCCCAATGGAAATTATATTTATTTATTAGGAAAAGCATATACAGAACTACAAGACAAGAAAAAAGAGGGTGGAAAATATTTATTTGAATTAACAAAAATCAATTCTGATTCGCAAAAATCCCAATTAATTAATATCAATGAAAATTTTATTGGCTCTTTAAAATCTGTTTTTCACAATAATCAACTGATTTGTATTGGATTTTATTCTGAAATTAACGATTTCCAGTACAAAGGAATAAGTTATTTTAAATTGGATACCAACTCGCTAGAAATTTTACAATCAAAATACAACCCGTTTTCTGAGCAATTTATGGTTGACAAATATGGGGAGGAAAAAGATAAAGAATTAAAATATTTAACTTTAAAAAATTATTTTTTTACCAAAAACGATGAGCTTTTACTTAACGCTCAGGAAGAATATTTAACCATTTCATCTTCCGGTTCTGGAATGAATGGTTTTGGTGGTGGTACTAGAACTTATGCTTCCTATGACGATATTGTTTCTGCCAAATTAAGTGTCGATGGTGATCTAGTTTGGGCAAGGAATATCAATAAAAAACAAGGTTTCCAAAATAGTGAAAATGAAAATTATGTTTCATACACCGCTGCAATAGTTGGAGACATGCCTTATTACTTTATTAATGCTGGAGAAAGAGTTAAGGAATTAGATGATAAAAGAATAGAGTTTAAAGATTCAAACAAAAACAAAGCCAATATCAATCTGATTAGAATAAAAGAAGATGGTGATTTTGAATATGAGAAAATTTTAGAAAATGAAGAAAACGAAGTTCCCTTTGTGGTTTCAAAAGAGGTTTAATTAGGTAGTTCTGTGTTTTTTCTAGGTCGAAAAAGGAGTAAAAAGCAACTATTAAAAGTAACGCTATAAATTTCAACGATTTCAATTATAATTTGAAGTACTTTAGTACATAACCCTTAAATTTGCATTTCTATTAAGAATAATTCATTAAAAACAAAACCTATGTCCTTCCAACCCGTATTTGCTGAATTTTGGGAAAAAGTAAAAGAAAGTATTGCCAATAAAACGTATGCAAAATTGACTCTCGCAAAAACCATAGGTGATACCGAACTGAAAAACATTTATGTACGACCAGTTTTGAATGAAGGTGTTTTTAGCCTTTCGGTAACTGCACGCTATAAAACCGAAGAAATTGAGAGTTTTCATACTCTTGATGAAACTTACATTGTTCTTGCTCCATATATGAATAACCCGTTTTTGACGGCACTTTTATTCACCACCGAAAATGATATTACCTTTAAACTCAACAAAAAAAGAGTGGGAAGCATCATTGAACAAGCGCCAACTTTTAAAAATGCATCGGATGTGATATTGGAAATGAAAGAGAAAGGTCTGTAGGTTTCAGAAGGCAGAATTCAGGTTGCAGATTATCCTAAACATTTAAGTTTTTACCTCATAATTAAAAGACTATTTAATTATGAGGTAAAAACTCTGAAATCTAAATTCAGCCTTCTGCAATCTACTGCTCCCCGTCCCATTCGGCATAAAACTGTGCGAGGAAGCCTTCCATATAGTGATGTCTTTCTTTGGCAATTTGTTTGCCTGTTTCGGTATTCATTTTGTCTTTCAACAATAACAGCTTTTCATAAAAATGATTGATGGTGGGTGCCTGACTGTTTTTGTATTCTTCCTTGGTCATGTGCAAATTGGGTGCAATTTGAGGATCATACATCGTTCTGTTCTTAAATCCGCCATAGTTGAATGCTCTCGCAATACCAATGGCCCCTATTGCGTCAAGACGATCCGCGTCCTGAACGATATCCAATTCGATAGACGAGAACTGCTTTTCGTTTTTTCTGCCTTTAAAAGAGATGTTATCTATAATTTGAATTACATGTTCGATAACCGATTCCGAAACGGACTGGCTCTTCAAAAATTCGCGAGCTATTTTTGGACCAACGGTTTCATCCCCATCATGAAACTTACTGTCGGCAATATCATGAAGTAATGCACTAAGTTTAACAACAGTTTCGTTGCACTTTTCTCCTTTTGCAATTAACAGCGCATTTTTATATACTCTCTGAATATGAAACCAATCATGACCTCCTTCGGCATTGACTAATTTTTCTTTTACAAAAAGAATCGTTTTATTTATTAAATCCAGATTACTCATTTGCTTTGTATTTATAAAAAAGCTGATTTTTAAAGTGTAAACCTCAAAAATCAGCTATGTCAATATTAATTTCTACTTTGAAAATCTAAATTCAGAATTTTAAAAATTACAATCTCGCAGGTTCAACCCATTTGAATTGAAAAGACTCCGAAGGAATAACCAATCTTTCAGAAATTTTTGCCATTCTGCCAGGTAATTTCATCAAATAATCACGTGCTTTTTCTGCTTCATCTGTCAAACCGGAAAATTTATCTATTTCCCATTTTTCGATTAATTTTTGCATAATTTCGACATAATCATTGGCCGTATAAACGCCAATTCGTTGTGCCGAATCTGAAAAATGTTCGAATGCAGAGCTGATTTTATTTCCAGATTCTCTCAGGAAATGTGCAGGCATTACGATTTTTTGTTTCATCATGTATTGAAAAGCAAGCATCATTTCGCTTGGATCTACTTTGAAAATTTGAGTAACAAATTCGCTATACGCATGATGATGACGCATTTCGTCACCCGCAATCATTTTGCACATTTTGGCTAATTTTTTGTCTCCGTAACTTTTTGCCAATTGAGAAACTCTATTGTGAGACACATAGGTCGCCAATTCCTGAAAACTGGTGTATACAAAATTTTTGTACGGGTCTCTACCGGTACCAATATCAAAACCATCGTTGATAAGATGTTGCGTGGTCATTTCGATTTCGCGCATATTTACACGACCGGACAAATACAAGTACTTATTTAATAAATCACCATGACGGTTCTCTTCTCCAGTCCATTGACGCACCCACTTGGCCCAGCCGTTTCTTTCAAGATTATCCACACCTTCTACTTCCATCAACCAATTCTCATAGGTTGGCAAAGCTTCTTCGGTAATCATATCTCCAACCATGGCTACCCAAAAATCATAGGGCAAATCTTTGGAGATTTCTCTAAGTTCTTTTACTTCTTCAAGAAAATTATCACTTTCTGAATTGGGTAAAAAGTCTGAAGGTTGCCAAATTTTTTCTACTGGAATCAAGTATTGATCAACAAAACCATCAACCTTACTTTCTAGAAATTGCATTACTTCTAGGCGAATGTTTTTTATAGACATTTTATATAAATATTAAATTTTTATTCCTTTTACAATAGCAGTTTCAGTCTTTTCCATGATTTCTTTAAACTCAAAATCCTTAACTGCAAATCCTTCATGAACTACAAAGGTAATACGATTTCCTAAACCATACGGAAAAGATCCATATTTTACGAGTTTCCATGAATTATTAATACTTATGGGAACGATATATGCCGATGGTGCATTCTTGCATAAAATCTTCAAACCAGTTTGGGCAAATTCTTTTGGTTTTCCGTCTCGACTGCGCGTCCCTTCAGGGAAAATAACAGCAGAACGTTTGTGTTTCTCAATATAATCGGCCATTTTTTTAATAGACGGAATGGCTTGTTTTGGGTCTTTACGGTCAATCAAAACCGAACCGCCATGACGCAAATTAAAAGAGACACTTGGAACTCCTTTTCCTAATTCTTTTTTGCTCACAAATTTGGGATGAAAACGTCGTAAAAACCAAATCATTGCAATGATATCATACAAACTTTGATGGTTGGCAACAAAAATAATAGGAACTCCTTTTGGAATACTTTCTCTATTCTCGAAACTAAAAGTTGTTCCAAGTAAGTGTACAATTCGCAATAAAATAAAATTTAGATAATCAACACTTTTTTTATGCGCCTGATAACCAAATACGTTTAAACATATCCATTGAATGGGGTGAAAAACAACCAATGTCAACAGAATTAATATTAAAACAATAAAAGATAAGGGATACGAAATTAACTTTAGCATACTATTAAATTTGCCACAAAAGTAAGAAATATATTTTTAGGAGATTTATATACAAAGCAATAAAACAAAATAGAATTAGACTATTGTATTTCAATTATTTAGATATTCATTTGAAATTTTAGTCGGCTCATTTTCTAAAAACAAGTTAAAATTCACTTAACCTGCATTTATTGTATCGCTGTACTTTAATTGTACCTTTGCCTATTACTAATTTTGACTCTTTTAAAAAAATGAACTTTACCTATCCCAAAACGGAGAAACTAAAAAGCAAAATCACCATTGGACTATTGTTTACCGAAGGAAAGTCGGTTTCTAAATATCCGTTGCGATTGGTTTATAATAAAGGAACTTTTGGTGATGGGGAGAAAATAAAAATTGGGGTTTCAGTTTCAAAAAAATATTTCAAAAAAGCCGTAGATCGCAACTATTTCAAAAGAGTTTTGAGGGAAACCTACAGACTGAACAAGCATTTACTACTAGACAATTTGGAGCAACCCTATTCTTTTATGCTTTTTTATCAAAGCAAAGACAGATTACCTTATGAAGAAATCAATACCAAAACCATACAGTTGTTTGAGAAATTTTTGTTGCAAATAAAGAAAGAAGAATAGCAATCGACATCATTTTATTTAAAAAAGAGATACAATTCAGCTTAGCTTGTAATCTAAATTAATTTTGTATTTTTAAAAATAAATTACAGCCCTATGAAATCAAAATTAATAATTACTCTTTTATTTTTATCGTTTTTTAGTTGTAAACAAGCCGACGCCGAAGCCTCTTCAAATGTATCAATGCAGGCAATTAAATTAGCTCCAAAAAAAAATATTGTTTCGGAAGATGCTAATTTTGAATCTCCGAATGCAGCGGACAAAATAATAACGCAAAAAATAATCAAGAATGGTAATTTGAGGTTTGAAACAGACAATTTGGAAACCACTTATGACCAAATAAAAATTGCCGTAAAAAAAGGGAAAGCCTTCATACAGAATGATAGTGAAGGAAAAGAATATAATTCAATTTACAGAAGAATAACGGTAAGAATTCCTAGTGAGAATTTTGATTCCTTTATAAAAGATATTTCAACCGGAGTTGCTTATTTTGACAATAAAGAAATTAGTTCCGAAGATGTTACCGAAGAATACATTGACATTGATGCTCGATTGAAAGCCAAAAAAAAACTGGAAAACAGGTATCTGGAACTTTTAGCTAAAGCAAACAAAATGTCTGAAATGCTGGCAATTGAAGCGCAGCTTTCGGCGATTCGAGAAGAAATTGAAGCCAAAGAAGGTCAATTGAGATACATGCAAAACCAGATTTCTTTGAGTACCATAACAATAGAATTTTATAAAACGGTGGCACAGGAAAGCGGTGTTACCATATCCTACGGAGCCAAAATCTGGAATGCTATTAAGTCAGGTTTTTATAGTGTTTCAAGCTTCTTTTTGGGATTATTAGAGATTTGGCCCTTTATTATTATAGCTACAGCCCTGTTTTATTTTATAAAAAAACGATTCAAGAAAAAAAACATATAACCATGCGTACCTTTTTCCAAAAAAAAATAATTATTCCCGTTGTTGCATCAGCCTTTTTATTTGTTGGGGTTAGTTTCAAAGATGACTACTTTGAAATCGCCAAACAATTGGAAATTTTCACTACATTATTCAAAGAACTGAATAAAAATTATGTAGACGAAACGACTCCAGCGGAGCTAATGAATAACGCCATCAAGGGAATGTTAAGTTCTCTCGATCCCTATACAGTTTACTTTAACGAACAGGAAGTTCTCAAATTTAAAATCAACAATACGGGTGAATATACAGGTATTGGGGCATTGATTACACGAAAAGACGACAAACTGATTTTAAGGGAACCTTATAAAAATTTTCCTGCAGATAAAGCGGGGCTCAAAGCAGGAGATGAAATTATTCAAATTGGAGATACTCCTCTTACCGACTTTAAAGACGATGCTTCACAACTTTTAAAAGGTTCAAAAAATACCAAAATTGACATTAAATACATTCGCCAAGGAAAAACACTCTCAACGGTTATTGTATTGGATGAAGTCGAAATTAAGTCGGTTCCCTATTTTGGAAAAATAGATGATAAAACCGGTTATATTGTGCTAGCTCGTTTCAACAATAAAGCCTCCAATGAAACTAGAGATGCTTTAGAACAATTAAAAAAACAAGGTGCCGAAAGAATTGTCCTCGATTTAAGAGGAAATCCTGGTGGATTGCTAAATGAGGCTGTAAACATTTGCAACCTTTTTGTTCCAAAAAATGAAATTATAGTAACGACAAAATCAAAAGTAGAAAAACACAACAACACTTATAAAACATCAAAAGAGCCAGTAGATACAAACATTCCTTTAGTGATTTTGGTAAATGGACGAAGCGCTTCTGCCTCCGAAATTGTTTCGGGTGCCTTACAGGATTTGGATCGTGCGGTAGTTTTGGGAAGCCGCAGTTTTGGAAAAGGATTGGTGCAAAGACCTGTAGAATTAACATACGGAACGCAACTCAAAGTGACAATATCCCGTTACTACACACCATCAGGCAGATGCATTCAAGCTTTAGATTATGCCCATAAAGATAAAAATGGTGTCGCCACAAGAACAGACGCAAAAAACTATAACACTTTTAAAACCAGAAAAGGCAGAACGGTTTATGATGGCGGAGGTGTTTTACCAGATGTTGAAATGGAAGAAACCAAGACCAGTACTATCGCTAATGCATTGCTAAAAAACGATGGAATCTTTAATTATGCGACTAATTATTATTACAAAAATCCAAATTTAGGAACTAAAATTCCAGTCTTGACAGACGCCGATTACTTGGATTTTAAACAATTTTTGAAAGCACAAAAACTCACTTTTGACACCGAAACAGAAATAGCTCTGAAAAACACTTTGACTACAGCCAAAAAAGAAAAACTAGACGAATCAATAGCGCCAGAATACCAACAATTACTTACTGCTTTGCAAAAATCCGAAAATGCTAAATTGGACAAAAACCAAAAAGAGATAAAAGGATTATTGCTTGATGAAATTATCATACGATACCAATACCAGGAAGGCTTGTATGATTATTATATAAAAAATAATGCCGAAATCAAGAAAGCGGTCAGTATTTTGAATAATCCTACTGAATACAATTCGATATTGAAAATATAACGAAAGCAAATATCAACCCCTAACCATCTCAATATGCGGAATGTCATCCTCAAGATACATTTCGCTTGTCTGAACAAAACCATGAGTTTCATAAAATTTTTTGAGGTATAGTTGTGCGCCTATAGTGATTTGACTTTCATTAAAATGAAGAAAAACACCTGCAATGGCTTCCTTCATCAACTCATGACCCCATTTTCTATCCCTATAATCGGGATCAACAGTTACTCTGCCAATCGAGGCATTGTCAAAACTAATACCAGATTTAAATAATCGTGCATGAGCCACAATTTTACCTTCAAAAGTTCCGAACAAATGTAAAGCCAACTTATCCTTACCGTCAGGATCAAGATAGACACAGTTTTGTTCAACAACAAAGACTCTACTTCGCAATTGTAGTATATCATACAATTCATTTGCTGTTAGCGCCTCAAAAGGCTTTATTTTCCATTCTAGGGACATATTCTCAAGTTAATGTTAATTAAAAAATACTGTTTTAATTATTGTATTTGTACTCCCTCGATAATTGATTCAAGTTCATGCATATAATCCCGTTTGTCCTTTGATGGAAAATAGCTAAAACCCGCAATAAACAAAACTCGATTTTTATCAGGATCTTCAATAAAATAATTGACATAGGAACCAAACATAAAACTGTCTCTCAATCGCCAAGTTCCTTTGGTTTGATAGGTCGTCTTAACGTCGATTTTTGTTTTCAAAAAATAAATCGGATAGGATTTGTCAATATACATTTTCGATAATGAGTCGGCTCCCTTTACATATAACGCACTAATGGAGTCCTGAATTTTTAAAATTCTAGAAGATAAATTGGATTTGTTTTTTAAAGCATTCAAAGGCAGTTCTGAAATCAACAAACTATTACTGCCGCCTACGAATTCTCTTTTAAACCATACAAAATCATTGTTTCTGATAATATAAGAATAACTTGAAGGAATCTTTAGCGTGATTTTGAATTGATTTTGGATTGATTTTGGATTAGAAATAGAATCACTAAGCAATCTTTGATGCTCAACGATTTCTCCTTTTTTTATAATTTGAATAATATTGGGAGCATTTTTTTCTAAAACATCAAGAATTGCAGCGACTGAATTTCCGGTAATATGAAAAACATTCTGAGGGCTTGCATATTGATTTTTATTGATGCTAAAACTATTCGAATCTCCTTTTTTAATGACGATTATTGACCTGCTATTGGTCATAAATCCTTCCATAAAATTAAGGGGGTATTGATTGATATCAAATAGCGGTTCTTCTTTTGGCAAACCTTCTACTGGTGCGGCAAATTTGTTTCGAATACTGTCACCCACCACTCCGTTCCATAACTTATCATCGATAACAACAGAAATAGAATTGATATTTCCTGAAGATGTTCTTGACAACTTATCCTCTTTCTTAGAACAAGAAAGAAAGAATGGAAAAACGATCAGAAATAAAACAGCAATTTTATTCATTATACATTTGAATATAAAATAGACTTCAAAAGTATAGAAGTTTATTGTATTATCCTTTTATTTTTAAATCCATTCCTGGTTTTAAATCGTCACCAGTAATATTATTCCATTTTTTTAAGTCAGATATAGTAACGCCTGGGTATTGTTTGGATATGCTAAATAATGAATCTCCTTTTTTTACCAAGTAGCTACTCTCACTATTTATTGAAGTTGTATTGTCTTTCTTCTTGAATGAATCAACAGTCGCTTTATTTGTAACAATAGCAATTTGATTTTTGGCTACAATTAAAGTATTTCCTATTGCAAGGTTATTGTTTGATAAATTATTCCATTGTTTAATATCCGTCAAAGAAGTTCCAAATTTCTTTGCAATGGTTCCTAAATTATCTCCTTTTTGAACAACATATTGAATGTCTTTTAGTTCTGGAGTATTTACCGCCACTATTTCTTTGCTTTCAATTGCCTGGTTGGCTATTTGTAAAGTTGCTCCCAATTTAACATTTGCAGAGGTTAAGTGATTCCATTCTTTAATTTCGGCTACAGTAGTATTGTATTTTTTTGCTATAGCATTGAGGTTGTCTCCTTTTTGAACAACATAAAAAGGAGCTGTATTAGAAACTAATGTATCCGTCTTGTCAACAATTGTTTTAGAATCCGTTGTCGTTGCTTTTTGGCTTTCTTTGGCAAAATTTGCTTTATTTGCACTTAGACTTGCCACCATGCTCTCTTTTTCGCCTGTGGCGTTTTCAATAATAATCTTCAAGGATTTACCAGATGCTACTGAATTGCCTTTAATGTGATTCCATTTTTTTAAATCAGAAACAGCAACATCATTCTTTCTCGCTATATCGCTAAGATTATCACCGCGTTTTACCTTGTAATATTTTGTTTTTGTATTAGAAGCTAGAGCAATTGCAGCAGAATCTTTAATGAAGAAATTCTTTTTCCCCTGATTCGTTTTTTCTCTTTTATCTAATTCGTATTGAGCGTAAGCATAAATTTTGTCTTCGTTTGAAGTAAAAACAGCAACTTTGGAAGAAGGCAGTGTTAGATAATGGTTTTTTCCAGCATAATTTGGAATCACATTCCGTTTGTAAGAAGGATTTAAAGCTTCCAATTGTTCAATAGGAATGTCTAATAAATTTGAAATTTGAGCAAAAGACATTTCCTTTTTAATCATTATCGTATCGGTAGCAAAGTGTTTTACAAGTGCTTTTTTCGGAATGATTCCGTGTACTGTATGATATTCGTAAATGTACATTGTTGCAAGAAATGCCGGAACATAACCTTGAGTTTCTTTTGGTAATTTATCTTTAATATTCCAAAAATTTTGCTGGCCTCCAGAGCGTCTGATGGCTTTGGTAACATTTCCAGGTCCTGAATTATAGGATGCTAGAACCAGATCCCAATCTCCAAAAATTGCAAACATATTGGTCATATATTGTGCTGCGGCTTCAGAAGATTTCAATGGATCAGACCGTTCGTCTACATAGGAATCAATGTTTAGATTGTATTGTTTCCCTGTTTGGTACATGAATTGCCACAAACCGGTTGCTCCTACCTTAGAAACTGCTTTTGGATTTAAAGCGGATTCTACAACGGCCAAATATTTAATCTCTAAAGGAACGTTTTGTTTGGCTAATGCTTCTTCGAAAATAGGAAAATAATATTCGGATATTGCCATTTGATTGGCAAATGCTTTTCTTCTGTTTTTAAGAAATGATTTTATCAAGTTTTCCAAACCCTGATTGTATTCAATATTAAAAGGAGATTTGGCATCCATTGCCGCCAGTCTTTCTTTCAATAATTCAGTAGGCAATTCTTTATCGATATCTTTATCAACATTAACTGTATTTATTTCTTTATCAAGGTCACTATAAATATCACAATTGGCCACTTGATTCATCCATAAACTATCTGTTTTAATAGTTCTGTCGTATTTAACAAAAGTGTTTTTAATGGAATCTAAATAAGATATTGGGGAATCTTTGATCAGTACTTCACTTTTCGACGCAAAATTTTGCGAAAACATAGAAATAGAAAGCAAAAGAAAAAACGATAAGATTGTATTTTTCATAGGATGAAATTTATTGTTTTTTTAAAGGTTTTCCTAAGCAATGACAGGAATTCACATTAAATAATGGTAGCTAAAATTTTTCTCGAATAATGATCATTTCATTGTCATAAATGCCAGATCAATGTGCTATTATTCAAATGATTACAAATCCTTTAATGCAAACTTAAAATGTATTTTTTAAAATCAGACATAAATAATGTTAAATGTACAAAAAAAATCGCTATTTGACCTAAATATTTAAAATTTGTATGAAAAAAATTTCAAATAAACATTTCTTCATTAAATATAAACTTGCCTTAAAAAATAATTTATGCAAACACATCTGATTCTTAGAAAAGTAAAAAAATTAAATTGACTTAAAGAGAACAACGTCATTAAATTCATATTATTTCATAAAAAAAACCTATTAGCGAAATGAATCACTAATAGGTTTTTAAAATATCTAAATAAAATTGTCAATAAATTGCTGTATTAGTCTAAAATCGCAGCAATTCCAGGCAATGTTCTTCCTTCCAACATTTCTAACATTGCACCACCTCCTGTAGAAACGTAACTCATTTTGTCTTCTAGACCAAATTGTTTAACTGCCGATACTGAATCACCTCCACCTACAAGCGAAAACGCCCCATTTGCAGTAGCAGCCGCAATATAATTTCCAAGTGCAATAGTTCCTTTTGCAAAACTTTCCATTTCAAAAACACCTAAAGGTCCATTCCAAAGAATAGTTTTTGATTCCATTATGACTTTTTCAAAATTGGCTAACGATTTTGGCCCAGCATCGAGTCCTTGCCATCCATAGGGTATTTGCTTTACATCTACAATTTGAGTATCTGCGGTATTAGAGAAGTCATTGGCAGCAATGACATCAACTGGTATATGAATTTGAACGCCTTTTTCTTTGGCTAATCTTAATATTTCTAATGCCAATTCTTGTTTGTCATCTTCGCAAATAGAATCACCGATTTTACCTCCTAATGCTTTAACGAAAGTAAATGTCATTCCACCACTAATAATCATGTGGTCTACTTTATCAAGAATATTTTCGATTACGGTAATTTTTGAAGACACTTTTGATCCACCAAGAACTGCCGTTACCGGTTTTTCACTGTTTTTAAGTACTTTATTCAAACTTTCAATTTCTTTGGCCAATAATAATCCAAAACATTTGCTTTCAGGAAAAAATTGAGCAATAATAGTGGTTGAAGCATGTGCTCTGTGTGCCGTTCCAAAAGCATCGTTTACATAAATATCACCAAGTGATGCCAATTCTTTAGCGAATGCAACATCTCCAGCTTCTTCTTCGTCGTGGAAGCGTAAATTTTCTAATAATAAAACTTCTCCAGGCTGCAAATTTTTTGCTGCCTTTTGAGCCTCTTCACCCACACAGTTTGAAGCAAATTGAACGGGTACTCCAAGTATTTCAGAAGTAGTTTTTAGGATATGCTTTAGGGAGTATTTATCTTGCGCACCTTTTGGTCTTCCTAAGTGAGACATCAAAATTACGCTTCCTCCTTGAGCTAAGATAGCATCTATAGTTGGTTTTGCCGCTTCGATACGAGTGGCATCAGTTACATTAAAGTTTTCGTCTAAAGGAACATTAAAATCAACACGGATTATTGCTTTTTTATTTTTGAAATCAAAATTATTTAACGTCTTCATGGTTCTTTTTTTTAGTTGTTTTTGAAAGAATAACAAAGATAGAACATTTAAATAAGTAATAAATTTGAAAATTCTAAAAAAATTGTGAATTTACTAACGAAATCGATGTAAACTCCATAATAACCCGTTGGGTGAAATTATTTTTTACCACATAGAAACATAGAATTTATAGTTTTTAAAAGAAAGAAATAGACGTTTTACTCTTCACATAGATATTCTATGTGTGAAATAGTGCTATTTCTATATATTCTTTGCCTATTTAACATTAATCTATGATTCTATGTGGTTAAATTCTTATTTTATTTGAATTTAACCCAACGGGTAAACAATACTAAAAGAAGTCAAAATATCAAAATCAAATTAATACAAAAAAAAGAGATGCACAGTTGTACATCTCTCCAAATAAAATATATAATTTTTTAACTTTAATCGTGTACAGGACTTTGCGTGCAAGGACAGTTACTAGCGCCCTGAAGAAATCTAAGTCCAATTGTTAAGGAATGTGTACCAGAATTATGTTCTGCTAAATTGTTAAGTGTTATTTGGTACGAATACCCCATGGTAAATATGCCTTTTTGAAACCCAAATATAGGTCCAATACCCAGCGGTTTCCCAATTTGATCGTTCAGGAAACGGTACGATGCGCCTATCCAATAATACTCTTCGTATCGGTTAAATTTCCTGTATTTAAAGTTTAAATCCGTACTAGAACGTCCATCACTTTGAAACAATTGATAAAAAACGGATGGTTCCAGCTCTTCCCTGTTTCCGATATCAAAAACATAACCTGTATAAATTTGATAATTGGTCAGTAAATTAGGTTCAAGTTGAGTTGTATAATCAAGATTCTTTTGCAAAATATTAGTGGCATTAAAACTCGCATAAAACCCCCCAAATCGATATAAAAGTCCCACCTCAAAGTTGTTATTGGTTGTCGATCTATTATCGGTAATTCCAGGATCTAATTCATGGGGAGGCAAAACAAATCTAAATGAGTTAAAAATGTATGAAATACCAAAAGACAAATATTGTTTGGAATAATAATCTAAAATAATATGGTGCGCAAAAGTAAGCTTCCCCCCAGCTTGACGAGTGTTTCCATTGCTGTCATTATACAAAGACAATCCAACCCCCGATTTGTCTAAAACCCTAAAATCGGCATAAAGTGCTTGGCTTTCTGGAGCGTCTTTGACTCCCACCCATTGCTTATATCCATTAAGATTGACTCTAAAATTATCTCCGATCCCAGCAAAACTTGGAGATAAAATAAAAGGATTATCTGCTAAATATTGAGTAGCTACCGGCACATTCAACTCCTGACTGTAACTATATGTTACAGTCAAAAGGAAAAAGTATATTACGATTTTTTTCATTTTATTTTGTTTTATTTATAAGATAACCTCTTAATATTTGTTATCTGTACAACGTAAAGTGACCAATAAATTCGCGATCGTCTTTGGTGTTTCTGAGTTTCAAGATATACCAGTAGTCACCCATTGGCAACTCAGTTCCATTGTATGTACCATCCCACGATTGTCCAGAACCAAAGGTACCTACTTCACGGCCATAACGGTCATAAACTACAAACTTAATATCTGGATAGTTTTCTGTGTTGGTTGGTTTCCATGTATCATAATGACCATCACCAGTAGGTGTAAATATTGGTGGTATAATAATATCGATAAACTCAAAGTACTTAGTTACTGTGACCGAACAGCCATAACTGTCTGTTACTGTAACTGTATAATCACCCGATTTATAATAAATGTACTTGTTGTTTGAACCCGTTGATTCCCCATTAAAAGTGTACTGATAAACACCAGAACCTCCTGTTGTGGTCGCAACAATTTCATTTAAACCACCAAGACCTAAGGTCATAGCCACAGGCTTGATATCGTCAATAACAAAATCTTCGGTTTTCTGACTACAACTATTAGTATGTCTTGCCATAACAAAATGGGTACCCGGAGCTACATCCCTAAAAGTATTGTCAGCTTGATAAGGAGGAATTCCGTCTAAAGCATAATCCACATCAGCTGGATTAGTATTACTTTTATCTATTGAAATTGTTACTACATTACCTGGTGCATTATTAAAACAATTATATTCCCTTTCTATATGAGGATCTAAAAATACTGCAGGATCTAATGGCACAAGCAATTCAAATGTACATAAATTGGCATCCTTAATATAAACAGTGTGGTCGCCACCAGAAAGCCCCGTGAATAAAAATTGATTCAGAACATAAGTCCCGTTAGGATCATCTATACTTGTGCTGTAAGGAGCCGTTCCTGAACCAGGAGTAATCACAATACCAAACTCACCTGTTTTTTCACCTGCACATAATTCCTGTACGATAGGGATAAGAGGATCTACTTTGGCATCTATCGGAAGTGGTTCAGTGATTTTAAAATCATAAACATAATTACATCCCTTTACATCCTGAATAATTGCTTTGTAATCACCAGGTACTAAATTTGTAAAATTACCGGTAGATACAAATTTGCTCAATTCAGGAGACAACGCATATACAATGGCAGGACTACCACCTGTAGCAATGATTTCAAGCTTACCATCGCCATTACCATTACAAGTAACAGGGACAACATTTGGCACATAAGTTAATTTTGAGCTAGGCGCTCCAATCGTAATTGGTTTACGAGCAGATGTACAATCTCCACTTTTCACTTCCACCAAATAACTTCCTGCTGGAAGACCTCTAAAGAAACCAGGAGTTGGTTGTGTTGGAGTTGGAACAATAGAATTACCAGCACTATCCAATAATGTGTAAATATAATTTCCAGAACCCCCTTCAGCAATTGCAGTAATTTGTCCATTACTATCACCAAAACAATTGATGAATGGAGCATCATTTTCAAATTTGAAATCTAAAGGCTCTAATGGAGCTACAGAAACACTATTTGATGAAGAGCTTGAACATCCGTTAAAATCTCTTACATAAAACAATGGATTTATACCTACGGCAGTAAACGGAACTGTAATCGGTGTTGAATTTGCAAATGAACCCAATACAGTAGCAAAATTTGGATCTGCACTATACGTATAAGGACCTGTACCACCAACTGCTGATAATATAAGCGTAGCAGGACTTAAACAAGTTTGTACAGAAGTCTTAACCAAACTAGCCGACACAACTGTAGGTTGAGCAATCACTAAAGTATTTGTATTAGCAGAACAATTCCAAGTATCCGTAACAATGGCTTTATAACTTGCAGCACCTAAATTGATAAATACATTAGACGGTTGTGGACCATCAAGCGTAACTGTTCCATTAGGATAAGTTGCTTCTAGAGAATAATTGTAAACTCCAGAACCTCCATTTACTGTATTGACCGTTATGGTAGCATTAGTCTCTCCAAAACAAGTTAACATCGGTTTATCAACAATTATTGTAGCAGTAATTGGAGTTGGATTAACAAGACTAATTGGAACTTGTCTTTCACAAAAAGTACTGTTTAAACTTGTTTGATTGTCTCTTACTTTTACAATATAATTACCCGCAATTAATCCATTAAAATCGGTAGTTGCACTCCAAGGTGAGATAATTCCCGAGGTCGTTTCTTCCAATTGGAAAACATAATCTCCAGGCCATCCGCCAATAGCTGAAACAGAAATACTACCATCGTTATTTGCACAAGTAATTGCAGTATGTGTTTCGGTTATTGCTAATGCTTGTGTAGGTTGGTTAATAGTAAAACTTCTAATCTCAGTAGTACATTGTGGACTAGTAGGACTAGTAAGTGTAGCCGTAATAGAATACGTTCCGGCTATTAAACCAGTAATTAATTCTGGCGCTGCATTTGTACTGTTTCCAGTACGCACAATTGCACCAGAAGCATCTTTAATGATATAGCTATACGGTCCAGATTCATCTGTAGGCAATGGACTTCTATCAATAAAATTGAATTCCACACTACCTTCATTAGAACCATAACATACCACGTCTGATTTGTTAACTACATTTAAGTCAAACGTATTTGGCTCATTTACGTAATGTATCTTTTGAATAGCACAACCAGTTTCTGGGTTGGTTACAGTAACCATATAATCACCTACTGTTAATCCAGTAAAGACTCCTGTTGGAATAGGATCTGTAACATTGTAAGTACTACCCGCGCTTAGTCCTTTTACATTATAAATTAAGGTTGGCATAGGTACTTTTGTTCCAGTTGTAGCCACATTTACTTGGATTTCTTCATCATTAACACAAGTTATTGCTTTAGTTACATTAATAGCAGTAGCTGCAAAATCAATACTTACAAATGGATTTATAGTTGCTGTAGTTGTTCCTACGCAACCTTTAGTATCATAAACATTTATAGTAAATGTACCTCCAGACAAATCGGTTTGGGTAAACACATTACTAGCTCCACTTTGAACTATTGTGGCCCCTTTTACAAATTCGTAAATAGGATACGTTCCAGAACCACCCGTTGGAGGATTCACAGTGATGGTAGCCAAGTTCAGAGTATTCGACGGAGTTGCAACAGAACAACCATAGTCTACCACTACAGGAGCAGGAACAACAATCGTTGCTGGTTCATTAACCGTGATTGTTTTACTGTCTGGACAACCTCTCGATGATGTTGTGGTAATCGTATAAGTTCCTGCTTCTAAATTGTCAAAAACATTAGAAAGCTGGTTCGGTCTACTTACAGCTACCCCAAGAGGCAACGGATTTAAAGTAGTACCAGTTAAACTATAATTGTAATCCGGGTTATTATTTACTGTTAACGTAGAAGGATCTAAAGCTACAGTAATAGAACCATCGCTACTACCTTGACAACTTACAGCTAAAGGAGTTAAAACCATACCCGTCACCAATGTTGGTGCATCAATAATTACTTGTACTGATTGTACACAGAAAGGTAAAGGAGTTCCTGTATCTCTAACGTTCAGGGTGTACGTTCCCGCTGCTAAATTGCTAAATACATTAGACGGACCATAAGCTCCTGCTCCAATGCTGTATTCATAGTTTGGTAAACCAGAACCATCACTAGCAGTCAATGTAATTTCACCATCAGGAAGAGCGTTACAACTTCTAGGTTTAGAAACAACTCCTTGTAATCCAAGCGGTTTTAAAATAATTGCAGGAACAACCGATGTAGCTGTACATTGATTCGCGTCTCTAATTGTTACAGTATAACTTCCTGGAGTACTAACATTAAATGAAGTAGTGTTTTGGAAACTATTTCCATCCAAGCTGTATTCTAATGTTCCAACTCCAGTTCCCACAACATTGATAGTATATCCAGCAGCATTAGCACATTGGCTAGCAACTGTTGCAGTAACTGTTGGCAATGGATCAACAGAAATGTTTACCGTTTGCATAGCTGTACATAAATTCGCATCTTGTACATAAACATCTATTGCATCAAACAATGGAGCAATTTGACTCGTTACAATTGCTTTGGTATTAGATGAAGTGTACAAACCTAAAGGCGATGAACCCGAAGGTACAAAAGCATAAGTATAACCCGGAGTTCCATCTTTTACAGATGTACTTGGAACAGTAATCGTAGCTCCAAAATTGTTGCAATTTTGATTTACCACTGTAATAACAGCCGATAAGTCTAATAGAGCAGGTTCCGTAATAATCACAACATTTGAAGTTGTAGTACAACTTGGAAAAGCAGTCTCTATCACTTTAACTGTATAAGTATTTCCAGCACCAAGTCCAAACGGAATTACAAATGGATTTGAAGTAGCCGTATCGTGTGAACCTGTAGTAAGAGGCAACGGATTTACTCCATCGTACACTTGATAATCATATGTGCCAGAATAACCCGTTACGTTGATTTCTATAGCACCATTGGTCTCGTTTGTACATTTTACATTTGCCGCTGTTGTAGCAACAACATTGATTGTATTAAATAATGGAACATCATAAGTCGTTGATGTTAAACTACAAGTCGTATTATTATCAAATACTTTAAACTCATAATAACTACCTGCACTTAAAGCATTATATACAAATGAATTGCCTACAACTGCTGTTATTGGCCCAACGGCAACACCATCTTGGTATGCTTGATACGTGAATGGGCTCGGAACATTCGATCCTCCAGTAATCACCACATTCATTTGCTGTTGGTTGTTTAAACAATCCATCGCTGGACCATTTGTGGCAATCACAGAAATTAATTTCGGCAATGGGTTTACAGCTGTTGTCAAAATCGTGCTTTGAACACATCCATTCGAATCTTTTACAAAATACGTTGGGTTCTGAACTGCGCCATTATCTACTAAATCAAAAGTATTGGTAGCAAAGTAATTCGTTCCGTCTGCGCTATAGGTATAAGTACCCGTTCCTCCACCACCTATTACAGTTACCACTGTTTTGGTTGGATCAACAGCACAACTGAATGCAGGTGCCGAAGCCGAAGCCGTTACGGCAACCGGAGTGGCAATGGTTACCCCAACAGGAAGTGAAACGCAGCCTCTTCCCGAAGTTACCGTTACATCATAAGTTCCAGGAGCTAATCCTATGAAAACAGGAGTCGTTTGCGTAAGAGGTAAACCTGGCGCAGCAGGCGTTAGCGTATAAGTATAATTTGGATTGTTGTTTAATGGATTTAAAGTAACAGTAATCGTTCCGTTGTTGTTCGTGCCTTGTGCGCCGTTACAGTCTACTGCAGTAATGGCAATATCCGAAGCTACCAAAGATACTGGTGTTGGATCAACCATGATTACAGCTGGTGTAGTGGTAAACTGACATCCTTTGCTATCCGTGATTTCAAAAACATAGCTGCCAGCAGCCGCTACCGAATAATCAGTATCAGTAGGATTAATAAATGCCGTTCCAACAGCCGAGAAAGTAACTCCATTATCTGAAGAAACTTTATAAGTGTAAGGACCATAACCACCCGTTGCCGTAATTTTAATTGTACCGTTTGTAGGTGCAATACAAGTCACTTCTTTGGTCTTAACAGCAGTTGCAAAAAGCTGTGGTTTTATAACGGTATTTGTAGCTACTGAAGTACACCCAAATGCATCTTTTACAACCACATCATAACTACCCGGAGTTACATTATTGAAGGTATTCGACACTTGGAAAGTTACTCCATTGTCAATACTGTACTCAAAAGGAGTTACCACAAACGTTGAAGCCGAGGTCGCATTGACAACCAGTGTCGCAGCATTAGTGCCATCATAGCAATAATCTGACGTTACATCAATAGTAGCTGTTGGATTAACTGGAACCAGTAAAGTAAAGTTATCAGCCACAGTATTACAACCATTAGCATCTGTTACCATAATTGTATAAGCTCCAGTAGTATCAGATAAATTATCAAAAACACCTGTAGTATTAGTTACTATTGGTCCTACCGGAGGCGTAAGTGTATAGGTATAATTACCCCATCCGCCAATACCAGCAATGGTTACAGCTCCATTGGACGCACAAGTTAGTGGTGTAACAGAAATAGTACGACTCAAAGGTAGAGTAGGTTCCGTAATAATCACAACATTTGAAGTTGTAGTACAACTTGGAAAAGCAGTCTCTATCACTTTAACTGTATAAGTATTTCCAGCACCAAGTCCAAACGGAATTACAAATGGATTTGAAGTAGCCGTATCGTGTGAACCTGTAGTAAGAGGCAACGGATTTACTCCATCGTACACTTGATAATCATATGTGCCAGAATAACCCGTTACGTTGATTTCTATAGCACCATTGGTCTCGTTTGTACATTTTACATTTGCCGCTGTTGTAGCAACAACATTGATTGTATTAAATAATGGAACATCATAAGTCGTTGATGTTAAACTACAAGTCGTATTATTATCAAATACTTTAAACTCATAATAACTACCTGCACTTAAAGCATTATATACAAATGAATTGCCTACAACTGCTGTTATTGGCCCAACGGCAACACCATCTTGGTATGCTTGATACGTGAATGGGCTCGGAACATTCGATCCTCCAGTAATCACCACATTCATTTGCTGTTGGTTGTTTAAACAATCCATCGCTGGACCATTTGTGGCAATCACAGAAATTAATTTCGGCAATGGGTTTACAGCTGTTGTCAAAATCGTGCTTTGAACACATCCATTCGAATCTTTTACAAAATACGTTGGGTTCTGAACTGCGCCATTATCTACTAAATCAAAAGTATTGGTAGCAAAGTAATTCGTTCCGTCTGCGCTATAGGTATAAGTACCCGTTCCTCCACCACCTATTACAGTTACCACTGTTTTGGTTGGATCAACAGCACAACTGAATGCAGGTGCCGAAGCCGAAGCCGTTACGGCAACCGGAGTGGCAATGGTTACCCCAACAGGAAGTGAAACGCAGCCTCTTCCCGAAGTTACCGTTACATCATAAGTTCCAGGAGCTAATCCTATGAAAACAGGAGTCGTTTGCGTAAGAGGTAAACCTGGCGCAGCAGGCGTTAGCGTATAAGTATAATTTGGATTGTTGTTTAATGGATTTAAAGTAACAGTAATCGTTCCGTTGTTGTTCGTGCCTTGTGCGCCGTTACAGTCTACTGCAGTAATGGCAATATCCGAAGCTACCAAAGATACTGGTGTTGGATCAACCATGATTACAGCTGGTGTAGTGGTAAACTGACATCCTTTGCTATCCGTGATTTCAAAAACATAGCTGCCAGCAGCCGCTACCGAATAATCAGTATCAGTAGGATTAATAAATGCCGTTCCAACAGCCGAGAAAGTAACTCCATTATCTGAAGAAACTTTATAAGTGTAAGGACCATAACCACCCGTTGCCGTAATTTTAATTGTACCGTTTGTAGGTGCAATACAAGTCACTTCTTTGGTCTTAACAGCAGTTGCAAAAAGCTGTGGTTTTATAACGGTATTTGTAGCTACTGAAGTACACCCAAATGCATCTTTTACAACCACATCATAACTACCCGGAGTTACATTATTGAAGGTATTCGACACTTGGAAAGTTACTCCATTGTCAATACTGTACTCAAAAGGAGTTACCACAAACGTTGAAGCCGAGGTCGCATTGACAACCAGTGTCGCAGCATTAGTGCCATCATAGCAATAATCTGACGTTACATCAATAGTAGCTGTTGGATTAACTGGAACCAGTAAAGTAAAGTTATCAGCCACAGTATTACAACCATTAGCATCTGTTACCATAATTGTATAAGCTCCAGTAGTATCAGATAAATTATCAAAAACACCTGTAGTATTAGTTACTATTGGTCCTACCGGAGGCGTAAGTGTATAGGTATAATTACCCCATCCGCCAATACCAGCAATGGTTACAGCTCCATTGGACGCACAAGTTAGTGGTGTAACAGAAATAGTACGACTCAAAGGTAGAGTAGGTTCCGTAATAATCACAACATTTGAAGTTGTAGTACAACTTGGAAAAGCAGTCTCTATCACTTTAACTGTATAAGTATTTCCAGCACCAAGTCCAAACGGAATTACAAATGGATTTGAAGTAGCCGTATCGTGTGAACCTGTAGTAAGAGGCAACGGATTTACTCCATCGTACACTTGATAATCATATGTGCCAGAATAACCCGTTACGTTGATTTCTATAGCACCATTGGTCTCGTTTGTACATTTTACATTTGCCGCTGTTGTAGCAACAACATTGATTGTATTAAATAATGGAACATCATAAGTCGTTGATGTTAAACTACAAGTCGTATTATTATCAAATACTTTAAACTCATAATAACTACCTGCACTTAAAGCATTATATACAAATGAATTGCCTACAACTGCTGTTATTGGCCCAACGGCAACACCATCTTGGTATGCTTGATACGTGAATGGGCTCGGAACATTCGATCCTCCAGTAATCACCACATTCATTTGCTGTTGGTTGTTTAAACAATCCATCGCTGGACCATTTGTGGCAATCACAGAAATTAATTTCGGCAATGGGTTTACAGCTGTTGTCAAAATCGTGCTTTGAACACATCCATTCGAATCTTTTACAAAATACGTTGGGTTCTGAACTGCGCCATTATCTACTAAATCAAAAGTATTGGTAGCAAAGTA
Organism: Flavobacterium sp. N3904; assembly: GCF_025947305.1. Lineage (NCBI taxonomy): Bacteria > Pseudomonadati > Bacteroidota > Flavobacteriia > Flavobacteriales > Flavobacteriaceae > Flavobacterium > Flavobacterium sp. N3904. The sequence goes on from NZ_CP110009.1 coordinate 1,061,019, forward strand.
ATTCGTTCCGTCTGCGCTATAGGTATAAGTACCCGTTCCTCCACCACCTATTACAGTTACCACTGTTTTGGTTGGATCAACAGCACAACTGAATGCAGGTGCCGAAGCCGAAGCCGTTACGGCAACCGGAGTGGCAATGGTTACCCCAACAGGAAGTGAAACGCAGCCTCTTCCCGAAGTTACCGTTACATCATAAGTTCCAGGAGCTAATCCTATGAAAACAGGAGTCGTTTGCGTAAGAGGTAAACCTGGCGCAGCAGGCGTTAGCGTATAAGTATAATTTGGATTGTTGTTTAATGGATTTAAAGTAACAGTAATCGTTCCGTTGTTGTTCGTGCCTTGTGCGCCGTTACAGTCTACTGCAGTAATGGCAATATCCGAAGCTACCAAAGATACTGGTGTTGGATCAACCATGATTACAGCTGGTGTAGTGGTAAACTGACATCCTTTGCTATCCGTGATTTCAAAAACATAGCTGCCAGCAGCCGCTACCGAATAATCAGTATCAGTAGGATTAATAAATGCCGTTCCAACAGCCGAGAAAGTAACTCCATTATCTGAAGAAACTTTATAAGTGTAAGGACCATAACCACCCGTTGCCGTAATTTTAATTGTACCGTTTGTAGGTGCAATACAAGTCACTTCTTTGGTCTTAACAGCAGTTGCAAAAAGCTGTGGTTTTATAACGGTATTTGTAGCTACTGAAGTACACCCAAATGCATCTTTTACAACCACATCATAACTACCCGGAGTTACATTATTGAAGGTATTCGACACTTGGAAAGTTACTCCATTGTCAATACTGTACTCAAAAGGAGTTACCACAAACGTTGAAGCCGAGGTCGCATTGACAACCAGTGTCGCAGCATTAGTGCCATCATAGCAATAATCTGACGTTACATCAATAGTAGCTGTTGGATTAACTGGAACCAGTAAAGTAAAGTTATCAGCCACAGTATTACAACCATTAGCATCTGTTACCATAATTGTATAAGCTCCAGTAGTATCAGATAAATTATCAAAAACACCTGTAGTATTAGTTACTATTGGTCCTACCGGAGGCGTAAGTGTATAGGTATAATTACCCCATCCGCCAATACCAGCAATGGTTACAGCTCCATTGGACGCACAAGTTAGTGGTGTAACAGAAATAGTACGACTCAAAGGTAGAGTAGGATTATTAATGGTTATGGTTTGCTCAGAGAAACATGTGGTTTCATCATCTGTAACTCTTATTAAATAAGTGTTTGCGGCCAAGCCTGTTAAGCTAATTGTTGGAGATGTATTACCATTAGGCGCTACTAATGGGAATGGTACCCCATTGATAGTACAGCTATATGTCCCAACACCAGTTCCGAAACCAATTACCGCTAAAGTAGCCGTACCAGTAGCCGAACCATTACAAATTACATCAGTTTTTGATGTAACTTGAAGGTCGATTTTAGTAACATCTATTACTTTGTAACTAACTTGATCTGTACAGAAATTGGAATCTGTTACGCGGAAAACATAATCACCAGGGATTAAACCAAAAAACACATTACTTGCACCATTATTGACAATCATTGGTGAAGGCGCAATGGTTTCATAAGTTAGTGTTCCAACTCCATTTGTGCGAATCACAGTAACATCACTAGTAGGAGCTAGACAAGTAACTGTAGATTGTGTAAATGCAGGCAAATTGAAAACTGGAGGATTCAGTTTGAAAATATCTACAGTACCCAACACTTCACAATTGTTGCTGTCTTTTACTTTATAAGGTATAGCCAACTGATCAGAACCTGTATCGTTTACAGTAAATATTTTTACAGTTCCATAAGCACCTCCGTTAAAACTATATTCGTAAGGACCTGTTCCCGTTAATGGTGTAGCGTTAAGCGTTACTGTAGCCGCTTGTGCCACATTTCCTGCGCCACAAGTAAGTGGAGCAATAATTGGCACATCAACCGCTAATTGGGTAGGTTGAGCAACTGTTATAGGTGCATTAGCATACTCACACAAATTTCCTTTGCTTCTAACAGTAACAATATAGGTTGTTGCTGCAGTTAGTAAATTAAATTGATTTGAATCTTGGTATGCATAAGAAACTGGACCTCCCGTTAATTTATATTCATATGGTCCTTCACCAGAAGTAACATCAACCGATATACTTCCCGTACTATCACCAAAACATTTTACATCTACTACTGTAGTAGTAAATACGGTTGGCACTTTAGGATCAACGACAATTGTTTCAGTTACACTACAGGTACCATCAGTAATAACAAAAGTATAGGTGTCAGGTGTCGCTGCCGAATAATCGAAAGTAGTACCAACAATTGGCACACTTACTCCAAAAGCACCGCTACCAATTTTCACTGTATAAGAATACGTACCACTACCAAAACCACCTGCAACATCCCCATGAATTGTAGCATCCTCTGTACCCACTGTACAATCCAATTGTTTGGTAATACTAAGTCCTGATACTATCTCATCCCTTACTACATAAGGAGTAGGCGCAATACATCCATTTCCATCTTTGATTGCCAAAGTATAAGAACCTGGTGCGCTTATTGTAAAATTAGGACTTGATTGAAAACTGCTACCGTTAATGCTGTACGTTGGAGAACCGATGGTAAATGCACTAAAAGTGGATAAATCCAAATTAATATTCAATCCTGCAACAAAACATGGTGGTGTTTGAGGTGTAATTGTAGGAGGTGTATCATTTATCAAAGTTTTAGACACCATTTTTATACAATTATAAGCATCTTTAACCCAAATATAATAAGTATTGGCAGCCAATCCTGTGAAAGTATTGCTAGCATTCCAATTCAAATCAGCAACTGCTGGTTGAACATTAACCGTAGTAATTTGATATAAATAAGGAATCGGTATAATTGTAAGATCCGTAGGATCAGCAAGAACAACTTTTCCTCCACTTGCATTAGCGGTAATTATACCTGCTGTTAAATTACATGTATTGGGTTGTTTTGAAATGGTTGCATTAATTGTCAAATCAAAAGCCGCTTCAGTAATATCAAAAGGAACCGTAGCAAAACTACAACCTGCATGAGTTGCTCCTACATCTTCTTTAACTAAAACAAAATAGTTACCAAAAGGTAAAACCCCAAAATTATTTACTACTAAGATACCACTTGCAGGCACAATATCAGAAACAATTGCTCCTACCGCTGAGGCAGTTTGTGAATTGTAAATCTGATAAGTGACAGGAGTTGCAACACCATAAGGATGATTAATAGTGAAGGTAACATTACCGTTTGCAGCTCCTTTACAGGTAATATTATTAGCAACTAAGGGATTAACTGTTATTAATGAATTAGTAGGAATTGGAACCGTTGAGGTTTCGTAATAATAGCATCCTGATCCTGTTCCTCCATGGGCAGCATCTGCATCATATACCATAAACGTGTAAGTAACACCTGGTATCAAATTAGTAAAAGTAGCTTGCTTACTAAGAAGAGGAGCTTCTGGAATCCAAGTCGGGTCAAGGGCGTTATATACAACACCAGGTCCAGTGTAGATTCTAAAATAGAAAGGTCCAGTTCCTGTTATACTGCTTAGGGCACCAATTGAAACCGTAGCAGACCCTGGAGTAGAACAATCTGCAGGAGGAGAAACAACACTAATGTCCAAATCATCTGGAGGCGACGCTACCAATACGTTTTGAACTATTTTAGTACAACCATTAGCATCAACAACATTGATTTGGTACAACCCAAAATCAACAACATTAAAAGTAATAGAAGTGGTTCCTGTATTATTCAATTCAGATTGACTATAACCATTAACACCTGTTACAAAATAATTATAAGGACCAGTTCCCCCACTTCCACCAATAGCACTTACACCGTCTGTAATTTTATCAATAATAATTGAACCTTTAGATACTCCCAAGGCACCACATGTAATAGGTAATTCATGATGTAGAACCACAATTGTAGTCGGCTCTGTAATAATTATATCTTCAGTATCGGTA